>JBGSTS010000282.1:0-109474 GCA_041736435.1 Desulfobacterales bacterium | reverse complement strand
GGCGGCCATGGGAAGGGTGGCCATTCCCGAAATGCGCCGGTTCGGGTATGCGCCGCGTCTGGCGACCGGAGTGGTGGCCGCGGGGGGCACCCTTAGTTTTCTCATCCCGCCCAGCCTGGGCTTTGTGGTTTACGGCATGCTGACCGAGCAGTCCATCGGCAAGCTTTTTATTTCAGGGGTTCTGCCGGGCATTCTGCTTTCCGTCATCTATGCGGCGGTGGTCATTGGGTGGGTCCTGATCCGGCCCGACCTGGCGCCGATCCGCTCGGAACGAATTCCGTTGCGGCAAAAGGTTTCAGCCCTCAAGGGGATCTGGGAGACGGCCCTGGTGTTTTCCCTGGTAGTGGGCGGGATTTATCGGGGGTTCATCAACCCCACCGAGGCCGGTGCCGTCGGCGCTTTCGCGCTGCTGCTGATCGTTTTGGTCAGAAGGCGCTTGAGCCGGAAAACCGCCCTTGCCAGCCTGCTGGAGGCGACGCGGGTCACGGTGATGGTGCTGTTTCTGGTCGCCGGCGCCACGGTGTTCAGCACCTTCCTGGCGCTCTCCACGATCCCCGCCCACGTTTCGAACTGGATCGCGGATTTGGAGGTGTCTCGCTACCTGGTCCTGGCAATCATCGTCCTGATCTATTTTTTCCTGGGATGCTTTCTCGATTCCGTCTCTATGATGGTATTGACCCTTCCGGTCGTCTACCCGGTCGTCGTGAGCTTGAATTTCCATCCGATCTGGTTTGGGGTGGTGGCGGTGTTGATGATGGAGGCCGGGTTGATCACCCCGCCCATGGGCCTGAACGTCTACACGCTGGCCGGGATTGCCAAGGACGTCGCCCCCATCGAAATTTTCAGGGGGGCCCTGCCTTTTTTAACGGCCATCATTCTGACGGCCATCATTCTGACGGTTTTCCCGGCGATCGCTCTCTATCTGCCCGGCCTGATGGGCGGCTGACGCAACAATCCCTGCGCCGAATTTGCCTGCGCGCCTCATCTTGAGTTATAATTAAAAAGTGGGTTTGTATTTCATCCTCTTATAGGACCGCACCATGGACCTGCACCCCGAATACTGGCACTGGATCGTTTTCGGCATGATGTTGATTCTGGCCGAGCTCTTCGTTTCGAGCTTCACTATCTTCTGGTTCGGGCTGGCCGGTCTCATCGTGGGCGGCGTTTTGCTGGTGGCCCCCGCAACCAGCTTCACCTGGCAGCTTTTCCTGTGGGCCGTGGGTGCCTGCCTGATGACCTTCCTGTGGTTCAAGCTCTTCAAGCCCCTCATGGCCGACCGCACCAAGGCAGGCATATCCCGGGAAGCGATCGTTGGCGAGGTCGGGCAGGTCATCAAAGCCCCTTCCCGGGACCAGCGGGGCCTGCTGCGGTTCACCACCCCGGTCCTGGGATCGGAGGAATGGCCTTTCATCTGCGAGCAGGCGGTGGTCGTCGGTGATCGGGTCGCGGTCACGGATATCTCCGGCAACACGCTGATTGTGGCCAAACGATAGAATCAATAACCCAACTGATCCTAAATCGAAGCGGGAGGAGTCTATGCCTGGGATGGTGATGGTGGTGGTTTTTGTCGTGGTGGTGTTGATCACGATCGTCCTGGGGGTGCGGATTGTGCCCCAGGGCAGCAAGCAAGTCGTTCAGCGGCTTGGAAAATATCACAAGACCCTGGGCCCGGGGTTGAACATCATCATGCCCTACATCGACTCGGTCGCCCACAAGGTCACCACCAAGGACATCGTGCTCGACATCCCCTCGCAGGAGGTGATCACCAAGGACAATGCCGTCCTGATCGTCAATGCCATCGCCTACATCAACATCGTCTCACCGGAGAAGGCGGTTTACGGCGTGGAGAACTACATTCTCGCCATCCAGAACCTCGTCCAGACCTCTCTGCGCTCGATCGTGGGCGAGATGGACCTTGACGACGCGCTGTCGTCCCGGGACGCAATCAAGGCCAAGCTCAAGACGGCGATATCGGACGACATCGCCGACTGGGGCATCATCATGAAGACCGTGGAGATTCAGGACATCAAACCGTCGGGCACGATGCAGAAAGCCATGGAGGAGCAGGCGGCCGCGGAGCGCGAGCGCCGCGCTGTGGTGACCCGCGCCGATGGGCAGAAGGCGGCCGCCATCCTGGAAGCCGAGGGCCGCCTGGAGGCCTCCAAGCGCGATGCCCAGGCCAAGGTGGTGTTGGCCGAAGCCACCCAGCTCGCGATTCGAAAAATCACGGATGCCGTCAAGGAAAACGAACTGCCCGCCGTCTACCTTCTGGGCGAGAAATACGTGGATGCCCTCAAAAACATCTCCGAGTCCGCCAACTCAAAGGTGGTGGTGCTGCCGGCCGACCTGCCGGCGGCGGTGAGGGGGATCCTGGGGGCCCTGAAAAAATAGCGCGCGAGGGGTGGTTGACTTCAGGACGCCGAGACCTAACTTGCAGCTTCGTCCGGCCGCTGCGCGGCGATCACTCTGTGACGCCACAGGCTACACGGGCAATTGTGAAACGCGCCTGAAAGGATAACCGCTTATGAACGAACTTCGGGACGATCAACTCCTCACCATCGTCAAAAACGTGGTCGAGCAGCACGGCTGCCGGTTGGTGGACATCGACTTCGACCAGCACCTACTGAACATCGAAGGCCCTGACAAGGCACAGGCCCAGTGCGCCATTGCGCTGGAGCAGGTGCTCGGAAAAAAAGCGTAGACGGGCCTATTTTGTGAACACTTTTTTCAAAAGTTCCGTCGTACGGGCGGCAGGGTTGGTGCGGATGTTGGCTTCCTCTCGGCCAACCTTCAGAAACAGGCCGTCCAGTGACTTGCCGGTTACATAGCTGTCGAGGTCGAATGAATCCGTCGTGCCGAAGGGCACCAGCGACGTGTAGCGGTCCGTCATAGCCTTGTAGGATCGGGTCGCCCCCACCTGGTTCATGCTGTCGGCAATGACGGGTTTGAAAGCCTCCGTGAGCTGGGGTGTGGTTTTGGACTTGAAATAGTCGGTGGCGGCGGTGTTGCCGCCATTGAGAATTTTCTGGGCATCCTCGAAGGTCATCTTTTTCACCGCATCCTCGAAGATCGGCCCGGCCTTGGGCGCCGCCTGTTCCGCCGCGCGGTTCATGCTGAGGACGAAGTCGTCCGCCTCCTTCTGATATCCCGCTTTCTTGAGAACCTCGACCGCCGTCCGCAGTTTCTCGGGCATCAGGATCTTCACGGCGGCGTCCCCGAAATAGCCGTTCGACTTGGAAAGCGCCTGCACCGCGTTTCCCGTCCCGACAGCGAGGGCCTCTTTCAGCCCGGCGGCGGCATCGCCCTGCGAGCCTAAAGATCCCCCGGCAGCAGACCCTAACACCCCCTTGATGGTGCCTTTGATATCCTGTGCAAAGCCCGGCGTCGCCACTGACACCAGAAGCAACAAGACCCAACAAAGTCGATCTTTTTTCATAATTAGCCTCCACGGTGTGGTTTGTGGTTATTGGCCCCGCTATAGTACGTCCGCAGATCATACAGTGCAAGCGCGGGGGGACACAGGCACGGCGCGAGCTCACATCTTGAAATGACAGCTCTGTTCGGTATAAGCTGCAGCCCTGCGGGCGCGAATGGGGCCCGGTTGTGGAAGGCCCGTTTCCAAAAGCATCCGCCACGGCGTCTGAGGCGAGTTGGATGAAACCCTTTCAAGAATTCCCCGCCCATCTCAAAAAGAAGATCCACTTCGTTCTTGCCGACATAGACGACACCCTGACCCAGGACGGACTCCTGCCGTCGGCGTCCTTGGCAGCTGTGGAGCGGCTGCGGGATTCCGGGATGGCCGTCATCCCGGTCACGGGCAGGCCCGCCGGTTGGTGCGACCACATTGCGCGCATGTGGCCGGTGGCGGCCGTGGTCGGTGAGAACGGCGCGTTTTATTTTCGTTACGACCGCACGCTGAGGAAGATGCACCGGAGCTTCTTCAAGGCGGCTGAGGAACGGGAGGCGGACCGTAAACGCCTGGCTGAAGTGAAGGCCGAAATCCTGGCGGAGGTACCGGGCTGCGCGGTGTCGGCCGACCAGGCCTATCGGGAGGCGGACCTTGCGATCGACTTTTGCGAGGATGTGCCGCCGCTGCCGCCCAAGGCGGTCGCGCGGATCGTGGAACTGTTTGAAAAGGCCGGCGCCCGGGCCAAGATCAGCTCGATTCACGTCAACGGCTGGTTCGGCGCTTATGACAAACTCACCATGACCCGGCGCCTGTTCCGGGAGGTTTTTAATGAAGACCTCGACGCGATCAGGGACCGGGTTGTCTTCATCGGCGACTCGCCCAACGATCAGCCCATGTTTGCGTTTTTTCCTCACTCCGTCGGGGTTGCCAACGTTCGGGCGTTTGCCGGGCGGATGAGCACCCTGCCGGCCTGGGTCACGCAAAACGCGGGTGGAATCGGCTTCGCGGAGATGGTGGCGACGCTGCTTTCTTGAACACGGGGCCATGGCTGCCAGCAATCATAGCAAAACAATAACAATTCGAATTGTTACGAGGCCTTGCCGGGGTTTTTCCCGGGTGGTTTTCATTTGACTTGACGGAGCGGGTCCAGTAGGTTTATGTGCGTTCGCACTCCAGTATCCTCAACCACTCAACAAAGGAGAGTGTATGATGAAAAGGGCCCTTGTGATGTTCAGTGTTATCGCTTTTGCGGTTCTGGGGGTGTGGTCCCTGTCACTAGCCCAGGTTCCGGCAATCGAAAACGAACTCTACCTGATCACCCCAGTCTCAAAGGATGTCCACGACCCCATGCTCAAAGCCTTCGCGGCGTGGGCGAAAAAGAAGTACAACGTGGACGTGAAGACCAGCGCCATCCCCAAGGGCACGCCGGTCGCCTACGGGCAGATCCTGGAGTGGAAGGGTAGACCCCAGGCGGACGTGTTCTGGGGCGGCGAAGGGACCCTCTTCGACAATCTGGCCATCGAAGGCTTGCTCGAGCAGGTGCAGCTGCCGAAAGCCACGTGGGATGCCATCCCGGCCGCCATCGGCAAACCGGTGTCCCTGCCTCTCAAGGACCCCAAGAAATTCTGGGTCGGCACCACCCTCGAACCTTACGGCATTATCTACCAGCCCAAGCTGCTGAAGCGTTTGGGGGTTGAGATCAAGAGCTGGGAAGATCTGCTCAACCCGAAGCTCAAGGGCCAGATCGCCCAGTGCACCCCGGACCGATCCAGCTCCAGCCACGCCAGCTACGAGGTCATCCTGCAGACCTACGGATGGGAAAAGGGTTGGGAGTGGCTGACCAAGCTCGCGGCCAACACCGGCATTTTCACCGCCCGCTCCCGCGACGTGCCGAGCATGGTGGCCAAGGGTGAGTTTGCGGTCGGGTTTGCGGTCCCGAGTTACATGGCTTTCGCCGAGGTGCTGGCGGGCTATGACGTGAACTTCGTCTATCCCAAGAACGCGTATGTAACCCCAGAGCCCATGTCGGTCCTGAAGGGCGCACCGCACCCTAAGGCCGGCCATGCTTTCATCGAGTTCTGCCTGAGCGAGGAAGGCCAGCTGCTGCTCTCCGGCCTCGGCGTCTACCCGATCACTCCCGGCCTCAAGGTCAAGGGACCGGCAGGCTCCAATCAGGAGAAAGCCGTGGCCTTCACGGGTGGGATGCGCTCCTTCTTTGAAACCGAAATCGGTAACGTTTACGACGATAAAATTGCCGGCGAGAAGAAACGCATCGAGGATGTGAACTCCTATTTCCGCAAGGAGATCGCCGAGAAGCACAAGGACATCGTGAAATAACCTCATCACCGGAGCTCAGGGGAAGCCTGACCGGGCGCTGTCCCGCCCCGGAAAGTTTCCCCTGATCTTTTTACTTCGAGAAGGCGGCGGGCGGATGAGAATCGAACTTCAGGACATCGTCAAACGGTTCGGTGCGCTGGAAGCGGTCAGCTATGTCTCGCTTGACATCCAAGACGGCGAGCTCTTCACGCTGCTGGGCCCCTCGGGCTGCGGCAAGACGACCATCTTGCGCCTGATCGGCGGCTTCCATCGGGCCGATCAGGGGCGGGTCTTGTTCGGCGAACGGGAAATGACAGGCAAGCCCCCTTACGAACGCAACATCGGCATGGTGTTCCAGAACTATGCGCTGTGGCCGCACATGCGGATTTTCGACAACATCTCCTACGGCTTGAAGCTGCAGAAATTTTCGACGGCTGAAATCCAGGATAAAGTGGCCCACGCCATGGGGTTGGTCAACATGAAGGGGCTCGAGAAACGCTATCCGGGCGAGCTGTCCGGGGGCCAGCAGCAGCGCGTGGCCCTGGCGCGGGCGTTGGTGCTAAATCCCGATGTGCTGCTGCTGGACGAGCCGCTTTCCAACCTGGACGCCAAAATCCGGATCCAGGTGCGGGCGGAGATCCGCAAGCTCCAGAAGGATCTGGCCATCACCACCATCTATGTCACCCACGACCAGGAAGAGGCTCTGACCCTTTCCGACCGCATTGCCGTCCTGAGCCACGGCAAGCTGCAGCAGGTCGGCAGCCCTCACGCGCTGTATGAAAAGCCCAGCAACCCTTTCGTGGCAGATTTCATCGGCATCAACAACTTGATACCGGGAAAGATCACCGACGTCATGGAAGGCGGCGCCACGCTTCGTGTGGAGAGTGCGGTCGGAACCCTGATCGGCGCAGGCGACGGCAGGTTGACAACGAGCCAAGCCTGCATGGTTTGCGTTCGTCCGGAAACCGCCAGCATCAGTCCGGAAGAGGGTCCGCGGGAGGGCGTCAACCGGGTCCCCGCCACCGTGAGCTTTCCCTCCTACATCGGCAATACCGTCCGCTACGACGTGGACATGGGCGGCACGCTTTTCATAGTGGATGTTCAGAACCCAACAGATCACAAGGAGCTGCCGGTGGGAACGAAGGTGACGGTGAGCTTTCCAGTGTCGTCCGCACTGGTGATTCCGGCGGGATAGCCTAACCCGACCAACTCGATGCGAAAGATATCCTCATGACAACCGACGCGGCGGCACCGGCGGCTCCGGGATGGTTCAAGTTCGGAAACGGCATCCATGTGGGCGGGCTTCTCGGTTACGGGGCCATCTGGGCGTTCATGATCGTTTTCCTGATATACCCCCTCCTGCACCTTTTTTACGATGCCTTCACCACGGATGCGGCTGAGTTCACCCTGGAAAATTTCCGGGATTTTTTTACGGATCGCTTCTACCTCACCTCTCTCATGAACTCCCTGCTGCTGGGGGTGGGCACGGTGATCACGACCTCGATCATCGGCATCACCTTCGCCTTCCTGTTGCTGCGCTACGAGTTTCCGGGGCGGGGGCTTTTTACCTACCTCTCCATCGTGCCGATGATCATGCCGCCGCTCGTGGGGGTCATGGGCTTTGTCTTCATTCTGGGCCGGGCGGGCACGGTGAACATCCTCCTGATGGACTACCTGGGCTTGGAAAAGCCCATCAACTTCATGTACGGCATTCAGGGGGTGCTGCTGGTCGAAACTTTGCACCTGTTCCCACTGATGACGCTCAGCATCGTGGATGCCATGGGCAAGATATCCCCTTCCCTGGATGAAGCCGCCGAAAGCGTCGGCTCGCGGGGCTTGAGAAAGTTCTGGGACATCACCTTCCCGCTCACGACGCCAGGCTATGTGTCGGGGGCGCTCCTGGTCTTCATCTGGACTTTTGCGGATTTTGCCACCCCGCTGGTGGTGGGCGTCGACGACCTGCTCGCCTCCCAAGCCTACCTCAACATCGTGCAGTTCGTCGACCGCCGGCTCTTCAAGATGGGCATCGTGATATCGGCCATCATGGTGATCCTGGCGATCCTGTTTTTGATCATCGCCAAGAAGTACGTGGCCATAAAAGATTACAGCTCGCTGTCCTACTCGGTGATCGAACGCAAGCAGATCGGGCCCGCCGCCAAGGTAGGGGTGGTGGTCTTCTTGGGGTTTATTCTCATCCTGGCTTTCATCCCTTACCTGGGGATCGCCCTGGACTCCTTCGGCAAGGGCTGGGCCCTGACACCCTTTCCCGTGAAATACACCTTCCAGTATTTCGAGCGGGTGGCGTTCGAGACGCCCAAGTTCATCATCAACAGCCTGCTCTATGCCGGGATTTCGGTGCTGATCTGCATTGCCGTGGGCGTGCCGCTCGCCTGGGTGAGCGCGCGGACCAAGCTGCCGGGGCGCGAGACGCTCGACTCCCTGACCACCCTGATCCTGGCTCTGCCCGGCACCGGGATCGGCATCGCCTACATGCGGGCCTTCCGTGAGCCGCTGCCCTATCTCGATGTGGCGTTCATCGGCATGTGGATGGTCATCCCGGTGGTCCTGGGGGTGCGCCGCCTGCCCTACACCGTGCGCGGGACCTTCGCATCGCTTCAGATCGTCCACAAGTCCTTCGAAGAAGCGGCCGAGAGCGTGGGGGCCACCAAGATGACCACCTTCAAGGACGTGACCCTGCCCCTGATCTGGAAAGGGGCGCTGGTGGGGTCCCTTTACTCCTTCATCCTGGCGCTGCAGGAGGCGTCGGCCACTTTGCTTCTGGTCGTGCCCGGGCACGAAATGATGACGGTGGGTATTTTCAACTTCTACATCGGCGGGTCGGTGAACGAAGCCGCGGCCCTGGGTCTGATCCTTATCGTCCTGGGTGCGCTCTGCCTGTTTGTCATCAACCGGGTGGCGGGTTCCAAAATGGGTGGTGTGTTCGGATGAATTTTTTCCGCAGCGGACTGCGGGAAAAATTCATGCCAAAAGAAGAAAAAGGCAACCCTTTCAACGGCACGAAACCTTCCGGGTAGCTATGGAAAACGAAACCCGCGCGGCGAAGCAACCGCATCCGGTGCCGGTCTGGGACCTGCCCACCCGGCTGTTTCACTGGCTGCTGGTGGCGCTGGTCGCGGCCGCGTTTGTGACGGCAAAGGCCGGCGGGAATGCCATGATCTACCACGAGTGGTGCGGCAGCGCGGTCCTGGCGCTGCTCCTGTTCCGACTGGTGTGGGGCATCATCGGCAGCGGACCGTCCCGGTTCTCCTCATTTCTGGTCGGGCCGGCGACCGTGTTGCGGTATGCCCTGACCCTCCTCCGCCGGGAGGCCGACCACCACCTTGGCCACAACCCACTGGGCGGCTGGTCCGTGGCAGCCATGCTGCTCGTGCTCTTCACCCAGGCGGTTACTGGTCTTTTCGCGAACGACGATATTGCCACCACCGGGCCGCTCTACCCCTGGGTCGGCAAGGCGATGAGTGACCGGCTGACGGGTTTCCACCTGATCAACCAAAACGGAATCATCGCCCTGGTGGCGATCCACATCACAGCGGTACTGTTCCACCTGGTTTACAAGCGCGAGAACCTGATCACCCCGATGATCACGGGATTTAAACCATGCCCCGTTGGCGGCACCGAGGGCCGTGCCCATAGGCCGCTATGGTTGGCGGCACTGGTGGCGCTTGTTTCAGCGGTGGCAGTATACGTTTTGGTGCGCTAACCCGTTCTACCTGCTTCGATACTCGTCGTGGCAGGTCTTGCAGCTGGCGCCGGCACTTCCAAACGGCGATTTGACGGCGTTGAAATCCCCGGTTTTTGCAGCCGCGGCCAGCTTCGCGATCTCAGCCTCGTTGGCCCTCGCCAATCCCATGAACTTCTCCTTCTGGGCCAGCGCCTCGCGTTTCATCTTGCTGCCCTTGTCGCTGCCGGGCATCATGAAAGCGTCCCAAGGCAGTTGGATGAGAGCGGCCAACAGGTCGGCGTTCTGCTCGAAGGACTCCTTGGTGAAGGGCTGTTCCCCCCTGACCGCCGCCCCCATGCGCGTGAAATGCGTGCCGATCACGGACATGACCGACTGGCGGTACTTTATGGCCTCCTCGGTTTTGGCGAACTGGGCATAGGCAACTCCTGCCACCAGACCGATTATCAGCAGACACAGACCCCAAGTGAAAACCTGTTTCTTCATAAACCCACCTCCATGCTTCGGTTGAAGTGCCGCGCAGGTCGCACGGTCATAATCCTCGGGAGCCCGAATGGCCGCCGGATTGGTTGTCTTTCTAACCTAACAGAGTTTACCCTCAAACCCAATCCCCGATCCTGGCCGTGTGGGATAACCGTCAAGCCGGCACTAACCTGAGATAATTAAAAATGATTTTTTTATTGACTTTTAGTTTTAGTGATAGATATAAATTTTACAAAACTATTTAATTTTGTAAAATTTATTACACATGCCATACGATGCACTGATCAACAACAGGGCCGGGAACCTGACCCCTTCTCAGCGAAAGCTGCTCGACTTCATCTTGGAGCACGATGAGGAGGCGGTTTTTTTCAACGTCCACGAGCTTTCGCAACGGGTTCGGGTCAGTGTGGCCACCGTGGTCCGGCTGTCGAAGGCACTGGGGTTCAAAGGCTTTCCGGAATTTCAGCAGAAGCTCCGAAGCCTGTTCAAAGAAAAGCTGACCACGATCTCCCGCCTTGCGAAAACGAGACCGGATGAGGCGGGCGACGGCCGCATTCTTCTGGATGTGATGCGGCGCGATATCGACAACATCACGGAGACCATGCACCAGGTGTCCACCGATGATTTTCGAAAATTCGTCGATTTCCTGAATTCGGCGGAACGGATTGTGATCGTCGGGCTGCGCAGCACCCATTCCCTGGCGGTCTTCATGGCCGTGGCGCTCGAGTTTTTGCAGCGGGAGGTTTGGATTGTGCGGCCGGGGATCGGGGACATGTGGGACCGGATGTTTCGCCTGAAAAGCGGGGATGTCGTGGTGGGCATCAGTTTTCCGCGCTACACCCGCGAAACCGTGCGAGTGCTCGCGTATGCCAAGAGCCGGCAACTCCGCACGCTGGCCATCACCGACAGTCTGATTTCACCGCTGGCGCAGCATGCCGATGTGGTGTTGACCGCCCGCTGCAAGATGGACTCTTTCGTGGAGTCGTTCACCGCCCCTTTGAGTCTTATCAATGCGATCGTAACGGCGGTCGGTTTGGGCCGCAAAGAGACTACGCTAAAGGCCTTGAAGCGAATAGAGGCGTTCTGGCGGAGCCAGAACGTTTATTTCGACAACGAAAACGGCCACGGCGCGAGACCGCGCGTAAGGTGAAGCTGTCGCCAACGCCGGATTGCGCGATTTGTCGACCCCCTGCAGCCCAGATGCCGGGTTTATACCACTTCATCCCGGCGAAATCCGATTGATTCCCGTGCCGCCGGCCAACCGAAAGGAGGTGATGCCCCAGGACGTTGCCGCCGCGCAAGCGGCTCTCCCGTCAACCCCCACTTCGATAAGGAGGGCAGCAAAATGAAAAGATCAACGATCATGTGGATGGCGATTGCCTTGACGGTGTCTCTTGGCCTGGCGTTGCAGGCCGGGGCCGATGAACGTACGTTTCTGACGCTCGCCTCCGGCAGTCCGGGCGGAGTGTATTATCCCCTCGGCGGCGGCATGGCGGTGGCGATCGAAAAAACCGTCAAGGACCTGCGCTGCGCGTCCGAATCCACGGGCGCCTCGGTCGAAAACTCGCGCCTGGTCGGCGGCGGCAATTCGGACATGGGCATGGTCATGGGCAGCGTGGCCTACAAGGCACGGGACGGCCAGCAGCCGTTCGAAAAAAAGTTCAACATTGTCGCCCTGTTCCAGATGTACCCGGCGCCTGAGCACATCGTGACGACGACCAAGAGCGGCATCAAATCCATTGCCGACCTGAAAGGGAAAAAAGTTTCCATCGACGTGCCCGGCAGCGGGTGTGCCCTCATGGCGGCCGCCATCCTGGAAGAGGCCGGGTTCGATCTCAAAAAAGACGTGACGGTCGCTAACCTGTCGCAGTCCGAATCGGTGCAAGCCCTGAAGGACGGGGTCGTGGACGCGGTGTTCTTCAACTTCGCCTACCCGGGATCTGCGGTCATGGACCTGGCCGCCACCCGCGACATCGTCCTTGTCCCCCTTGAAAAAGCGCTGGCCGACAAGCTCGTCAAAAAATACCCCTACTATGTGCAGATCACCATTCCTCGCGGGACCTACAGCAAAGTGGACCACGACGTGCTCTGCCTGGGGGACTCCAATGTTCTGATCGCCAACCAGAACATGAAGGAGGAGGTGGCCTATAAGGTGGTCAAGGCCATCTTCAGCAATGTCAAGGAAGGCCAATACGCTTTGATGAACATCCACCCCATTGCGGCGCAGCTCACCCCGTCCAATGCGGTGAACAGCCCGGTTCCCCTGCACCCGGGGGCACAGAAGTACTTCAAGGAGATCGGTGCCTTGAAATAAGTCGACCCTGCCCCGGGAGTGTCTCGGCTTAAACCGCTGCGACACTCCCGGCGGAAACGAGCGCTTCTCGCCGGGAGGAATCGGTGCACGCAACCACACGACCGGCATTTCGCCGCCTGACCTGGCTTATGGTCGCGGCCATCTTCGTCGGCGGGATGCCGCTGGCCCCGGGGGCCGCATCCACGCGCATGCTTCTGGAAGTGGTTCGTCGGGCGGACGATAGCGTGCTGTGGGTACACCCCGTGCAGGCCGGCGAGAAGTTTACCCTCGACTACCGCCACTCATCCGATCACACACCGGTCCACGATATTTTTCAAATCACCGCGGAAGGAACCATGGTGCTGATCGAGGAGCGGTTCGACTGGTACGGGTCCGGGCTGGAATTCCATCCGTCGGCGGACATCTCTTTTTCCGGCCCCCAGACGCGGGTCCGTCTTCACCGGCCCTTTGCCCAGATACCGCTGCGGGTCGGTGAGGTCGCCGGCCATGTGTTGACCGTTCAGGGGATGCGCCTGCCGCTCTTGAGCATCGCCAAGGGGAGGGAATCCGTATGCATCCGAATTGCCCGCCAACCAGCGCAAAGCCGATAGGCGCCCGATCGAACGCCCCCGGGAGCCTAGCTTTCGGAGCGGAAGACCCCGCTGAAGCCAAAAAAGCGCAGGAGGTGCTGGAGCGGTTTGAAAAAAAGCGCCGCTACTCGGGAGCCCCTGCTGCGCTGATCACCGTGATCGCCGTTCTGACGGCGTGCTATCACCTGGCCTATGCCTATTGGCACCCTTTTTTCGCACTGGACCACCGGGCGCTGCACTGGCTCTTCATGTCCTCTCTGGCCTTCATCCTCTACCCATTCGCCAAAAAACGATCTCCCCGAAATCGGATGTCCGTTTTCGACGGGTTGTTTCTGGTTGCCTCCGTGGGCATCTGCATCTGGATATTTTTCAATTCGACCGCGATCATGAACCGGGCCGGGGCGTACCACACCCAGGACGTCATTCTCGGAACCGCTCTGGTGATCATCGTCCTCGAGGCGGCCCGGCGCTCCACCGGGCCGGCGGTGCCGATCATCGCCCTGGTGTTCATCGGCTACACCCTCTTCGGGCGCTATCTGCCCGATGCGATCAGCCACCGGGGTTACACCGTCGAGCGGCTGAGCACCTACCTTTCGCTCTCCACCGACGGTATTTTCGGGGTTCCCATGGGGGTGTCGGCCAACTTCATTCTGCTCTTTATCCTATACGGCGCTCTCTTGCGCAAGACCGGCGCAGGGCAGTTTTTCACGGATGTGGCCTTCGCGCTGACGGGCTGGACCCGGGGGGGGCCGGCCAAGGCGGCGGTCGTATCGAGCACCTTCTTCGGCATGATCTCCGGCAGTTCGGTGGCCAACACGGTGACCACCGGTTCGTTCACCATCCCGCTGATGAAGCGCACGGGGTACCCGAGCCATTTTGCGGCCGGGGTGGAGGCCTCCTCATCCACCATGGGCCAGATCATGCCGCCGATCATGGGGGCGGCGGCCTTCATCATGGCCGAGTTTCTGGGTATTTCCTATTTTAAAGTCTGTGTGGCGGCGGCCATACCGGCCGCGCTGGCCTTCTTCTCGACTTTCATGCAGGTGCACTTCCGGGCTGTCTCCCTGGGGCTGAGCGGGATGCCGCGCAGCGAGCTGCCCAAAATCCGGGATGCCTTCACGAAGGGGTGGCACCACATCTTCTCGATTTTTTTGCTGATCTATTTTCTCATGCAGGACTACTCACCGGAGCGGGCGGTGTTCTGGGCCATCCTGGCAACCATCGCGTCGTCTTTCATCATAAGCGTGCTGCGTCGCAAGTCCCTGAAAACGTTTCTGCGCCAGATTGTCGAGGGGCTGTCCGAAGGCGCCCTGGGGTCCGTGGAAGTGGCCGCCGCCTGCGCGGCGGCCGGCATCATCATCGGGTCGATCACCATGACGGGATTAGGCATCAAGTTCTCATCTATGGTGGTGGACGCCTCCATGGGCTACCTCTTCCTGGCCCTGCCGTTCACCATGATCGCCTGTCTGTTCCTCGGGATGGGGGTTCCCACCACGGCGCAGTACGTCATCATCTCCTCCCTGGTGGCGCCGGCCCTGGTCCAGATGGGAGTGGAGGCGATCGCCGCCCACCTGTTCATCCTGTATTTCGGTACGCGGGCCGACATCACGCCCCCGGTGGCCCTGGCGGCCTATGCCGGGGCGGGCATCGCAGGCTCCGACCCCTGGAAAACCGGAGTGTCGGCCTTCCAGCTGGGGATTGCGGGCTTCATCATCCCGTTCATGTTCATCTATGCCAAAGAGCTGCTGTTCATCGGGGCCATGGGTCATATCGTCCTGGCGCTGGTCTCCGCCGCCTTGGGGGTGACCTGCCTTGCCGCGGCCGTTCAGCGCTGCCTGCTGGTGAAGACGAAATGGTATGAAGCGATCGTGCTCTACGCCGTGGCCTTCATGCTGATCAAGCCCGGCCTGGTGACCGACATCATCGGGGCCGGCTTGTTCGCGCTGGTCCTGGCGCGGCAATGGGTTGGCCGGAAACGCCGGGCGATACCGGGAACCGACCATTCGGTTCGGCCGTCGGCCTGAACACAGAGTGCACCGCAGAATTAAGAGGAAAGGAGACGATCGTTATGTCCGAAAATGCGCACGCGGACCACATATTTTACCGGAACCCGCGCAAAAGCTACCCCACCGCCGTGAGAGCCGACGGGGTTTTCATCTATGACCAAACCGGCAAGGAGTACATCGACGGTTCGGGCGGTGCTGTGGTGGTCTCCATCGGCCACGGGGTCAAAAAGATCGAGCAGGCCATGCTCCAGCAGGCATCCCGAATCGCTTTTGCCCACGGCTCCCAGTTTACGACCGAAGCGGCCATTGATCTAGCGCAGAAGATCGTTGCAATCTCGCCCCCGGGCTTGGACCGGGTCTATTTTCTTTCCGGCGGATCGGAAGCGGTTGAAACCGCCGTCAAGATGGCCCGCCAGTACCAGGTCGATCGCGGGGTCCCGTCAAAATACAAGGTGATTTCACGCTGGACCAGCTACCACGGGAACACACTGGGCGCGTTGGCGCTCAGCGGACACACGGGGCGCCGTAATTACTATCTGCCGCTCATGCAGCACACCCCTCATATAGCGCCGGCATACTGCTACCGCTGCCCGTTTGGCTGCAATCCCGCCTCGTGCGCACTGGAATGTGCCGACGATTTGGAGAAAACCATTCTCTACGAGGGCCCCAATTCGGTCTCGGCGTTCATGGCCGAGCCGGTCGTCGGGGCCACCGCCGGCGCTCTGGTCCCCCGGGACGGTTATTTCCAGAAAATCCGCGAAATCTGCGACCGCTATGACGTTCTGCTGATCGTGGACGAGGTCATGAGCGGTGTGGGGCGAACCGGCAAAAACTTCGCCGTCGACCACTGGGGGGTGGTGCCGGACCTGCTGGTGGGCAGCAAGGGACTGGCCAGCGGCTACACCCCCATTTACTGCGTGGTCGCGAAGGAGCGCATACACACGGCCATCAAGGAAGGCAATGGCGTGTTTGTCCACGGCCACACCTACAGCCAGAACCCCTTGTCATGTTCGGTTGCCTCGGCGGTGCTGGATTTCATCCGCGATCACGACCTGGTAAACCGTTGTGCCGCCATGGGGTCGTATCTGCTGAAAAAGCTTGAGACTCTCACCAAGCATACGATCGTCGGCGACGTGCGCGGCCTGGGGTTGATGGCCGGGGTGGAGTTCGTCCAGGATCGTTCGACCCGGGAGCCGTTCGACCCGGCGCTCAAACTCAACGCGCTCATCGGCGCCCGGGCCTTCGACAAGGGGCTGATCTGCTACCCCGGCGGCGGCGGTGCGGACGGGGTGCGCGGGGACCACATCCTGCTTGCCCCGCCGTTTGTCATCACCGAGGAGCAGATCGATCGACTGGTGGGCATCCTCGATGCGGCGATTGCCGAAGTCGCCGCTGAGAATAAAATTTTCTGACTCGGATCCTGACCATGATCAACCCCTGAGCCATTTGAAGTCCGACGGCAAATGCGGTATCGTCGGTCTGTACACGATCCGGCGGGTGGCGCAGAGCGATCGTGTCGACCGCGGCGATCATGATAAGGGTTTTCACGTTTCTATAATGTTTTTTCGACAGGAGCTTCTTGTGAGTGCGAAAATTAAATCCGTTCTGGTGCTTGGTTTGGGGAAAGTGGGTTCGCTGGTTGCCACCCTGCTGCATGAAAGCGGGCTTGCGGTAACCGGCGCCGACATGAATGCGGCCGTCGGCTTGCCGTTTCCGGCCATCACCCTGGATGTGAACCGCTCCGGCGACCTGAACCGGATGAGCGGCTTCGATGCCGTTGTCTCCTGCCTGCCTTACAATTTCAACATCGGCATCGCCTCCATGGCCCATGATTTGGGCCTTCATTATTTCGACTTGACCGAAGACGTCAAAACGACCCAGGCCATCATCCAGATGAGCGGCAGTGCCCGCGCCGTCATGGCGCCGCAGTGCGGGCTGGCGCCCGGGTTCATCGCCATCGTGGGCGCCGCTCTGGCGCAGACATTCGATCAAATCCGCAGCATCCGGCTGCGAGTCGGGGCGCTGCCGCAGCACCCGACCGGTCTTCTGGGATATGCGTTCAACTGGTCGGCCGAAGGCGTGGTGAACGAATATCTCAATGACTGTGAAGTCATCGAAAACGGAATGCACAAGTGGGTTTCCCCGCTGGAATGGCTGGAGACCATCGTCATCGGAGGGGTCCAGCTCGAAGCCTTCACGACATCCGGCGGGCTGGGCACGATGTGCGACACCTTTAAGGGGCGTGTCCAGAACCTGGACTACAAGACCATCCGCTACCCGGGGCACGCCAACTTGATGAACTTCTTTTTTCACGAATTGCTGATGCGCGAAGACCGGGCTCAGGCCGGCAAAATCCTGGTTCACGCCAAACCGCAAGTTAACGAAGACCTGGTCTATATTCACGCTGCCGTGGAGGGGTGGAAGGCGGGGCGGCTGTCGCGCGAGGAGTTCGTGAGGGCCTACTATCCGCTCGAAATTGCAGCTCGCCGCTGGCGAGCCATCTCGTGGACCACCGCCGCTTCGGTGTGCGCGGTAGTGGAGATGGTGAGCAGCGGAGCGCTGCCGGACAAAGGCGTCATTAAGCAGGAGGAGATCCCGCTGGACCAATTTCTGAAAACCCGCAACGGGCGTTTGTACTCCAGCGAACCGACCCGAGGAATACGGCCCGGCGAAATCAGGCCCGCGGCATAAGCATCCGCCCACCATGTCTTCCCCAGCAGAGGCAACCGATCAACACAAATCACCCCCCAGCGGCCGGCCGGTGCCGGGGGTCGTTCTGCCGGTCGTGCTCATGCTGTCCGTGCAGGCCCTGGTTTCCATGAGCGCGGTGGCCATCCCCGTCCTGATGCCGGTGGCTGCCGGAGACTTGCAGGTTCCTCCGAGCTATGTCGGCATCTTCATGTCCCTGATCTACTTGAGTGCAACGCTGTTCGCTCCGGTCAGCGGGTATTTGGTCGACCGCATCGGGCCGATCGGTGTCAGCCAAATCTGTTTAATTTTTTGTGCGTTGGGGCTGGCGGCGATGTCCATCCCTTGGGTGTCGATGATGCTCCTTGGGACGTTGGTCATGGGGATCGGATACGGGCCTGTCACCCCGGCGAGTTCCTACCTGCTGGTCCGGACCACGCCCTCCTCGATGATGTCATTTGTTTTCTCGATCAAGCAGACCGGGGTGCCTCTCGGCGGGGCCCTGGCGGGTGCCATTGTCCCCCCTCTGGTGATCCTCTGCGGGTGGCAAGTGTCGGCGCTCTGGGTGGGGGCGTTCAGCCTCGTTCTCGTGGGCGCGCTGCAGCCCTATCGGAGGCGCTTTGATGGTGAGCGGCGCTCCGGCACGTACCGTCTTTCCTGGAAAACCCTGTTCGACCCGGTGAAGATGGTGCTGCGCCAACGCGAGCTGCGCGACCTGGCCATCGCCTCTTTTTTCTTCTCCGCGATGCAGCTGTGCCTGATTTCGTTTCTGGTGGCCTATGTGATTGAAGATTTCAACCTGACGCTGATTCAGGCCGGATTGCTCCTGTCCATCGCCCAGGTGAGCGGGGTCATCGGCAGGGTGGTGTGGGGAGCCCTGGCCGATCGCTGCCGGAGGCCCCGCTCGGTGCTCGGCCTGCTGGGTGTCGGCATGGCGGCCGGCGCTTTTACGACGGCTGTGATCTCGCCCGGATGGTCCTACACCGCCATGCTGGTCAACTGCGCGTTTTTCGGGGCTGCGGCCATCGGCTGGAACGGGGTCTACCTGGCGGAAGTGGCGCGGATCGCAACCCCGGAACATGCCGGGACGGCAACCGGCGGGACGCTCTTTTTTACCTTCTGTGGGATTTTGATCGGCTTGCCGGCGTTTTCGCTGCTGGTTCAACGAACGGGCAGCTATCCGCTCGTCTTCGGCATCATTGCGCTGGCCACTTTCATTTGCGGAATGGCGTTATTGGTTTCCAAAGGTTCGCGCTGACAGGCAATTTCTTTAAAAAACCAGGCCACACTTAAGCCACGGCTTCGGCTGGACGGCGCCGGTTTACATCCAGGTCACCTTCGGTGGCTTGCGTGGTACCAGCCGCTGGTAGCGGAACCTGGGATAGCCGACCATGAGGGCGCCGAAGGCCTTGTGCCGAGACGGCAGTTTCAAGGCCTCTAACAGGGGCGGGTAGGCGTTGACGGCCGAATAAAAATATCCCGCCCAGCAGGTGCCCAGCCCGAGCACCGGAGCGTAGAGTTCGAGATAGCTCAAGGCCAGGGCCGTGTCCTCGACGCCGAACCCATAGTTCTTGTCGGCATGAACCACTATCAGATGGGGGGCGCCGCGGCAGACCCGCTCGAAACCGCTGTCCCAGGCGGCCACGACGCGCGTGAAAGAGAGTGCGGCGGCCACTTTCGGCTTTTCGGCGGTGACCCCGCGCATCCATTCGACCACCAGCGCAGCCAGCCGCCGGACCTCGTCCGGGCGTTCCACCACGGTCCAGTGCCAGGGCTGGTTGTTCTTGGCCGAAGGCGCGTAGCAGGCCATTTCCAGAAGCCTCTCGAGTTTGGCCCGTTCGACGATTTTTTCCTTGAAGCTGCGAATGGAGCGTCGGTTGCGCAGGAACTGCTCGGCCTGCTCCCGGCTGAGCTGCAGGTCCCGGTTCACCGGCGGGCATTGGCCGGGCTCGAGCCACTCCAACCGGAGCGCTTCGGTCGGGCACACGGCCACGCAATGGCCGCATGCGATGCAGTATTCCTTGAAGTCGGCCTGCGGGACCGGGACGTCGTCCTCCGGGCTAAGGCGAATGACCCGAGCCGGGCACTCCTCGACGCACAAGCCGTCCCGATTGCATTTTTCCTTGTCCACCTCGAATATCCCCATTCCGCTTCCCCTTTTCAGCAAACTGTATATTTGTGCCCATTCAGAAATGGTAGATTTCGGTTCAGGCCAAGGCCGCGGCGATTTCACTACCGCCCCGCCAAGGCTGAATAGTTGATCTACGCCGAGGATTGCGAAGAACGAGAACGCCGGCATGGGCCGGAAGACGCCGTTTATGGCTAAGCACTCGACAAAACCATATCCGAGTTCGGGTGGCTTTTCAACCTAAACGCCCGGCAGCCTGCCGGCCACACCCATCGGGAATTCCCGTGTTGACTTGCTGTGCCATCCTCATCTAAATGAGGGTGAACGGCCGGGTCTTCGACTTCACTTCAAGAAAGAGTGCTCGGCAGGTAAGGAAAAAGATCAGAATCCTTTAATTCCGACCCAAACAGGAGGGAGTCATGACGACCAGTGCCTATCAGCCCGGGGAACCATACGCGTATCCGCTCATCCTGAAAAAGCTTCTGACGACCCCCTTGATTTACTCCCCGGAACGGGAAATCGTCTACCGCGACCAACACCGCATGACCTACCGCACACTGCACGAGCGCATCCACCGGCTGGCCGATGGCCTCTCGCGCCTGGGCGTAAAGGCCGGGGACGTGGTGGCGGTGTTTGAGTTCGACAGCCACCGTTATCTGGAATGCTTCTTCGCAATCCCCGGCATGGGGGCGACCCTGCAGACCGTGAACTGGCGGCTTTCACCCGAGCAGATCGTTTACACCGTCAACCATGCCGAGGCGAAAGTGGTCATCTTCAACTCCACTTTTTTGCCGCTGTTGCAGGCTGTGCGCGACAAGCTCGACACTGTCAAAAAACTGATACTCATCGCCGAGGACGGGAAAGCTCCCGAGACGCCCCTGGCACTGGATGCCGATTACGAGAAGATGCTGGCTGGGGCCGGCGCGGACTACGACTTCCCGGATTTGGATGAGAACACCCGGGCCACCACGTTTTACACCACGGGGACCACCGGCAACCCCAAGGGCGTCTATTTTTCCCACCGCCAGCTCGTGTTGCACACCCTGGGCGGGGCGGTGGCCATCGGCTCCTACCACACCCAGTGCCGGTTTCGATCCGACGACGTGTACATGCCGCTGACGCCGATGTTTCATGTCCATGCCTGGGGAATCCCGCTGTTGGCCACCCTTCTGGGCGTCAAGCAGGTCTATCCCGGTATGTACGAGCCGGCCATGATTCTCAAGCTGCTCCAGACCGAAAAGGTCACCTTCTCCCACTGCGTCCCAACCATATTGCAGATGCTTTTGACCAGCCCGGCGGCAAGGCAGGCGGACCTGTCTCGCTGGAAAGTGATCATTGGCGGATCCCAGCTGCCGCGGGGGTTGGCAAAAATGGCCCGCGACCGGGGCATCGAGGTCAACGTAGGCTACGGCATGTCCGAAACCTGCCCGATCATGAGCCTGGCGAACCCCAAGGAGCACATGCTGGCCTGGGAGCCTGAGCGCCAGCTGGATGTGGTCATCAAGACCGGGAAGCCTATCCCTTTGGTGGAGATCGGCCTTTTCGACCCCGTCGGCAATCCGCTGCCCCACGACGGCAAGACTGTGGGGGAAGTTTGCATGCGTGCCCCCTGGCTTACGGCCGGCTACCACAAAGACCCGGAGCGGTCGGCGGAGCTTTGGCGCAACGGTTGGCTGCACAGCGGAGACGTGGGGTATATCGATCGAGAGGGCTACCTTCAGATCACCGACCGTATTAAGGACGTGATCAAAAGCGGTGGCGAGTGGATCTCTTCCCTGGACCTGGAGAACTTTCTCAGCCAGCACGAGGCGGTGCTCGAGTCCGCGGCCATCGGCGTGCCCGACGACAAATGGGGCGAGCGGCCGCTGCTGTTCGTGGTGCTGAAGCCTGAATTCAAGGGAAAAGTGACCCCCGACGATTTGAAACTTTTCATGGCGGCTTTTGCCGAGCAGGGCCGGCTGCCCAAATACGCGGTGCCGGAGCGATTCGAATTGGTCGATGCCATCCCCAAGACCAGCGTCGGCAAACTCGACAAAAAGGTGCTGCGTCAAAAGCACTCCTGACGGTGTGCTTTTGAACCTGGAAATTGACAACGACCATCCCCGGGTTAGTTTCACATCAGTTGGATCGACCGGAAGGAGGGCCTATGAAGACCGCGCAGGACATAATTAGCGACCAAAAACGGGACTTGGTGACGGTAAGGCCGGAGCAAACCATCCGCGAGGCGCTTGAGCGCATGCAGATAAACCGGATCGGCGCCGTACTGGTCAAGCGCGGCGACCGGATCGTGGGCATTTGGACCGAAAGGGATCTTGCCCACCATATTCTCAAACGCGGGTTCGATATCGATACGGCTCTGATCGGAGACCATATGTCCACCGAGATCTGCACCGTCTCGGACGGAACCCCGATCCTGAAGCTCCAGGAAATGTTCTTGGGGCTTTTCACGCGGCACATCCTGGTTATGCGCCGCCGCAAGATCATCGGCCTCTTGTCTATCGGCGATGTCCTGCGTGCCAGTCTGCTTGAAAAGGATTCTCAGATCAAGGATCTCAACGCCGTCGCCAGCTGGGAGTATTATGAAAACTGGGGCTGGGACCGAAAATTGAAATCTCTCAAGAAACGATGATCATACCCCCCCTGAAGGCGAACCGCCCAGAAGGCCATGGCTGACATCTCTCTGGAGACATTATTTGATCTTCTCGGTACGACCGACCTTCCCGGCAGTGAACCTGAACGTGAGGCCCTCTGCAGGCGGATCGGGGAGCTTCTGGACCTCAACGGCGCCGACTGGGTCCGCGGAAAACGGGAGATGCTCATCGAACAGTGGCGATGCATCGTCGCAATGAGAACCATTCGTTGAAAGGGAGCGGAGTCGGGCAAAGCGCATAGGGCATAGCGTAGATAACGCTTTCTCCCGATAACGTTGCACGCGGCCTGCGGCGGCGGTTTGTACGTAAACACGTTCAGATCCTGTGGGAGTGGTTTCCAACCGCGATGAATCCGCGGTCCCGCCAAGGCGGTACTCCTATCGAAAGAAGGCCCACTTTACTTAAAAGGGTGTTATTCCCTCTTGCTCCATGCGCGCTGCCCTATGTTTTTTCCCCAACCACACCTCTGTATCCGTTAGGAGGCCAAGATGAGCCAGCTTTTCGAATCCGCTAAAATTGGTTCCATGACGCTGCGCAACCGTTTCGTGCGCTCGGCCACGTGGGAGGGGATGGCCACGCCGGCCGGAGAGGTCACGCCGCGACTGGTCGAGACCACCGCAGCGCTTGCCCGGGGAGGTGTCGGGCTGATCATCAGCAGCCACGCCTACATCCGCCCGGAAGGGCAGGCCGGGCCCGGGCAGTTGGGCGCATGCGGGGACGAATTGATTCCTGGCCTGGGCTGGATGGCGGCGGCCGCTCACGACCACGGGGCGAAGATCCTGCTCCAGTTGGCCCATGCCGGGTATTTCGCCGCGGACAGGCTTACGGGCGTGCCGCCCTTGGCCGTATCGGCTTCGGTGAAACTCGACGACACCCCCCGCCGGGAGATGAGCGTTGCCGACATCGGCAACCTGGTATCCGCTTTTGCCGCGGCGGCCATGCGTGCCAAGGCTGCCGGTTTTGACGGTGTGCAGATCCACTCCGCGCATGGCTATTTTTTAAGCCAGTTTCTCTCCCCCCTGTTCAACCGGCGCAAAGACGAATACGGCGGAGCCCTGGAAAACCGCATCCGGGTCCACCTTGAAACGATCCGAGCCGTGCGCCGGGCGGTCGGGGACGATTACCCCGTTCTGATCAAGGTCAACGGCCGGGACTTTGCCGACGGAGGGCTTGAGCTGGTGGAGGCGGTGGCAGCGGCGCAGCGCATGGAGCCAGCGGGCCTGGATGCGTTTGAGCTGAGCAGCGGTATGACCCGGTTTTCAAAGCTGGGGGCCTCGCGCACGGGCATCACCAACCAGAAGAAAGAGGCCTACCATCAGGAAGAGGCCAGGGTTTACAAAACACGTTTGCGAACCCCTTTGATCCTGGTGGGGGGGATCCGCTCGCTGCCGGTGGCCGAGCGGCTCGTGGCGCAGAACGTCTGCGATTTTATCTCCATGAGCCGGCCATTCATCCGCGAGCCCGATCTCATCAATCGCTGGGCATCCGGCGACCGGCGTAAGGCAGCCTGCACCTCCGACAACCTGTGCTTCGGCCCGGCCCGCAGCGGTGAAGGGTTGTATTGCGTCACCGCCGCCAGGAAAAAAAGGAGAAGCCCCTGATACGGCCTATTCATCCACCCGGCGCCGGGCAACCTTTATGCGCCCACGCTTGACCTTGCTTTCGATGCGTTTCACGCGTGAGGCGGCGCTCGGCCGGGTCGGCCGGCGTTTGCGGCGTGCAACGGCTGCCGATGCGATCAAGGATTGAAGCCGTTTCAGCGCCTCCTCCCTGTTTTTTTCCTGCGTGCGATGGTTTTGGGCCTTGATGACCACAACCCCCTCGCGGGTGATGCGCTGGTCGCTGCAATTCAGCAGGCGGGCTTTGACCGGTCCGGGTAGAGACGATGAGGGGATGTCGAAGCGCAGGTGAACGGCCGTGGCGACCTTGTTCACATTCTGGCCCCCGGCCCCCTGGGACCGCACGGCGCTGATCTCGATTTCGCCAAGAGGAATCGAAATGCGGTCGGTTACTTGCAGCATGCTTGAGAAATTGGCACCAACTCGATAAAATCGCAAGATATTCCTTTGATATCGGAAGGTATGTGCATGATTGAGGTTACCGCGGCCATTTTGGTTCACTCCGGGCGGGTGCTCATCGCCCGCCGCCGGGCCGGCGCCCGGCGAGGCGGCTTGTGGGAGTTCCCCGGCGGCAAAATTCGCACCGGGGAGACCCCGGAGCATTGCCTGCGGCGCGAGATCCGGGAGGAGCTCGGCGTCGACATCGCTGTGGGTGAGTTTTTTGGTGAAAGCGTTTACGCTTATCCGGACCAAACCGTGCACCTTCTGGCATATTGCAGCCGCTTGACCGGTGGGAGCATTACACTGAACGATCATGCGGAGATCGCTTGGGTCCAAGCCGGTGATCTATGTCGGTATGTTTTTTGCCCGGCGGACATCGTCTTGGTCAAAAGGCTCAAAGACGGTTGCCTGGGCCAGGGGTTGTTCGGTAAAAGGGCGGCGCCTTTAGACGGTCCGCCACCGGCAAGCGCTCAAACGTCCGGTGGTGCCTGATGGCGTTGTCCCCGCCGCTCCGGGTGGTGCTGGGTTTTACCGCGGTGGCCCTGTTGTTCGGGGTTGCTGCCCGCGAAGGATGCGGCCAGTCCGGGCGAGCGTTGCCGGCGCCCGCATTGCCTCAAACCCAGCCCGATGCCGGCCAGAAGGAGCTCGAGCGGGAAGCGGCCGTCAACCTGTCGGTAGCCCGGAAATCCATCCAGGACGATGGGTTCTACAACGCCCGGGTGACCCTCAACGTCTGGAAAACCACCGCTTTTGATGCCGGGACCTTCGACCCTAAGATCTATGAAGAGCTTCGCAAGCAACTCTTCGACAAATCCGTCCGGGACAACTTGCGCTGCATCGAATCCTCCATCGCGAAGCGCGATGCCGCGAATGCCAATCAGTGCCTCCGCATTTACCAGCTTCACTCCCAGGAGATCGGCAGCTTCGACCCCAAAAAATTCGAAGATCTGAAATTCCGTGTCGGGGAAATCCGCAGGAAGGAGCGGCAGTGATAGCGGCTGGGCGCTAGCCACCTCGGCTCGTGCAATGTCCGGTCTAAAACGGCGGGTTGACCGGGCAGATGGAGTTCGGTAAATGAAACCGTCTGCTCGAATGAAACCCCAACCATCCGGCGTTTCCGCGCTCGAAAGGAGAGCCCCCCATGCCGAAACACACCCAGTGCGTCCACAGCGGCGCCCGCAAGGACAAGGCCACCCGCGGGTTGAACACTCCGATCTACCCGTCCTCGGCCTACGAGTACTTGGATGCCGCGGAAAACACCTATCCGCGCTACTTCAACACCCCGAACGAACGTGTGGTGGTGGAGAAACTCTGCGCGCTGGAAGGGGCGCAGGACGGGCTTTTGTTCAGCTCGGGCATGGCCGCCATCAGCACGGTGCTGCTGGCCTTCCTATGCAGCGGTGATCATGCCGTGCTGCAGCGGGACCTTTACGGCGGTACCCATCATTTTGTCACCGCGGATTTCAAGCGCCTCGGAATCGAGTTCAGCTTTACGGGCAGCCGGGCGGCGGACATCGAGGCGGCCATCCGGTCGAACACACGCCTGATTTACATCGAGACGCCGTCGAACCCGCTGTTGATGATCACCGACATTTCTGCCGCGGCCGAAGTCGGCCGGCGCCGGGGCGTCATCACCGTGATCGACAACACCTTTGCCAGCCCCATCAACCAGAACCCGCTTGCTCTCGGGGTCGACGTCGTCACCCACAGCGCCACCAAGTACATCGGCGGACACAGCGACCTGTGCTGTGGAGCGGCGTTGGGGAGCGCCGAAAAGATCCAACGCATCCGCCAGACGGCCGTCAATCTTGGGGGCAACCTGAACGCGCTCACTTGCTACCTCCTGGAACGGAGTCTTAAGACGATGGCCGTGCGGGTGGAGCGGCACAACCGCAACGCACGGCAGGTGGCGGAATTTCTCTGCCGGCAGGCGGCGGTGGCGAAGGTAAATTACCCGGGCCTTGAATCCCACCCCGGCCACGAGATTGCCAAGCGCCAGATGGAGGGATTCGGCGGCATGCTCTCGTTTGAGCTGGACGAAAAGCAATGCCCGGCCGACTCGTTTCTGCACCGTCTGAAGCTCATCACCCCGGCCTTGAGCCTGGGAGGGGTGGAGACCATCATCTGCGCTTCGGCGAAGACATCGCACGCCAAGCTCTCGGCCACTGAACGGCGGGAGTTGGGCATTTCGGATGGGCTGCTCAGGCTCTCCGTCGGCATCGAAGACGTGGAGGACCTTACCACCGACCTCGGCCAGGCACTCAGCGCCTGAGGGATTTCGGTCCGTCTCGCGGTTGACGCTTTTTTTCAATTGTCGTAAGTAGAGAAGTATCGATTCTCGATGGGCGGGAGACCTCTCTGGCGTCAGCCCGCATCGACGGCAACTTCAAGTGCGTCACGAAAGGAAAAGCCATGGCCAACCCCAGCAAGTCGATGACCACACGTGAGTTTGCCAAGGCAACCGGAATTCCGGCTGCCACCGTCTATAAGCTCATCCGGGATGGGAACCTCAAGGCCAAGAAGGAAGGAACGTGCTGGATGATCGCCGCCAGTCAGCTGAAGGCGAAGGCGGTTCGCGAACTCGGAAAAACCGCTACGCCTGCCAAAGGCAAAAAAGCCTCCAAATCGGCGGCCATTCCCAAGGTGAGGAAGCTGTTTAAGGCCGCGGCAGCTCGTCCCGCCAAGCCGGTCAAGCCTGTGCCTGCGGCGGTCCCGGCCAAGCCCACCACAAGGCCGGCGGCTGCCTCTGAGCCGGCGTCGTCACCCGCGGAAAAGACTTACACCGTGGCGGAGTTCGCGTCCATGACCTACCTCACCGAAAACGGTGTGGCCGCTTGGCTGAAGACCGGTCGGCTGAAGGGCCGGCAGGATGCCGGCGGGCAGTGGGTTGTCTTAGAAACCAACCTGCACGTGCCGGACATCAGTCGGTTGGTGCGAAAATAATGCCGAATTTCAGGCACCCCCTGCCGATCGTGTTCAAACGGAGGAGCTTCAAATGATCTGTTTGTTGAAAAAAGGAAGGCCGGTGTTCATTCTGATGATCGCTTTGGGGCTTCTCATCTCTTTGCCCCATCCGGCTGCGTTGGCAGCGATGATCCCGACGGGCGCGGCGTTGGATCCGGCAAATGAGATGGACAACCGCGAAAAGCTCATGCAATTTCTGGCGCGCGGGGATGTGCAAGCGGCCTTGATCGCGCAGGGCATCGACCCGACGGAGGCGGCTGCGCGCGTGGCCGGCCTGACGGATTCGGAAATAGGCCAGATCGCCGACCGGATTGACGAGCTTCCAGCCGGCGGAATACTTGGCGTGGCGATTGCCTTGCTGTTGATCGTGCTGCTGATCGTTGTGATTTTGAAGCTGGTGGGTAAACTTTAGCCGGATTGCCGATAAAGATGCTCTAAGCAGGCGGCCGCCGTGTCGTCCCAGGTAAAACGAGCTGCAGCCGTCTGCCGTCTGATTTCCTCCCATGTTGCCGGCTGCATGATCCGGCAGTCAATGGCGCGCGCGCAGGCCGTAATGAAGTTTTTCGCCTGCTCCGCAACGCTTTGCCCTCCGAAGACAAACCCGTTCACGCCGTCTACCACGGTGTCCTTCAGCCCCCCCACCCCATGCACCACGCAGGGCTGGCCATGGCGCATGGCGAGCATCTGGCTGATCCCGCACGGTTCATACGAGCTTGGCATGATGAAAATATCCCCGTTAACGTAGAGGGCCCGGGCGGCTTCGTCCGAATATCCGTTCAGAAAGACGAAATTCGAGAAGCGTGCACTGGTTTCCATCAGAAAGCGCTCATAGTCGGGCTCCCCGGTTCCCAGCAGGATGAAGACGGCCCCCTGCGGCTGCAGTTCCTCCAGCACCTTGTGCAGCGCCGGGATCCCTGCGGCACCCGGAGCCTTCATCAAGAAAAGTTTTTGTTCCACGGCCCGGGTTACGCCCGTGAGCACCACCGAAGGCTGCCGCCCCAGTTGGCTCCAGTCCGCCAACCGGCTGTGGGCTAAAAAATGCACGGTCGCCAGCGTGGCGGCGCCGCCGGTCCAACCGATCACCTTCTCCTGCAATAGACGTGTTAAGTCCCGGAAAGCCAATCGCTGAGACGTCGGGGCACCGGCGTAATCGGTTCCGTTGAGGATGCCGAAAAGACGGCCCTGGTCGCGGGCCGCACACAGGTCCGGCTCCAGTCCCTCTCCGCCGAAAAATCGTGGGGGGTCGCTGGGCTGCAAAATTTCCTCGGCGTAGGAGGGCGAAACCGTATGAACGACATCCGCCCACCGGATTCCGGCCGCCATGGGGTTGACACAGTTCGGCCAGCGGGGGTCGGCAATTTCATGACGAGCCACCGGCAAGTGCGGATACCAGGCCGCCAACGAGGAGGCATGGCCTTCGAAGGGACGCACCCCCTGAAGCGCCAGGTTGTGAATCGTGAAGACGCACCGTGGGGCCTGAAGGGGACGGCCGGTGGGGCCATACCGCCGCAGGATCAGCACGGGTGCTGCATGCCAGTCATGCAGGTGCAGAGAGTCAACCCGTCCGAAGAGCTGCGCATTCAGAGCCTCGGCCATGGCCGCTCCGTATAAGGCAAAACGGGTTGCGTCCGTAGCAAAAGGGGCCTCCGGAGGGTCCATGTGGTAAATACGGGGCCGCCCGCCGGCCTCCCAGGGTGAATTGAAGATGGGGTGATCCACGACCACATGCGTTACGCCCGCAGTGGCGACGTCCGGTTGGACTGCGTAGACGAAGGCCTCCTGCGGTGCTCCATAAAACGGGAATCGCAGCGCCGCCATCGGCGTCGCCCCGGGGGTGCGGTGCAGGCAGCCATAGGAGGGCGTTGCCACACAGACCCGGCATCCCCGCCGGGCGAGCGCCGGCGGTAGGTTGTGGACAACGTCGCCCAACCCGCCGACCTTGGCGCCGGGCAGGGCCCCGTTTTCGGCGGCGATCATCACGATGCTCGGGGCCTGTCGGCCGGTGGGGTCCATTGGGATTATCCGGTCGGCCTCCGCAATTGCTTGATCCGCTCGCGCACGAAGTCGTACTCGACCCAGTGGTCGAGAAAAGAGCCCAGAGCGTCGCGGTAGAAACGCATGGCGGTTTTTGGGTCCTTGGAACCCTCGGCCCAAAAGCCCGCGGCCGTAAACCCGGTAATGACGCGTTCGGGGATGTCCTCCGCCAGCCGTCGCAGCTCTTCCTCCGTGACTTGCCCGAGCAGGTAATCGCCGACGGCGGCGAACCAGGGGTCTCGCGTGCGGCGGTTGAAGTCCAGCAGGCAAGCCCTGGCCTCTTCCTCCCGGCCCATGTGCCGCAGTGCCCCGGCTTCCAGCAGCCCCAAACTCAGGCGCATGGCGTTCGGACGGCTTCCGGCGCCCAGAAACGTCCGGATGCGGTCGAACGCCTTCGGGAATGCCCCGGCCGCGGCATCGGCAAAACTCAGCATACCGATGAGCAGACGGTTCTCCGGGTCGAGTTCGAGGATCTTTTCAAGCGTTCCGCGTTTGTCGTCAAGGGGCACCTCTCCGGACGATAACTTGGCCCAAAGCGGCGCCAGCTCTTGCTGGCGTGCTTTCCGGATCCCCACGTTCTCCTGGGCGGCGCGCTCGAACGCATCGCCCCGAGCGGCGTGCTCCGCCAACTGGTTTTGATTGATCAAGGCCGTGCGCTGCTGTTTGCGGAGGCGTTCGAGCTGGGAGCGAGCGATGAAACGCTCCCATCCATCCGGGTCAGCGGCAAGCACCCCCTGCTCAAGCAGCCTTTCCCCCTCGCCGGCATTGCCCTGGCGCAGCATCAGAAGCCCGGACACGGTGTAAAGCCAGCTTTTTTCCGAGTCGGTCATCCATCCGGACAGCGCCGCTTCGGGGTTTACCCGGGCCTCCAACACTTCGAGCAGGTAGCCTTGAAACTCACCCGGGCTTTTCCAGTCAGCCTCTGCCAATTCCCGGCGATCGATCTGGCTGTCCTGGCTTCCCGTCAACCAGTCGACCAGCACCATCATCCAGCGCGCCTGATAGTCCTCCGGGTCCAACGAGAGCGCCTGGGTAAAGCGCTGCCGCGCGCCGCGGGCGTCTCCATGACAGAAACGCATCATGCCGGCGGCGGTAACCAGTTCCGGCTGCAGGTTACGGACCAGTTTTTCGTCGGCCAGCGCCAAGGCCTCGACCCAGCGCGATTGGGCAGCCGCCTCACGGATTTTGCCCAGCGCCGTATCGATGGAAAAGTCCAGCACCCCGCTCCATTTTGCCTGGCCGGCTTTCAGGTCGACCAGCAGCTGAACCGCATCCGTGATGGGCAGGATCAGGCCCATGTCCCAGACCGGCGTCACCATTGGGACCAACCCCTGGGTGAAGTCCATGGCCACGGCCGAAACGATGCCGATCACCTTGCCCCGCGCGTCGATCACCGGCCCGCCGCTGTTGCCGCCATGCAGCGAGGCGTCGATGTGGAACATGTTCTCGAATGCCCGGCGCACATTGCCGCGCACCACGCTGGCGTTGACCGTGTCGGCCTGGGTGCGGCTTCCCAGCGGAAACCCCAAAATGATCACCCGCGAGAGTTTGGGCAAACGGCGCGGGTCCATTCCGAGGTCCAGGGGCAGGGGCTCTAAATCTTCGGGCACTCGCTCGATTTTGATGACGGCGAAATCGTCCTTGAGAGGTGAGGTGACGAGCTGTCGAGTGCGCATCGGCGGCCGGGCTACGCCGGCGATGTCCACCCGAGGGGCGCCCTCGGTGCTGAAGGCGTTCTCGGTGAAATAGACGTCCGCAAGGTCTGCCCCCTCTATCAGCCGGCCGGAGAGGTTGAACGCGCGCCCTCCTTCGAACCAAAGGTAAATGTGATAGGTAAGCCTGGGCTCCAGACCGCGCATGCGCAGGTAGTGGACGGCACCCTCAAACTGCGGGTCCTCCAGCCAGGGGCAGACCACGTGGCGGCTGGTGAGCAGAAACCCTTCCCGGTCCACCAGAAAGGCCGTACCCTCGGCCACGTTGCGGTAGACGTTCTGGCCGTCGGCTTCGAGCGAATAGTCGACCAACACGAACCCCACGGAGCGTGCATACTGGTTGGCGTACCCCTCGAGCAGGCTTTCGGTGTCCCGCCGCGGGCGGTCGAGATAAAACCAGGCTGCCAGACCGGCAACCATCAGCACGGTGACGACCGCCGCCAAGGCCCGGATGCGGCTCTGGAGTCGCCGGACCTGGCGTCCCGGCGGGGCGGCCTCCTCTGCTGCCGAAGGGTCCGCGGCCGGCAATGCCGGCGTATCGTTGATTCGGGATAGAGAAGCGGCGATTTCGGCCATGGATTGAGGCCGCAGGTCCGGGTCGTCCGCCAGCATCACCCGCAGCAGAACGGCCAAATCCCCGGGCAGGTCCAGTTCGTCGATCCTGCCCTCCAAATGGTCGATCTCGAGATCGCCGGACAGCAACTCGACAAAGACTTTACCGAGCGACCAGATGTCGCTCCTGAAATCCAGCGGCCGCTGGTTGACGATGTCGGGGTGGCAGGCCAAAAGCTGTTTGAGCATTGGAGCCGGCCGGTCGAGTTTGGGGTCGATGAAACGCGAGAGCTTGTAGTCGATTTTGATCTTGAGGCCGGTGTGCTCATCCGGCAGGGCCATAATATCGTTCAGGATCAGATGCGGTATGAAATGGCCGTGCTCGTGCAGCACGGCGAGGATGGCGGCCATCTGACGGAAAAGTTCTATCAGCAGCCGGCGGTCCGCCAGCCGGCCGGAGGCCAGCAGCGAGCCCCAGCTCTCGCTTTCGACCCACTCGCTGATGCGGTACCAGAGGCCGTCCGACGAACGCCGGATGGCATGGTGGCGCACGAACCCCTCATCCGGCAGCTGTTTCAATTCTTCCAGTTCGCGCTGAAGCCGGGCGGCCACCTGCTCGTCCACGCCCGAGCGCGGCGTGAACAGACGGATCATGACCGGTTCGTGGGTGCGTTCGCGGATGGCTCGGCACAAAAAGCTGGAGTGGCCCTCGTGGAGGACATCGACGATGCGGTAGTCGTCAATGTGGGTGCGGCCCTCGGCAATGCGGCCGCCGCAGGCGGGGCAGGTGGTGATCTCTTCGGCCACCGATTGGCCGCAAACCGGGCAGAGCTTCATCGTTGCAGCCCCCGTTCAACCGGGTTCATTTCACCTGCTCAGATGTTTACCAGCGATCGGAGCAAACAGCAAGACCATCAGGGGGCGCTTTTTAGAGCCAGCCTTTGCGCTTGAAATAGAGGTAGGGCAGGATGGCCGAAATGATCATCAGGCCTATCGCGAAGGGGTATCCGAGCGTGTGGGACAGCTCGGGCATGAACTGGAAGTTCATGCCGTAGATGCTGGCGATGAGGGTGGGCGGCAGAAAGACGACGGCGGCCACGGAGAAGATCTTGATGATGTTGTTCTGCTGGATGCTGATCATGCCTAACGTGGCATCCAGCATGAAATTGATTTTGCTGGTCATGAAGGAGGCGTGGTCGGTGAGAGAGGCGATGTCGCGGCCGATCACTCTCAACACGTCCCGAATCTCTATGGCCTTCGGGTTGGCAGTGACGGCCTGGTTCATAAAGATGGCCATGCGGCTTAGAGTCATCAGGCTTTCACGGATGATGGAAATGTGGTTGCCTTCGACGCCGATGTCCTTGATGGTCGCGTTCAGGTTGACGGGCTTGGCATCCTTCCCGCCCTCGGCAAAGATCTTCTGGGACGTCCTCTCTATCTCAAAACTGTGAACTTCCAGGATGTCGGCCATGCGGTCGATGATGGCCTCCAGCAGCCCGATGAGCGCCTCTAAACTGGAGGTGCAGTTGCCGCCGGGTTTCTGAAGCCGGGCGGAGAAGCTGTCGAACGAACTGGGCTGAATGTAGCGCACCGTGACCAAGAAGGTTTCGGTGAGGATGAACGTGATGGCCGAGGACTCCACGTTGTGAGTGTCGGGGCTGGCGACGAGATCCGCCGTCATGAAAAAGGCGCCGTCCTCCTGGTAGAGGCGGCTTGACACTTCGATCTCCTCCATCTCTGCGCGGGAGGGGATTTCGATGGACAGAGCGGCACCGACCTGCTTGATTTCTTCCGGCTGGGGGAAGACGAGATCGATCCAGCCGGGCGCCGATTTGCCTGCGAACGCCTCCCACTCGATGGGATGCCAAACGGAATTTTGCCTCGAGAAGACCTTGATCATGGTTTCTCACTTTAGTGTCTGACGGCTGCGTCAAAAGGCCGATCTTGTCCCGCCGGCGGTGGGGCTCAACTCGCTATCATTTAGATGTATTTGTAAGATTATATCAGTTTCAATTCCAATTCAAAGACAATTTTCCCGAACGCCCCGGACCGTCGGGAGGTAGTGTCAGGAATTACTACTAAATTACTATTCATTTTGTGAAAAAGTCATTTTTCTTGAAAATCGGTAAAATCAAGTCAATTTGTTCTTGCATTAATTTTTCTCGTGTAATAATAACCGACTCTGGGCACCACCTTGTCACCTCTACCACGGAACCGGCATGACGCCCTATACACTCTGCATTGTTTCATCCCGCCTTTGCACGACGATAGATTCTTTTTATTGTCGTTTGCTTGGAACTCGATCCACCCGGAACACGTTCAACTTGATCAATCTGCGTTTTCCCGTTTTAGACCCCAACCGGCCTGGGCTGCGGCCCAACAGAGGAACTCTTAACTAATCGGCAAAACGGAGGGAGGAGACATGCGTAAGAGGCTTATCGGGTGTGGAATCATCGTGCTTGTCCTGGGGCTGGCGTCGTCCCTGTACGCCGGCGGGATCATCAACAAACAAAACCTCAGCGCGGATTACATCCGCACACTCAACCGCAACGCGGCCACCGACTCGGCCGATGCCGCGGCCTTCAACCCGGCCGGCACGGCCATGATGCAGGACGGGCTCTATTTGCGGGCGGACGCCATCTATCTGATGAAGGATTACTCCAACCAACTGCCGTCAGCCCCAGCTGTTTTCAACTATGGGACGCTGGATTCGGAGGAACCCTCCCTTATCCCCGGGCTGTTTGCGGTCTACAAGCAGAACCGCTGGGCCGCCTTTTTCGGCGTTACCATCCCCGGCGGAGGAGGAACAGTCGATTTTAAAGATGGCAATGCGCGTACGGTCCTGTTGGGCGTCGGTTATAGCACGGCTTTCGGCGCTCCCACCGGCCAGCAGTCCATCGAAGCCGACAGCTACTATGTCGGTTACTCTTTGGGCGGCTCTTACAAAATTTTCGATTCCCTCTCGATCGGCGGCGGTGTCCGCTATGTGGATGCCTATCAAAAATTCAAGGGCAAATCGGTAGGGACCGGGGGGCTTCTCGGGACCACGGCCGATGTCAAAATCGAGCGCGAGGATGAGGCCTGGAACTATTTTCTGGGGTTGAACTACGCCCCGATAAAAGATCTGAACATCGCGCTTACTTACATGTCGAACACCCAACTGAACTTCAAGTCGGATACCCGGGACAACACCACGCCCCTTGGCGCCAATTCCATCTCTTCGCGGGTCGGCTGGGTGGACGGGACCCACGAGCGCGAGGATCTGCCCGGATACCTCGCGGCCGGCGTATCCTATTTTATCATTCCCGGTAAGCTGCGGATCGAGCCCAACCTTACCTACTACCTCGAAAAGCAGGCGAAATGGGAGGGGAGCCGCTTCCAGGATTCCGACTCCGCCGGCAACAGCTACGACATCGGGTTAACGTTGGAGTACATCCTGAACCCCCAGTGGCGGTTCAGCGTGGGCTACCTGCACACCGAAATCATGGGCATGGACCCGAAGGACATGCTGCCCGAAGCGCCTGAGCTGGATGCAAACACGTTGGGCCTGGGTCTTGTCTGGAGCCCTCTCGAAAGACTGGACCTGACCTTGGGCGCTTGTCGAGTCTGGTACGAGTCTGAGAAAACGGGTTCAGACTCGACCGCCTCCGGCCGTGCGCCGGCCGGCACCGAGTACGACAAGGATGTGTGGGGTCTCTCGTTCGGCGTTCAGTACCGCTTCTTCTAACCTTTCTTGAACGTGAGGGGGCGGTGGGTGGCGCCGCCCCCTCATGCATTCAAAGTCCTTTCTCCTCGCACAAAAAATCATTTTCAAATTCCCCTTGCCATCTGATACAATTCTCTTCACGAGGTGGGCGGCTTACGCTCCCGTACAGCAACCATCCCCATGATGCCGTCCAGCCACCTGCAGCCTGGAGGACTACGCCATGCTGTTTGCAATCAACGTGAACAACACCAACACCATGTTCGGTCTGCACCACGAAGACCGGTGGGTTGCCCATTGGCGCATCGCCACCGACCGGGCCAAGCAGCCCGACGAGTATGCCATGGTGCTGCGCAGCCTGTTCGATTACGCTCATCTCAGCTGGTCCACGGTTTCAGGGGTGGCCATCGCCAGCGTAGTGCCGCCGCTCACCCCGGTGTTTGCCGACATGAGCCGCCGCTATCTCAACCACGACCCGCTGATCGTCTCCAGCGCCAGCAAGACCGGTGTCCGGATCCTCATCGACTACCCGGCTGAAATCGGCGCCGACCGCATCCTGAATGCGCTCGGCGCCAAAACCTTTTACGGTGGCCCCTGCATTGTGGTCGACTTCGGCACGGCGACCACCTTCGACGCCATCTCGAAGGACGGGGACTATGTGGGCGGGGCCATCGCGCCGGGTCTGGGCATCGCCGCGGAGGCGCTCTTCAGCCGGACGGCCAAGCTGCCGCGCATCGAGCTTACGGCACCGCCGGCGGCTATCGGGAAAAACACCGTCCATGCCATGCAATCCGGCCTGGTCCTGGGCTACCTGGGCCTCATCGAGACCCTGGTCAGACGCATCGGGACCGAACTGGGGGGAAAGGTCAAGGTCATCGCCACCGGCGGCATGGCCCACATTCTGGCCGGGATGACCGATGTGATCGAAACCGTCGACCCCATGATTACGCTCGAAGGGCTGCGTCTGATCTATCACCTCAACCGGCAGGAGTAGCCGATGGATATCGAGATCCCGATTCTGAAGGGATGCAAGGTTGTGGTCGGGGTAAGCGGGGGGATCGCGGCCTACAAGGCGGCTGATCTCACCAGCCGGCTGGTCAAGGCCGGGGCGCAGGTGGACGTGGTGATGACGCCGGCGGCGGCCGAGTTTGTCCGGCCGCTCACCTTCCAGGCGCTTGTGCACCGGCCGGTGGCCCTAAAAATGTTCTCGCTCTGGCAGGAAACCGAGATCGGCCACGTGAGCCTGGGCAAACGTGCGGATCTGATGGTCATTGCCCCGGCCACCGCCAGCACGCTGGCCAAGCTCGCTCACGGCCTGGCGGACAACATGCTTGCCACTACGGCCCTGGCCTGCCGGGGGCCGATATTGCTGGCTCCGGCCATGGAATCCGGCATGTGGGCCAACCCGGCCACGGTCGCCAACATGGAAGTTTTGGGCCGGCGGGGGTATTTCAGCGTGGGGCCGGAGTCCGGCAGGCTGGCCTCCGGCGCGGAAGGGGTCGGGAGGATGTCAGAGCCCGATGCCATCCTGGACGCCGCCCGTTGGGTACTCGGCTGCAAGGGGCCGCTATCGGGCGAAAAGGTGGTGGTGACGGCAGGCGGTACCCGCGAGGCGATCGATCCGGTGCGCTTCGTCGGCAACCACAGCAGCGGCAAAATGGGGTTTGCCCTGGCGTATGCCGCCCGGGACCGTGGCGCCGAGGTCACTCTGGTCCATGGACCAGTGGCCCGGTCGGTGCCGCATGGAGTCCGGGGGGTGGCCGTGGAATCCGCCGAGGAGATGCAGGCGGCCGTTTTGGACGCCGTGGTCGATGCCGCTGCGATCATTATGGCGGCCGCCGTGGCAGACTATCGGCCTAAGGCAGCGGAGGAGCACAAGATCAAGAAAACCCAGGACGAGATGGCACTCGAGCTGGTCCGGACGCCGGACATCCTGGCGGCGGTCGCGAAGCGCCGAGGAAAAAGCGGCTCGCCCCGCGTCGTCATCGGTTTTGCCGCCGAAACCCGCAATGTGCTTGAAAATGCCAGGGAGAAGCTTAACCGAAAGGGGCTGGATTTGATCGTGGCCAACGATGTTTTGGCCGCCGACAGCGGGTTTGCAGTGGACACCAACCGCGTGACCCTTGTCGACGCCGGCGGCGGAGCAGAATCTCTTCCCCTGATGTCCAAGCAGGCTGTGGCCGAAGCCGTCCTCGACCGGCTAGTGGCCCTGCTGGCCCGACGTTGATGTCCTTCGCAGGAATTTGCCCCAGGGGTTGTCAGCGTTGCCAGGCGTTGAGGTGCGAGGCAATAAACTCCATGATGTGGTCGTGCTCGTCCTTGCCCGAGCCGTCGACGGTCAACGGTTCGCCAAAGCAGATGTAAACCCGCTTGCCGGGGCTGATCCGGCCAATATCCTTGAGCCGTTTCCCGAGGCCCCAGGCGTCGGTCTTGAGGGCAACTGGCACGATCGGCACGCGACAGTGCTTGGCCAGCTTGACCCCCAGGCTGTTGAACTTCTGCGGGTCGAAATCCACGCTGCGGGTGGTCTGGGGGAAAATGATCACGGACACACCCGCCTCCAGTCGCCGTTGTCCCTCTTTCAGCACCGTCCTGAAATCCTCCCGTGGGTTTTCACGCCCCACCACCACCGGGTTGCGGCTGCGCAAAATATGCCCGAACCAAGGATAGGACATGAGGCTCCGCTTGACGACAAAGGTTACGTTGCGATGCGGTTGGATCAGGCAGGGCAGGATGAAGGTTTCGAGGATGCTCATGTGGTTTCCGATGAAAACGCAGGGAGCGGTCAGCTTTTGGATGACGTTCAGGTTTTGGAGGTCAAAGCTCCCCCCGACGGATTCGAGCGCCTGGACCGATGTGAGGCTGCTCCGGATCCAGGCGGCTCCGTCGTACCGTCCCTGTTGCGCCAGGCGGGAGGCGCTCCATACCACGGCCGCAATTTTGGCATAGAAAATCAGGGCGGGGTAGTGTCGGGCAAACCAGACCGCCGGCCGATCGGGCGACCGGTAGGAGCCTTGTTCAGTGAGGCAGGCAGTTGCCATGGGCGATGTAACTTCCCGGCAAATCGCGCAGCACGGGTTTCAACTCGTTTCCGACCTCGTCCACCCCTTTGCCCTCGGTGGAATGAATCCGGCCGGCTGCCCGGCGGGTGGTTTCGGCCGATTCCGACCAGATTTTCGTAAGGTCCTGTTCGAGGCTGGTGCCGACGTTCACACGCGGGGCTGTCCGCAAGACGCACCCGCTGCTCCGATTCCGCCAGCGAGGCGGCGAGCAGGATGACGAGGTCCGTCCCTCCAAAAATCTTGAGGTTGCAGAACGGGTCTCCCCGGCCGATGCGTTCTTATAGCTCCATAGCCAATAGCGCTCAAGTCCCGAAATTCAACCTGCGCGTGTCATCCAGCCTCGCGTGCTGCGGCAACGACCGCCCGAAGGATGGCAGGGCTCACCCAGGTGTCGATGCTGCATCCGTTGGCCAAGAAAAAGCGCCGGTCCCCGCCGAGACCGACCCCCTCGCGCACGTGGGCCTTCAGGAAGGCCGGCGAGCGGCGGGTAAGCAAGGTCTGGTCGATGCCGCCCATGACGCAGCCGCCGATACGTTGTTGGACGTGTTCCAGAGACGGCCCGTGGGGCCCACGGTCCCACCAGCTGAAGACATCCACAGGGAAATCCAGCACGTCGTCGAAGTATAGATCGTCGCCGTGAATGTGGGCGGTGTTCATGGGGCCCAGACCGGAGACCGCCTTGAAAACCTTCGTAGCATAGGGTTTGACGAAGGTCAAAAAGACCTCGCGGCTGACGATTTCCTTCGCGGCCGGCACCGACATGAAAATACCGGAGGCCCCGATGCTCAGGGCTTTTTGGGCGTAAGCGATCAGGTTGTCGGCCACCCGGTCCAAGGCATCGTGCAGGGCCTGGGGTTCGTTTTGAACAAGGTGCGTCATCGTCTCGCCCGCAACGGTGCGCCGAATGCTTTGCCAGGGGTCGAACACCGTGTCGATGAAGTGGGCCCGGCCCTTGATCTCCCGGGTGATGATCGAGAGCGCCTTGAACTGTTCGCGCCACTCGGTGCGCTCGACGTCGAACCGCGTGAACCGCTCGAGGTCCTGCCGGGTGCGCACCGTGTCGAGGTCGGCCGGTGCCGGGTAATAATAATCGCTCATGACTTTTAAAAAATCGAAATCATAGTGACGGAAGTACTGCAGCGTGATGCGTGCGAACTGCTCGCCGTCTGCATGCTGCACCCCAAAGTGGTACCAGAGTGAAATGGGAGGGGTGTCCACCTCGTCGCCTCGCAAGACGCGATCCACTCGTTCGATTTTGTTCATCACGTTCTCCAGGAAAAATGGTTTGACCTCATGGTTGCAGTCTTACCATTAACACCACTTCTTTAAAATGTTGGCCCAGACCTTGGGCCAACATTTTAGGCAACGCCTAAATAGGCGTTCTGCATCGCCCGGCATCGATTCGATGGCAAAGTCAGCCATGCAGATCAAATTGACGTTGACTTCCATGGACTATGCCGCCTCGTAGTCCTGAGCCGTGGCGTGGATCACCATCCCGAGCCTGGTGCGGTTGATGAGAAAACGGAATTGGAATTCATGAGACGGTCGGTCTTCCGCTTGCTCAGCCTTCGTCACATGGCCTCCTTTTCGTACACATTGCAGATGCAGCACAAGAATGTAGCGGGCTCGGTGTCGCTCAGGTTGCGCATGCCGTGGGGCTGCATGCTGGGGATGACCACGGCGGAGCCGGGGCCGCAGACCGTCGCTGTGACCCGGCGTTCGGTCTGCGGGTCGTATTCATGGCACTCGAAGCTGCCGGTGAGAATGTACATGGTCTGGAGGTAGAAGTGGTTGTGGATCGGGATTTCGCCACCGGGCTGGGCGGTAAACAGACGTAGGCCGTACTCGGGGTTACCATGGCCGTCGTCTCCGAACCTGGACAGCCAGCGCACGCTGATTCCCCTTACTTTGTAGGGTTTGCCCCGGTAGGGGAATGTGGCGATCTTGACGTCATCGACGTCCTTCCAATTAACGACCTCCATGATGTGCTCCTTGTTCGGGGAAGTGGATTTTTTGTTTGAAATGGACCGGTATGGGCCTGGCCTTTAACCCTATTCACGGTGAAAGGAAGATGCAAGATCAAATTTGATTCTAAACGTCGCTTCCACTCGGCGGTGGGTCCCACCTGCCGGGGGCGATGCTCAGCCGAGCAGATCCAGCGGTCTCCCGGCCGCTTCAGTAGCAGCCTAAAATTTTCAGGTAGTCGCTCTTTTCCGTCAGCGCCGCCTGCACCTCGGCGAGCGCTTCAGACTCGAGGTCCGCCTCGATGTCGATGTAAAAATTATAGCGCCAGGGTTCTCCAGGGATGGGGCGGGACTCGAGCTTGGTCATGTTGATCTTCTGTTCGGCAAACACCTGAAGAATTGAAAATAGAGCGCCCGGCTCGTTTTTGGCCGAGAGGATGAGCGAGGTCTTGGTGGCCTTGCGGGCTTCGATCGGAGCTTTGCCGATGACGACGAAGCGCGTGTAGTTGCGCGGGTTGGTTTCGATGCCCTCCGCGATGACCGCCAGGCCGTAGATCTCGGCTGTGATCAGGCCGGCGATGGCAGCGTCCCCGTTGCCCGTTGCCCGGCCGACCCGCTCGGCGGCCCCGGCCGTGTCGCTCACGGAGACGAGCTCCCAATTATGCTGGGATAGGAACTGGCGGCACTGCTCGATGCCCTGAGGATGAGAGAGCACCCGCCGGATCTGGGGCAGCTCTGTGCCGGGTTTGGCCAGCAGGTTCTGGGTGATGCGGATCTGCACCTCACCGATGATACGCAGGTCGTAATCGCGCAGCAGGTCGTAGTTTTCATGGATGCTTCCGGAAAGCGAGTTCTCCAGGGGGACGATCCCATAGTCGATGCCATCCGCCTTGACCGCCTCGAAGATGGATTGAAAGGTCGGCAGCGGCACGGCATCGGCGGCTTCCCCGAAATACTGCAGGCAGGCTTTGTGGCTGAAGGTGCCGATCCGACCCATAAACCCGGCACGCTGGCGTGTGCCCCCGCTTTTGCGTTTGCGGCCGATCACCCTAATGCGCTCCAGGTGCGAAAAGTCCAGCTGCTTGCCGACGACCGGCGCGATGACGTAGATGTCCCGCATGAGCTGCCGGAACTGGTGGGGGTAGAGGCTCTGGGCGCCGTCGGACATGGCGTGATCCGGGTCGTGGTGCACCTCGATCATGAGGCCGTCCGCACCGGCGGCCACGGCGGAGCGCGCCATGGGGCTGACCTTCTCACGCATGCCGGTGGCGTGGCTCGGGTCGACGACGATGGGCAGGTGGGTGAGCTTTTTGAGGACCGGGATGGCGGACAGGTCCAGGGTATTGCGCGTGTAAGGCTCGAAGGTCCGGATGCCGCGTTCGCAGAGGATGACCTGGCAGTTGCCCTCGGCGAGGATGTACTCGGCGGACATGAGCCACTCCTCGAGAGTTCCCGCCAGGCCGCGTTTAAGCAGGACCGGCTTGCCCATGCGCCCCACGCACTTGAGCAGTTCGAAGTTCTGCATATTGCGGGCGCCGACCTGGACCACGTCGATGTACTTCATCATCAGGTCGGCCTGGGACGGGGAGGTCATCTCGGTCACTACCCCGATGCCCAGGGTTTCACGCACCTCGGCCAGGATTCGCAAGCCCTGTTCCTCCAGTCCCTGGAAGGAGTAAGGGGAGGTGCGCGGTTTGAAGGCACCGCCGCGAAACAGGGAGGCCCCGGCGCGCTGGACCTCGCGCGCGATCGTCAGCGCCTGTTCCAGACTCTCGACGGCGCAGGGGCCGGCGATGACCGAGATGTTCTCACCGCCGACCACCACGTCCCCCACGCGTACGCAGGTGTCCTGGGGGTGCATCTCGCGGCCGACCAGCTTGTAGGGGGTTTTCACTCGGATTACGCGCGCCACGCCGGGGATGCGGCCGATCTCCTCGCTGCTGCAGCCGGGCTTGCCTAAAATCCCGATCCGCTCGCAGTCCGTCGCCGGCAGGTCCCTACAATCGCAGCGGGAGGCCTTCAACTTCAAAACCAGGTCGATTTTGGCTTCCGGTGCCAGTTCCTTCTCCAGTTCAACGATCATGACTTTCTCCTTCTTATGCGGGACATCCTGAGCCTTCATCCGTCCGTCGGGCCACTGAGCCGGTCCCCTCCGCAACCAGTTCGTCCCGGCCACCCCCTGACGCCTCCAACCGTGCGGTGTCGGGTGATGTTGCCGGTGCCACCAAAGCAAAGGCCCCGAGCATTTCGTCTCGGGGCCTCATAGACCTGACCCCGAACAGACCGATTCCGGTCCATCCGGGGTGATGGTTGCAGGGGGGTTGCTACCGACCCGGATGGACGCTTCTAAACCACCAAAAGCGAGAGAAGCGTCCCATAAGCTCAAACAAATTGAGATGTTGTAGAATATAGGTCGTGCTCTTACGGTGTTTGCGCGCCGCTGTCAAGAAGGAATTCCGAAGCTCAGTCGGCCGTCAGATCCTTGAACCTCTCGCCGGCGGGGGTGAGCCTTCCGGCGGCACTGCGGGCGGCCGCCTGGGCGTCGATCATCTGCAGGAGTTGGGTCGGCGGCAGGCGGCCCGATTCCTCTGAATATTCAATGGCGGCGAAGAGATATTCGGTCCGGGAGAAGACGCAAAACTCCGCCTTGAGGCTGTGCGCGATCCCCACCACCATTTCCACGAAGCGCCGGTCGAGCGGATGCCAGAAAGAGAACACCTCCCGCGCAAGGGACTCCGGGCGGCTCAGCTGTCCAAACTCACGCCTGGACTCCTTTTGCAGCCAGGCGGCGCCGATCGAAATTTTTTTGCCGCGGCTCCGGGCGACCTCAGCCGCCTGGGTGACCCGATCGGAAGTGAAACCATAGCGAACCGGATGGATGTGCAGGTCGAGGTAGTGCAGCTCGGATATGGCCCCCAGGGCCTTGAGGTACTCCGAGGCGGCCCAGGTGCCGGTCCCGGCACCCAATTTCACAGTGCCCGCGTCGAGCCCCTGGACCACGTGCTGTATGGTCGCGGCGAACTCCTTGGGGGAGAAGGGCAGCCCAGCGTTTTGAGCGACCGTGTCCGGCTCGGAGAGTATGGTCAGGTAGTCCGGCTGCAGGTCCGTGAGGATGGTTTCGGCCATTTCTCTCAAGCCGGAGTTGAAGCGGGTGCGGTCCAGCCCGGCAGCGCCCGCAGGCAGCGGGCTCAACTCCGGCTCGCGGGGCATGACCCCCATGGTGACCACCAGCAGAAACCCCCGCCGGCGGATTTCGCCACCGATGCTGCGGTAAAAATTGCGGTACAAGGGGGTCTGGGGAAAATCCTGCGTCAGAACGGGATAGAGGACGTTCAGGCAGATGATTCTGACGCCGAGCGTTTGCAACCGGTCCAGGGTCAGGGCTGCCGATGTGAGCTGGTCATCGTCGGGCAGGCGTTGGACCCGGTGTACGGAAGCTGCGGGCAGTTCGACTCCGAAAATGGTCGCTTCGGTCTTGCGGCTTGCGAGGGTATTGAAGACAGGGTTCAGGAGCGAGAGTTCAAACTCCAGCTCCCGGTAAAGCGGGCGGTAGCCCTCGGGCACATTCGCGGGCACCGGGTCGATCGGGACCCCGGGAACGGATCTCCCGCAGCCGAGAGACGCGCAGATCAACAGACTTGTAACCACATAACGCAGCAGGGTTCCCATGGCTCTACCTATATACCGAGTCGCATCGGCTTTACAATCTTCCGTCCGGAATTACCTTGAAACCAACAAAGACGAAAGTAATGTAATTTCAAACCCACATCCTCTATGGAGCGACACTCATGAGCAATGCCCACAAGATCATCATTCCGGCCGACCCCGAGGCCGGTTCGAAGCTGAGCAAGATCGAATTCCCGGCTGAGCTGCCGATCTTGCCGTTGCGCAATACGGTAGCCTTTCCGTTCACTATCCTGCCCCTGTCCGTCGGCGTCGAGCGCTCGGTCAAACTCGTCGAAGACGCTCAGCACGGCAATCATTTGATCGGCCTGGTGGCCATGAAATTCCCGGAGATCGACGAGCCCCTCCCGGGTCAGGTCTACGAAACGGGGACGATTGCGCGAATCGAGCGCGTGGCAAAGAGCGCGGACAACACGCTCAACGTGATCGTACAATGCCTTGAGCGGTTCAAGGTCGACGTCTGGATTGCCGACAAGCCCTACCTGCGGGCCAACATCCACGTGACACCGGACATCGTTTCTGCCGATTTGGAAACCGATGCGCTGCAGCGCAGTCTGCTCGAGGCGGCCCAGGAGGTTGTCGCCCTCTCAGCCAACTACCCCAAGGAGGCGGGAGAGTTCCTGGCCCAAGTCAAGGATCCGCGCTATCTGATCTATCTCGTGGCCAACTATGCCGGCATGGAAATGGCTAAGGCCCAAACCATCCTGGAGGTGGATGACATCAAAGAAAAGCTGCGCGCCCTGATTGCACATCTCAGCCGGGAGAAGGAGGTGCTTTCGCTCGGCCGCAAGATCCAGAGCGAGGCGCGGGAAGGTATGGAAAAAGCGCAGAAAGACTACTTCCTGCGCCAGCAGCTGAAGGCCATCCAGAAAGAGCTGGGGGAGCCTGAAGAGGCCGAATCCGAGTCCGTCGGGTATGCCGAGAAAATCGAAAAGGCCGATCTGCCCGCCGAGGCCCGCAAGGAGGCCCAGCGCGAACTCAAGCGTTTGGAAGGCATGTCGCCGCATGCCCCGGAGGCCTCCATCATCAAAACGTATCTGGATTGGCTGGTGGACTTGCCCTGGAATAAGACCAGCGAGGACCGGACCGACATCGACCACGCGCGAACGGTGCTCGACGAGGACCACTACGGCCTGCAGGACGTGAAAGAGCGCATTGTCGAGTACCTCGCCGTGCGCAAGCTCGTCGCCGAGCGCGGCGTCAAGGCCACGGAGGGGTCCGGAAAGATGTCCGAGGCCATGGGGGCTATCCTGTGCTTCGCCGGCCCTCCGGGCGTGGGAAAAACCAGTCTGGGCAAAAGCATCGCCCGGGCCTTGGGGCGCAGCTTCACCCGCATGAGTTTAGGCGGGGTGAGGGACGAGGCAGAGATCCGCGGGCATCGGCGTACTTATATCGGGGCCATGCCGGGGCGTATCATTCAGGCCGTCAAACGCGCCGGAACCCGAAATCCGGTCTTCATGCTGGACGAAGTGGACAAGGTCGGCATGGATTGGCGCGGAGACCCGAGCAGCGCACTGCTCGAGGTGCTCGACCCGGCCCAGAACCACGCCTTCCGCGACCACTACCTGGACGTTGATTTCGACCTCAGCGATGTGATTTTCATCACCACCGCCAATCAGCTCGAAACCATTCCGGCGCCGCTGCGGGATCGGATGGAGATCATTGCTCTGGACGGCTACACCGAATACGAAAAGCTCCAGATTGCCAAGCGTCACCTGATCCCGCGCCAGATTCGGGCGCATGGGCTAAAGGACGACGAGATCACCTTGACCGACGACGCGGTGCGCAAGCTCATTCAGGACTACACCCGCGAGGCCGGCGTGCGCAACCTGGAGCGGCAGATCGGGGCGATCTGCCGCAAGAGCGTCGTGTGCATCGTCGGCCACCAGTGGTCCCACGTGGTGGTGACCGAGGAGTTGGTGCGCGAGCAGCTCAAGAAGGAGAAATTCGAGGCCGAACGCTCCGAGCAGATCGAGATCCCGGGTATTGCCACCGGGCTTGCGGTGACGGCGGTGGGTGGCGACATCCTTTTCATCGAGGCCACCCGCATGAAGGGCAAGGGCAACCTCACCTTGACCGGCCAGTTGGGCGATGTCATGCGCGAGAGCGCCCAAATCGCGCACAGCTTCGTCCGGTCCAAGGCCCATCAGCTCGGAATTGCTGCCGACGTGTTCGAGTCCACCGATGTCCACCTGCATGTGCCCGCCGGAGCCATCCCCAAGGACGGCCCCTCGGCCGGGGTCGCCATGGCCATGGCCATGGCGAGTCTTTTCAGTGGACGCACCGTGCGGGGGGATGTGGGCATGACCGGGGAGGTTACCTTGCGCGGCCGGGTGCTTCCGGTGGGCGGGGTCAAGATGAAAGTGTTGGCCGCTCACCGGGCCGGATTGACCACTGTGATCCTTCCCAAACGCAATGAGAAGGATCTCGACGACCTGCCGCAGGAGGTTCGCGATGAGCTGCGGTTCGTCTTGGTGGAGCGCATCGACGAGGCGTTGGACGTTGCCTTCGGCGCGGGAACGAATGTGGAAATGGCCTTCGCCAAACCCTGGCTCGCAGGCGATTCCCCATCCGCGCCAGGCGCGAATGGCAACCCGTATTCGTAATCGCCGCCGGTAAGCGTGTGGCCGCAACCACTTCCAATAAAAACCTTAGCCAAAAGGAGAAAAACCGGATATAGGGCACCTGAACGACTTGCTACGGATGAACGCAACGGGTTAAGCGAACGAACGAGTTGCGGGGACGGCTGCAGGTTGCCTGGTGCCGCCCCTTCTGAGTGAGAACCCTTTTTTCTTCCTTGATCTCGATATGGACCCGCCGCCCCGGCCTCGTGGAAAGGCGGCGGGCATCTTCAACCTCTCAATAGGAAGGAGGATTCACCATGCTCAGGCGCTTGGCTTCGTTCTTCACCCACATCATGCACAACTATCTTCCGGACGCCTACCTGTTTGCCATTCTGTTGACCTTTTTGTCCGCCATCCTGGCCCTGATTGTCACCGATGCCGGGTTCATGAAAGTCATCACTACATGGGGCGGCGGGATCTACGGCATCATCGCTTTCGCTTTCCAGATGATCTTGATCTTGATCACCGGCCATGCCCTCGCTTTGACGCCGGTGGTGAATCGGATCCTTATGGCCATCGCCTCCATCGGGAGCACCCCGGTCAGGGCGGGGATGATCGTCGCCTTCGTCGGCGGCGTCTGTTCGTGGATCAACTGGGGCTTCGGGTTGATCGTGAGCGGCCTGCTGGCGGTTGAGATCGCCAAGCGCAACCGGGAGGTCGATTTCCCCTACCTCGTTGCCGCCGGCTACAGCGGCTTCGTGGTCTGGCACATGGGGCTCTCGGGTTCGATCCCGCTGGTATGCGCCACCGCCAAGAGCGCCCAGAACTTCATCGAAAAGGCCACCGGCGCCGTGGTCCCGGTCTCGGACAGCATCTTTCAGGCCTTTAACCTCGTGCCTCTTTTCGTGATCGTCTTCACCATGCCACTACTCTACGCTCTGATCCACCCCAAGGCCGATGAGGTCAAGCGCATCTCGCCCGAGAAGCTCAAAGAGGTCGAGAGCATCACCGTAAACGTCCCCTTTCCCGCGCAGGCGACGCTGGCGCAGCGTATCGACCACAGTTACATCATCAATATCATCTTCGGGTTGATGGGGGTGATTTACCTTTACAATCACTTCAGCACCAAAGGGTTCGACCTCAACCTCAACATCGTCATTTTCATCTTCTTCATCAGCGGCGTGCTCCTCCACGGCAAACCCGTGAACTACATCAACGCCATCGCCACCGCCATCAAAGGCGCCGGCGCCATCGCCCTGCAGTTCCCGCTCTACGGAGGGATCCAGGGCATCATGATCGGCACGGGGCTGGCGAAGGTGATTGCCGGATGGTTCGTTGCCATATCCGTGCCCGAAACCTTCTACATGTTCCAGTTCTGGGCCGGCGGCATCATCAACTTTTTCGTTCCCTCCGGCGGCGGGCAGTGGGCCGTCCAGGGGCCGATCACGATCGAGGCGGCCAAGACCATGGGGATCGACATGGTGCGCTCTGCCATGATGGTGGCTTGGGGCGACCAGTGGACGAACATGATCCAGCCCTTCTGGGCCCTGCCGCTTCTGGGGCTCGCGGGGCTCTCCGCCCGCGATGTCATGGGCTACACCACCATGGCCCTGCTCTGGGCGGGTGCGATCTTGACCGCCTGTGCCCTGCTGGTTGGCTTCGGGGTCCTGTAGGTCAGGGCGTCACCGTCAACAGGCAGCGGAGCGTTTACTTGGCGGCCTCCGCCGGCGAGTGAACGCCGTGCGATTCAAAGGGTATGTCAGGCAAAAAAATGCGCCATCCCGAAAAGTCGGGATGGCGCATTTTGGGAATGATCAGTAAGAAAGGAATTTCGCATGCCCACCATTCCGCTTTTCCCTCTGGGATTGGTCCTGCTGCCCGGGATGCCGCTGCAGCTGCACATTTTCGAGGAGCGCTACAAGCTGATGATTTCAGAATGCATGGCCGCGAACACGGTTTTCGGGATCGTGCTGTTCGACGGCAAGTCCATGCGGGCGGCGGGGTGCACGGCTCGCGTAAGTCAAGTGCTGCACCGATACGAGGACGGGCGCATGGATATTCTTACGCGCGGCGAGCAGCGTTTCATCCTGCAGGAGGTGATCGAACGTAAGCCTTACATGGAGGCGCGGGTCGAGTATTTCGAGGACGACCCGGAAGTAGAAGGCCACGACCTGGCAGCCGTTACCGAAAACGGGCTCACCCTGCTGCGGGAGCTTGCCGACACCGGGTTCCCGACCGGCATCGCAGAGTGGCCCGACCTGTCGGATCCGCGACGGCTATCCTTTGCAATCGCCGCTCTCGACGAGATCACCCCGAGGGAAAAACAACGGTTTCTGGAAATGACGTCGAGCGGAAAGCGGCTGCGCAAAAGCGTCGAGGTGCTCGCACGCGTGGTCGAACGCATTCAGCTGACGCAGAAAATCCAGGCCATCATCGGCGGCAACGGCCATCCACCCCAAACGCTTCTGGGAAAAATCGTCGCTCCTAAAGACGAATAAGTGGTTAAAAAAAGCCGCACAACGCCGGATCACAGCCTTCAGCGCTGCTTTTTTTAGCAGCGTTGAATCTAATCCGCCGCCGTAGTCCACAGATAGTAAAAACCGGCCTGTCCTGTGGGCAGCAGACGCGGCAGCCCGACGTCCAGCAGCGTAGTCGGGTGGCTGCCGTCCTGCGAGGTCACCGGGTTGTAAATGTTGTCGTTTGGATTCTCGCTGCGGCGGTAGACCACGACCCGTGCGATCTCCGGCAGGCCGGCGCGTTGGCGGGCCTCCTGGAGGGCATCGGGCATGTAGCCGATCGAGTCCAACAGCCCAAGGGAAAGCGCCCGGTCTGCCAGGAACACCCGGGCGGTGGCCACCTCCGCCAGCGCCGCCGGGTCCGTCTTGCGGTGCCGTGCCACCAGGTCGACGAAGCGTTTGCCGAGCTGGCCCGTCATGGCCGCAAGCATTTTTTCCTCTTCCGGGGTCGTGGGCCGGAAAGGGGAACCGATATCCTTGTTCACCCCGGATTTGCTGACTTCGACCCCTACCCCGATTTTCTCCATCAGCGCGGTCACTTTTGGCCGGATAAAAATCACCCCGACCGATCCGGTTACGGTGGTGGGGTGGGCCACGATGTGATCGGCGGGCAGCGCAATGTAATAGGCCCCGGATGCGGCCACGTCCAGCATGGCTGCGACCACGGGGATCCCGCGCTCTTCCTTGAACCGCAGGATTTCGTGGTAGATGATGTCGCTGCCGGTCACGGAACCTCCGGGGGAGTTGATCTGCAGCACCACGGCGCGGATTTCCTTGTCCTGCGCAGCCTTGCGCAGGTGCGAGACCACCTCCTGCACCACGCTCGGCCGGGTGCGGATCAGCCCCTCATCGGGGTTGTTCGAGATGACGCCGCGCACGGGGATGACCAGAATTTTCTGCTCCGCGCTGCCCTCCAGGGTGGATTCCTGGAGAGGGTCCGCCTGGCTGGGAAACAGCTTGATCTGGGGCGCTGAACACCCGCCGGCCAGGAAGACCAGGATCGATGCTAAGATGAAAAAAGTGTTCGGCATGAGGTTTCCCTTCGCTGCTCTCAACCACCGCGCGGCCCGAAAAGCGGTTGCCGTCATGAAAGCAAATCGGCGGTTTTCAAGATATCTCGAATCTCGGTTTTTTCCCTGTCTGCGGCCGGCAGCAGCGGGAGCCGGGGGGCGCCGCCGTAGTAGCCGAGCATGTCCAAGGCCGCCTTCAGGCCGGGAACGCCGTAAGTGGCCGTGAGGGCGGTGTTGACCGGGAGCATCTTGATCTGCAGTTTGCTCGCGGCCTCGAGTTCCCCCTTTTTCAGCAGGCTGCAAATACGGACACAGGCCCGCGGCGCCACATTGGCCAGTGCCACGATCCCACCCACGCAGCCCAGGGTGAGTGCGCCGAACAGCGCACCGGCCGTGCCGACCAGAACGCTGAAATCCTCGGCGGCGCGGCTGACCATCTCCCCCAGTGAGGAAACGTTGCCGTTGCTGTCTTTGATCCCGATGATGTTGGGGTGCTGCGAGAGCGCGGCCACCAGGTTTACGCTGACGCTGATGTGGGTGAACTTGGTGACGTTGTAGATCAGGATGGGGATTTCGGTCTGGTCCGCCACGCTCATGAAGTGCTGCCGCAGGGCGGTCTCGTTCATGCGCCCACCGTAGTAGAAGGGGGTCACCACCAGGGCCGCATGGGCGCCCAGCCGGGCGCAGCGGTTGGTCAATGCGATGGTCTGCCAGGTGGACTCGCAGCCGGTCCCGGCGATGACCTTCATGCCCGGGGCTGCGGACTGGACCACGGTCTTGACCACCTCGAGTTTTTCTTCATCGCTCAGAAAGACGGCCTCGCCGTTCGAGCCGAAGGTCACATAGCCCGTAAGGCCGGTCTTGTTCCACGCGGCAATGTTGTCGGCCAGCTTGTCGCAGGCCAGTTTTCCATCGACGAACGGGGTCGGAATGGGAGGGAAGATTCCATTCAGATCGGTGGGTTTCATGGCGTGGCTCCCGTGGTGTGTATTCCTTGGCAACATCGATGTCACATCCTTATAGCGCATTCGCTCGCGCATGTCACCATCTGGGCGTTGGTTTTTTTGCCATCGCGGCTGCCCGGGTGTATAGTCGCGCCGCCGGTGTAGAGCGTTTGCGCCGGACATTCTGCGATTCGAGGAGGGTTCATGTCGCATTCAGTCAGGAAGGTCGTTCGCTATGAGCATCGCGGGGCGCTCTCTTACGGGGTTCTCGAGGGCGACCGGGTTTCACGGATCAAAGGGGGTCTATTTGACGGGGGGCGCGAAACCGGTGAAACCATCGCACTCGGCGACGTCAGGCTGCTGTGGCCCTGCGAGCCCACCAAGATCATGGCCGTCGGGTTGAATTACAAAAGCCACCTGGGGGGCCGGCCGGCGCCGGCCAAACCGGAACTTTTCTGGAAGCCGACCTCCTGCCTGCTGGAGCCGGGCGGTACGATCATGATCCCGGAGGGGGCGACGAATGTGCATTACGAGGGCGAGCTGGTGGTCGTGATCGGACGAAAAACAAAAGCGGTGTCACCGATAGAGGCCGCCGACTGCATCTTTGGTTATACTTGCGGGATCGATGTGAGCGAGCGCGATTGGCAAAAGGGCGACCTGCAGTGGTGGCGCGCCAAGGGGGCCGACACGTTCGGACCCCTGGGTCCGGCAATCGCCGTCGGCCTGGACTACAAGGCATCCCGCCTCCAGACGCGCGTCAACGGAGAGGTGAAGCAGTCCCAACTGCTGAGCGATCTGCTCTTCGACGCGGCCACGGTGGTGAGCCATGCCAGCCGCTGCGTGACGCTTTTGCCGGGGGACGTGATCTACACCGGAACCCCTGGCACGACGAGCGCCCTCACGCCGGGGGATGTGGTCGAAGTTGAGATCGACGGGATCGGCATTTTAAAGAATGTCCTAAAGAAAGCAAAACTCGGTGCATGGCCCACCGGCAGACATGCAGTTTTAAAAAAACCCGTTTAGAATTTTTACACCCCCGGTTTTTTCGGGGGTGTAAAAATTCTATAGGATTTCGGTAAGGTGTTTGACGTCGACGTGGAGCCCGTGCCGGCGCACGCCGTGGGAGAGCTGGATGATGCACGCCGGGCAGGTCGTCACGAGCACCTCCGCCCCGGTCCTTTTCAGGTTCACCATCTTGCGGTCCAAGACCTGCATTGCCAGCTCGTAGTGGGACAGCGCATAGGCGCCGGCCCCGCCGCAGCACCAGTCGGCTTCGGGCAGCTCGACAAACTCGGTTTCCGGAATGCGGCGCAGGATCTCGCGCGGGAGCTTTGCCAGCCCCTGGCCGCGCGAGAGGTGGCAGGGGTCGTGGAAGGTCACCCGCCGGCCCCGCAGGCTTGTCGAGGCGGGTTGCGTCTCCGAGGCAATCCATTCGCAGATGTCGCGGACCCGGGCTGCGGTGTCCCGTGCCGTTTCCCGACGGGGGTCATCCGCTGAAAACAGGGCCGGGTAGTGCTTGATAAAGGATGCGCAGCTCGAGCAGTCCGTGACGATGGCGTCGAATCCGCCGCTGCCGACGAGCGCCAGGTTTTTGGCAGCCAGGTTTCGCGCCGCCTCCAAATCCCCATACCCCCAGGCCGGCAGGCCGCAGCAGTTGGTTGCGAGGAGGCAGACCTCCCTGGCGGTCTGCCGCAGCAGCGCAAAAGAGGCCTCTCCGGCCGCCTGGGTGACGATGTCCACCCCGCAGCCGATATAATAGGCCACCCGCATCCGGGGCCCCTGCCCCGGGTAGATTCCCGGTTTGAGGCGCGCCCGGAGCGGTTGGGTGGGCAGGCGGGTGACGATGGCCTCGGCCCGGGCGAAATCGCGGCCGAAGATGCGCAGCAACCCCAGGGCCTGTGCCAACCGGCTCATGCCGCTGTTCTTGCCAAGAGCCACGGCGCGAGCGGCCACATGCAGCCGCCGCGGATACGGCAGGAGTTTTTCGAACAGCAGCCGGTGGGTCGATGTGCGCCCGACCTTCTGCAGGTACTCCGCACGCGCGCGGATGACGATCTCCGAGGTCGGTATGGCCGGGAAGCAGTTGCTCGTGCAGGCACCGCACAGCAGGCAGTCGTAGAGCGGCTCTTCAAGCTCTGCGTTCCACGGGATCCGGTTTTCGATCAGCGCCCTCAGCAAGGCCAGGCGCCCCCGGGCCACGCCCCCCTCGTGCCCCGTGGACCGGAAGACCGGGCAGGCCACCTGGCAGAAGCCGCAGCGGTTGCAGTGGGCAATATCCTCGTAATGGTCGACGATGGCCATCGGATACGTATCTCGTGATCCTGAAACAGGACGGCCCGGGGTCTCGGGTCAGGTCCACTACATTTTCAAACCCGGCCGGGCATGGCTCCGCGCGAAAAAATGAGCCTGGGGTCGAGCACGCTCTTGACCCGGTGCATGAGATTCCAATCGGGGCGCGGTGCTCCGAATATGTCGTTGCCGCGCTTGAATTCATCCGGTGCAGTCTCCAGTACGGCGTGCCCGCCCAGGCTGCCCATTTGCCGCACGACCTCGCGCCAGGAGTCCTCGCACAGCTCGCCGCCTCCGGTCAGGATTCGCCCGCAGCCGAAATCGACCAGCATCGACTTCGCCTGGAACTGCCGTCCCAGAAGGGCTGCGGCCTGACCGGTTCGGTCTAGTGATACCGCGGCCCGCATCGCAAAGGGGCAGCCTGCGATGCGCTCGTAAAGCCCGGCAAAAGGCCCGGTGAGCACGTCGTAGTCCGCGACCCGGACGGAGCTGAAGCCGGCTTGCTCAAAAAGCATACCGGCGCGTGCCAGCTGGGCGGCAACGGTTTCCCCGAACCCCTCGAAACCGATTTCGAACCGCCAGCGGCCGGTCTGCTCCTCGGGCACGGCTGCCGTCAAGACCGCCCCTATCCTGGAGCCGAGCACCGCCGCTGCCAGTTCGCCGCAGGCCTCCGGACTTCCGGAAGCCGAGATCGAGGCGCAGCGTTCCGGCCGGGTGGCGGTCCTTAGGGTCACCCGTGTGATGAGCCCCAGGGTCCCGGCCGACCCGGTCAGCAGACGGGTCAGATCGTAACCGGCGACGTTCTTCACGACCTTGCCGCCGGTGGTGATCGGGCGGCCGCGGCCGTCGATGAATCGCAGCCCCAACAAGAGCTTGCGCGGAGAACCATAAGCAACCCGTTCCGGGCCGCAGGCATTGGTTGCCGTGATACCGCCGATGCTGCGTTGCGTCAGGCAAAAGGCGGGCCGCAAGGGCAGCCACTGGTTGTGGGGGGCCAACGCAGCTTGAATGGCGGCTAGACGCATGCCGGCGCCTACGGTCACCACCTGGTTGGACGGGTCGAGTTCGACGACCGAGTTCAACGCATCCGTTGAGATGCTCTGCCACGGGCCAAGCAGCAGGTTTCCAAAACCCCTTGTGGAATCGCTGCCGATCGGCCGCAGCGCCTGCCCGGCCGCACAGGCCTTTCGTACGCGCTTCGCGAGGTTGTTCTCGACGGCGGTCAGCGGGTTAGGGGGCCTGGGCCAGGCCGCCTGATCACGGAACGCAAAGGGCTTGCTCGTGTCCGGGAACATTTTTCCGGGATTCAGGATGCGGTCCGGATCGAAGGCATCCTGAAGCGAGCGCTGGGAATCGATCTCCTCGTCCGAGAAGACCAGGCGCATGGCTTCCATTTTTTCGAGACCGATCCCGTGCTCGCCCGAGATCGTACCGCCCAGGGCCACGCAGGCCAGCATGATCTCCCAGCCTGCCGCGTGCACCCGGTCGAGCTGGCCCGGGTCGCGAGAGTCGAACAGGATAAGGGGGTGGAGGTTTCCGTCCCCGGCGTGGAACACGTTGCCGTGCTCGAAGCCGTAGCGTCCGGTGATATCGGCCACCCGCGCCAGGGCCTCGGGCAGCAGGGTGCGGGGAACGGTGCAGTCGTTGACAAGGTAGTTCGGGGCCAGGCGCGCTACGGCGCCGAAGGCCCCGCGCCGGCCCTCCCAGAGCCGGTTGCGTTCCTCGGCCGTTGCGGCGTCCCGAACCTCCCGGCAGCGGTTGGCCATGCAGATGGCGCGAATGCGCTGCGCCTGGGTTTCCAGCCCGGCTTCAGGGCCTTCCACCTCGATGATCAGCACCGCCGCCGCATCCCGCGGATATCCGCAGGCGAGGCTCTCCTCCACCGCGCGAAGGATCGGCGCGTCCATCATCTCAAGGGTGGCCGGCACGATGCCGGCCGCGATGATGCCGGCAACCGACCGGGCGGCGGCGGCGATCTCGTCGTAGACCACAAGCTGGGTGATCACCTTTTCCGGTTTGGGCAGGATGCGCAGCGTGGCTTCGGTCACAACGGCCAGGGTGCCCTCGCTGCCGATGAGCAGCCCTCGCAGGTCGTATCCGGGAGGGTCGCAGGCCGCCCCGCCCGTCCGTAGCAGTTCTCCGCAGGGCAGGGCGACCTCCAGCCCGAGAACATGGTTGGAGGTGACGCCGTACTTCAAACAGCGCGGGCCACCGGAGTTCTCGCCGACGTTGCCCCCCAGGGTGGACACCTTCTGGCTGGCGGGGTCCGGCGCGTAGAAAAAACCCAGCGGGGAAAGCGCGTTCTGGAGCTCCAGGTTGGTGACGCCGGGCTGAACCACGGCGGTGCGGCTGAAGGGAGAGATGCCTAATATGCGGTTCATCCGCGAGAGACAGACGGTGAGACCAGGCCGGGACAGAACCGTGCCGCCGGAGAGATTCGTCCCGAAGCCCCGCGCAACCAAAGGCACACCGACCCGGGAAGCGGCCGCGACAACCCGGCTGGTTTCGTGCGCATCGGCGGGAAACACCGCCACACCCGGTGCACCCCGGGCGAGCGAACCGTCGTAAGAGTAGAGTTCAGCGGCGGCACGGGACTCGGACACGTGCCGCTCGCCGACGATCCGCTTGAGTTCCTTGATGAGCGCTTTCGGTATCACATTCCTAACGAGTGTCCACCGAGTGTTCACATAGAAATGGTGAATTTCGGTTCAGGCCAAGGCCGCAGCGATTTCACAACCGGAGGCATAGCAGATCTACGCCGAGGAGTGCGAAGAGCAAAAACGCCGGCATGGGCCGAAGGACGCCGTTTATGGGTGGACTAAATAGCCGCGTAGACCGCCGTGGCCGCCTCCACGGCGCCCGGCCGGGCGTTGAACCCCTCGGCCTTGAGCACCGTCTCCAGGGCGGAGAGGAACAGGACGACGTTTCTGCGGCGGCAGGAGTGCCCCATCAGGCCCACCCGCCACACCTTGCCGGCGAACTGGCCCAGGCCTCCGCCGATTTCGATGGCAAAGTCGGTCAGCAGGGCCTTGCGCACCTTGGCGTCGTTGACGTCTTCCGGAATTCGGACCGCGTTCAGCATGGGCAGCCGCTCCTTTTCGGGTACGAGCATCGAAAGCCCCATCGCCTCCAGCCCGGCGACCAGGGCGCGGTGGTTCAGGCGATGCCGCGCAAAGCGTGCCTCGAGTCCTTCCTCGGCGATGATGCGCAGGGCCTCGCGGATGGCGTACACCATGTTGATCGGCGCGGTGTGGTGATACTTGCGCTCGTTGCCCCAGTAGTCGCGCACCATTCCCAGATCCAAATACCAGCTCACCACCGGGTGTTTGCGCTGCTCGAGGGCTTTGATGGCGTTGGGGCTGAAGGTAACGGGCGAAAGGCCCGGGGGGCAGGAGAGGCATTTCTGGGTGCCGCTGTAAGCCGCGTCGACTTTCAAAGCGTCGATGGGGACCTTCATGCCCCCGAGCGATGTGACGCAGTCCACCACGAAGAGGGCCCCGGCGGCATGGGCGATCCGGGAAATGTCTTCCAGCGGGGTGCAGGCTCCGGTCGAGGTTTCGGCGTGCACCACAGCGACGAGTTTGGGGTGGCAGCTCTTGACGGCTTTTTCGACCGATGCCGGGTCGACGGCCCGGCCCCATTCGCCGTCCACCCGGACCAGTTTGCCGCCGATACGGGTGACGATGTCGCACATGCGGGTGCCGAAGACCCCGTTCACAGCCACCACCACCTCCTCCCCGCACTCCACCAGGTTCGCCAGACAGGCCTCCATACCTGCGCTGCCGGTGGCCGAGACGGGCATGGTCAAGGCGTTGCCTGTTTGGAAAAGGTGACGCAGCAGCTGCTGGGTCTCATTCATGATTGCCAGGAAATAGGGGTCCAAGTGGCCGATGCAGGGCGCCGCTAATGCCTGGAGCACCCGCGCCGGCACATCGCTGGGGCCCGGGCCCATCAGAAGGCGTTCGCCGGGGTTGATGTCTCGGAATTCCTTGGGATCGATCTGTGTCATGCTGGCATCTCCCTCCTTGTTGGGGTCGCTGGGTGGTCGTCGCATTCCGGTCGGAGCTGAACCAGGAGCTTGCCGAGACTATAAAAGAGGCTGCGGGGTGTCAATAAAAGGATTGAGCAAAGGCTGGAAGGGATGGCCGTATTTGCTTTGACATCCACCCCGGGCGAGGATAGACACAAACCCATATTTCACTCTCGATGCCGGCTGTCTGCATCCCGAAAGGTGTTTGGGTATGACCCGCGCCTGGCTCATCTTCATTCTGTGCTCCCTGCACCTCTTCATCTCCCAACTCTACCGGACGACCAACGCCGTCCTGGCCCCTTGGCTGGTTGCGGACCTGAATCTCGATACAGAGGGTTTGGGGCTGCTCTCCGCGGGGTTTTTCTACGCGTTCGCCCTGACCCAGATACCGATCAGCATTTTCCTCGACAAGATCGGTGCCAAGCGCATTATGATCGCCCTCTCTTTTGTCGGGGTGGTCGGTGCTCTGATGTTTTCGATGGCGCACGGGCTTGGACAGGGCCTGGCCGGCCGCCTTTTGATCGGGGTGGGGATGGCCTGCAATATGATGGGGCCCTTGAAGCTCCTGACGGAATGGTTTACCCCACGACTCTTTGCGACGCTCTCGGGCCTGCTTTACGCGATCGGGACCCTCGGCAACATGGTGTCCGCCACGCCGTTGGTTTTGATGGTCGAGCATCTCGGTTGGCGCCTGAGCCTTCAGGCGATCATCGCCTTCCACATCCTGATCACCCTCGCGTTGTTCTGGGTCGTGCGCGACCGGCCTGAGGACACTTATCTCAATCCAGAACCATCCGGTGCGCGGCCGCGGGCCGGGCCCCTCCTCGGCAACCTGGGGACCCTGATGGCTAACAAGGACTACTGGATCATCTCGGCCGGGACGTTTGTGCGCTACGGCACCCACGCGGCGCTGCAAACCCTGTGGGCCGGTCCCCTGCTGATGGAGGTCCTGGCGTTTTCACCCGTGCAGGCGGGCAACATTCTGCTGGTGATGAACCTCGGGTTGATCCTGGGCGGGCCCTTGTGGGGCGCGGTTTCCGACCGGCTCCAGACCCCTAAATGGGTCATTGTCGGCGGCCTGCTCCTGCTGGCCATGACCACCTTGGTGCTGCGGGAGCTGCCGCCGGGGACCAGCCAGCCGGCCGCGGGGGCTGTCTTTTTCGCCTTCGGCCTTGCCTCGGCCAGCGGCATGCACGTCTATGCCCACATCAAGGCGCTTGTCCCCAAAGAGATGGCGGGCGCGGCCATGAGCGGCACCAACTTCTTCACCATGATGGGCCCGGCCGTGTTTCTGCAGGGCCTCGGCGTCGCCATGCAGGGGCTCTACCCGGAGGCCTCCCGCGGCCCGGAGGCGTTCGGCACGGCGCTTTTGATCTGCCTTGTCTGCCAGGCGGCGATCGGGGGGCTCTACATCTTTACCCGCAGCCGCTGAGCGCCCCCTCCCGTCACCGCCCCTCCAGCAGCCTCTTCAACACATCGGGCCGGTTGGTGGTGATGGCGTCCACTTTCATCTCGATCAGCTTTTTAAAGTCTTCGGGGGCGTCGGGGGTCCAGACCGAAACCAGCAACCCCAGCTGGCGGGCCTCCGCCAGCGTCTCCGGGGTCAGGTTCCTGAAATGCGGAGACCAGACCTGGCCGCCGGCCGCTTTCACCGCCCGGGGCGCGAAGCCGCTGAAGTCGTCGATATCCAACCCGGCCAGCCAGGGCGATGCCCCGGGCTGACCCGACTTGAGGGTGTTCAAGCCCGGGCTGACGATGGTGAGGTAGACCGTTGCCAGCTCCGGTGCCGTTTTCTGGATGTGCGCAAGGTTGCGCCAGTCGAAGGAGAGGATCCAGGCGCGTTCGGCAATCCCCGCCTCTCTCAGCATGGTGACGACCTGCTCCGACACCGCTTCGGGCGGGGGCGTCAGGTTCGGCTCCTCGGGCGAGGTTTTGATCTCAACGAAGAGCCGGGTCGGGGGGCTGCACGATTTCTTGAACAGATCGATTACTTCCTTGAGCGCTGGGATGCGTTCGCCGTCCACCGGGGTCTGCTCCGGATATCGCGTTGCGTAAGCGGTTTTGGGCTGCAGGCGGCCGATGTCGTAGGTCTTGATCTGGGCCAGGCTCAGGTCTCTTATGGCCGGCGGCGAGCCTGAGCTGATCCATGCCCCCTCCGCCGTGCGCGCGATTTCCGGTTTCAGCTTGAAATCGTGATGGACCACCAACTGCCCGTCGGCCGACACCAGGACATCGAGCTCGATGGCGTCGATGCCAAGTTCACAGCCGTGTTTAAACGCAGCCAGGGTGTTTTCCGGCAGCAGGCCGGCGGCCCCGCGATGACCGACCACAAGCGGTTTTACCGGTGGTTTGGCAGCGCCTGGTTCGGGAGGCGCCTGGGCCATCGCGGAAGCGATCAACAACAGAAGCGCCAACACTGTCATTACGGTGGGTGCCACGAGATTTCGTTTGACTAAGCTCCCGATCATGGAATATTTTCCTTCTTGAGGACAAATCTCTAACTGCTGTTTAGTCATTTTCTAACACGCTTCGGGTTTCCATCGCAACAACTGCTCCAACGGGGATGTCACCTGCAGTCAACCTAACTCAGCGAAAAGGAGGAACCCATGAAACATGCGCGAAATTTGAGGATAACACTTGTGGCGTTAGTAATGCTGGTGGTGCCGGCGCTCGCGCTGGCGGCGCCGGTTACGGTCAACTGGTGGCACGCCCACGGCGGCGCTCTCGGTGAGCGGGTCAACGCCATCGCCGAGGGCTTCAACAAAAGCCAGGACAAGTATCAGGTGGTGGCGACTTACAAAGGAAACTACTCGGACACCATGAACGCCGGGATCGCGGCTTTTCGCGCCAAGGCCCCGCCCCACATCTTGCAGGTCTTTGAAGTCGGCACGGCGACCATGATGGCGGCCAAGGGGGCGGTCAAGCCGGTGTACGAAGTCATGAAGGAATCCGGCCTGCCGTTCGACCCAAAAATCTACCTGCCGACCGTCACCGGCTACTACACCACTACCGACGGCCGGATGATCTCCATGCCTTTCAACAGCTCGACTCCGGTACTCTACTACAACGTCGACATGTTCAAAAAAGCGGGGATGGATCCTGAAAAACCGCCGTTGACCTGGTTGACCATGGGCACCATTGCCAAAAGACTGGTCGGGAGCGGCGTATCCAAAGCCGGGTTCTCCTCCGCCTGGAACGGCTGGATTCAGATTGAAAATCTGAGCGCCTGGCACAATGTGCCCATCGGCACCAAGGCCAACGGCTTCGGTGGCCTGGATGCCGCTTACACCTTCAACGGGCCGGTCCAGGTGAAGCACATCCAGCAGCTGGCCGACTGGCAAAAGGACAATGTGTTCGTCTATGGCGGCCGGACCAACATCGGCAACGCCAAGTTTTCATCCGGGGAAGTGGCCATGTACACTGAATCCTCCGCCGGCTATGCCGGGTTCAAAAAGACCTGCCAGTTCGAGTTCCGGACCTCGATGCTCCCCTACTGGCCGGACGTGAAGGGCGCCCCCCAGAACACCATTATCGGCGGCGCGAGCCTCTGGGTTCTCAAGGGCCACAAGCCGGATGAGTACAAAGGGGTTGCCGCTTTCTTCAATTACCTCTCGAGACCCGAGGTGCAGGCCGAGTGGCATCAGGGTACGGGATATCTGCCCATCACCTTGGCCGCCTATGAACTGACCAAGAAGCAGGGCTTCTACGAAAAGAACCCCGGCACCGAGACTGCATTGAAACAGATGACCCTGAACAAACCGACCGATAACTCCAAGGGCCTGCGTTTCGGCGACCACGCCAAGACCCGCGACATCATGGACAACGAGTTCGAGGCCATTTTTGCCGGCAAAAAAACCGCCAAGCAGGGACTGGATGATGCCGTGAAGGCGGGTAACGACCTGTTGCGGAAATTTGAGAAAGCCAACAAATAGAGATTTCTATACACGCCTACCCGGCCCCCCCGCCCCTGTCCCTTCCCGCAAAGGGAGGGGACAGGGGCGGGGGTAAAGCCGCCGATAGCGCAGCCTCAACTCGGCCTATGGAAAAGCGCGTCGTTTTCCGGAACAAGGTCCTACCCTATCTTCTGGTCGCACCCCAGATTTTCATCACCCTGGTATTCTTCATCTGGCCCGCCTCCCAGGCGCTGGTCCAGTCCTTCCTGCTGGAGGACGCCTTCGGGACCTCTTCCGCCTTCGTCTGGGTGGACAACTTCATCGAAATCTTCACCAGCGAGGAATACCTCGGATCTTTTCGCGTGACGCTTTTCTTCAGTTTCGCTGTGGCAGCCATCGGGCTCTCCGTGGCGCTGCTGCTGGCGGTTATGGCCGACCGCGCCCTGCGGGGGGCAACCGTCTACAAGACCCTCATCATCTGGCCTTACGCGGTGGCCCCGGTGGTGGCGGGTGTCCTGTGGTTTTTCCTGTTCAACCCCACCGTGGGCATGGTGGCTTTTTTTCTGAAAACATTCGGAGTCGAATGGAACCACACCCTGAACGGAGGCCAAGCGATGACCCTGGTGGTCATCGCCGCCGCCTGGCGCGAGATCTCGTATAATTTCCTCTTTTTCCTGGCGGGGTTGCAGGCCATTCCCGGCTCGTTCATCGAGGCGGCGGCCATCGACGGCGCCGGGCCGTGGAAACGCTTCTGGAGCATCGCGTTCCCCCTGCTGTCGCCCACGGCTTTTTTCTTGATCGTGGTCAACATCGTCTATGCCTTTTTCGACACGTTCGGCGTCATCCACGCCATCACCCGGGGCGGGCCCAACTACGCCACGAACATCCTGGTCTACAAGGTCTTCAACGACGGCTTCATCAACCTCGATTTAGGTGGTTCGGCGGCCCAGTCGGTGGTCCTGATGATCGTGGTGATCGCTCTCACCGTCGTCCAGTTCCGGTTCATCGAACGCAAGGTGCACTACTGATGATGGTCGAACACCGTTCGTTTCTGACAGGGATCACCCACGCCGTTCTGATCCTGGGGGCCTTGGTTCTCGTTTTCCCTATCTACGTCACTTTTATCGCCTCGACCCACACCATCGAAGCGATTACCAAATCTTTTCCCTTACTGCCCGGGGGCCACCTCCTGGAAAACTATCTGCGCGCCCTCACCGTGGGGCCCCGGGACGTAGGCGCCACCGTGGGCACCATGATGCTGAACAGTCTGATCATGGCCCTGGGGATCACTTTCGGGAAAATTTTCATCTCGCTCTTGGCCGCTTTTGCCATCGTCTACTTTCGCTTCCGGCTGCGCATGGTTTTTTTCTGGATGATTTTCATCACCCTCATGCTGCCGGTGGAGGTCCGTATCCTGCCGACCTACAAGGTAGCCGCCGACCTCAAACTGCTCGACTCCTACGGCGGGCTCATCTTTCCGCTGATCGCCTCGGCCACGGCCACCTTCCTGTTCCGCCAGTTCTTCGTGACCGTGCCCGACGAGCTCTGCGAAGCCCACCGCATCGACGGCGGCGGGCCCATGCGCTTCTTCTTCGACATCCTGCTGCCGATGTCGCGTACCTCCATTGCGGCGCTGTTCGTAATCCTGTTCATCTACGGCTGGAACCAGTACCTGTGGCCGCTGCTGATCACAAGCGACGAAAAGTATTACACGCTCCTGATCGGCATCAAACGCATGTTGGATGTGGGCGAGGGTCAGGCCGAGTGGCACATCATCATGGCAGCTACTATTCTGGCCATGCTGCCGCCGGTGCTGGTGGTGATTTTCATGCAGAAGCAGTTTGTGAGGGGAATGACGGAGACGGAGAAGTAAAAATGGGTGTTGGGTATTTAGTGTTTTGGTGTTTAGCAAACAACCGTCTAAACATCTGAATACCCAAACACCAAACCATAACTACTAAACACAATTATTCAGGCCCAGACCATGGCAGCCGTCAGCATCCGCAATGTGACCAAGAGCTTCGGCAAAGCCGAAATCATCCACGGGGTCAGCTGCGACATCCGCGAAGGCGAGTTCATCGTTATCCTGGGGCCCTCCGGCTGTGGAAAGTCCACCCTGCTGCGCCTGATCGCCGGGCTCGAGGAGATCACCAGCGGCGAGATCGCCATCGACGGCCGCGTAGTCAACCGCCTGGAGCCGGCTCAGCGCGACATTGCCATGGTATTCCAGAACTACGCGCTTTACCCGCACATGACCGTTTACCGCAACATGGCTTACGGGCTTAGGATGCGCGGCACGCCCAAGGATGAGACCGACCGGCGGGTGCGAAACGCAGCCCGCATCCTGGAGCTGACCGACCTGCTCGATCGCAAGCCGCGACAGCTCTCCGGAGGCCAGCGCCAGCGGGTGGCCATGGGCCGTTGCATCGTGCGCGAGCCCAAGGTGTTCCTGTTCGACGAGCCGCTCTCCAACCTGGATGCCAAGCTGCGGGTCCAGATGCGCCTGGAGATCCGCAAACTCCACGAAGATCTCAAAATCACCAGCATCTATGTCACTCACGACCAGGTAGAGGCCATGACCCTGGGGGACCGGCTGGTGGTTATGGACAACGGCTGCGCCGCCCAGATCGGCTCGCCGCTCGAAGTCTACGAGCGCCCGGCCAACCTCTTCGTGGCCGGATTCATCGGCTCCCCGGCCATGAATTTTCTCAAGGCAAGCGTGTCCGGGGACGGCCGGGCGGTGGTGCTCCCCGGCAGGCATACCGTGGCCGTAGAAAACGCAGAATTGATGTCATTCAAAGGAGGCGAGGTCACTGTCGGGCTGCGGCCGGAGCATCTCACGCCGTCCTCTGGGCCGGCAGGCGATATCCCGCTCACCGTCGACCACGTGGAGCTCCTGGGCGCCGATACCCTGGTCTACGGGCATCTCGGTTCCGACGGGACGGCCGTCACGGTTCGTCTGGGCGGGATCCGGGACCTGAGTAAAAACAGCGTTATTTCCGTTTCGGTTCCGCCGGGCAAGCTCCACCTCTTCGACCCGAATACAAAGAAGCGGATAGGAAAGTAGTTTATGGTATTTAGTGTTTGGTGTTTGGCAACTTTGAACGCCAGCGCTTAACGGCTACAAGCTGGCCCTGAACCCTAAAAGATTTTTACATCATGCCCCCTGCAATCGATCTGAGTCGCTTCGACCACCCGCTTCTCATCGGCCACCGCGGCTACCCGGCCCGGTTTCCCGAAAACACTCTCGCCGCCTTCGAAGGGGCCATTCAGTCCGGCTGCGACATGATCGAGCTGGATGTCACCCTGACGAAAGACCGCAGGGTCGTCGTGATCCACGACGACACCCTCGACCGCACCACGAACGGCAGGGGTCTTGTGCGGGATCACACGCTGGATGAGATCAAGCGGCTCGACGCCGGCAGCTGGTTCGACGACCGCTTCGCGGGGCAGCGGGTGCCGGAGCTCTCCGAGGTGACGGCGCTGACAGCAGGCCGCTGCCGGGTGAACATCGAGATCAAGACCAGCGCCTTCGATGCGGACTATCCAGCGGACGCCATCGAACGCCAGGTAGCAGCACTTGTAGAAGCCACCGGCGCCATGGACCGGGTCATCGTTTCGAGCTTCGACCCGCGCATCTTAAAGCGCATCGCCGCCATCGAGGCCCCGCCCCCGCTGGCCTTCATCTCGGAGCACCCGCTGGATTCGGGCGTTCTCGATTTTTTGCTGGCGATCAAAGCGTTCTCCTATCATCCGCGCTTCACGTCCCTCGACCGCGGCCAGTTGGAGCAGCTGCACGCTGCCGGTCTGAAAGTTTTTCCATGGACCATCAACACCCGCAAGGAGGCCGAAGAACTGCTCGCCTTAGGTGTCGACGGGCTCATCTGCAACGAGTTGCTGATCATGCGGTCGGTTTGAACCACTGGATGAAAAAGAAAGGTCGGAAAAATGAACACCTATTTTCGTATCGTCGTGCTGGCATTGGTTTTGGTCGGTTCGCTGGCGGGCTGCGCTGCTAAACACAAGTTCCCGCCGGAATCCTTCACGCCGGTGCAGCCGGGTCCTGAGATGTATTCCAAGAAGGTTGATACGTTCATTGTGGTGTTGGACACGGCCTCTTCGATGGAGACCACCTACCGGAAACGTCTTGAAGCGGACCGGGCGCAAGAGACCGTTGCTCGCATGAACCGAATGATTCCGCCGCTGGCGTATCGGGCGGGGCTTTTGGCCTTCGACGCGGGCAGCTGCATGAGTTGCGAGGACGCGCTGGTGCTCTATGGGCCGGCGCCGTATCATCGCGACGAGTTTGCCGCCGGCTTGGCCAGCTATTCAACCCCGGAAGAAGCCAAGCGCCTTGTTGCATTAGGCGGCGGCAACGCTGCCAGCCGCTACATCCAGCAGGGGAACCCCGGCCGGATCGCCTTGATTGTTGTCTCCGACTCCGAGAACATTCTGCATGGCCGGGCGTATAGAACCGTGCAGAAACTGAGCGGAACACTCGGCGACCGGTTGTGCGTCTACCCGATTTTAATGAACCGGGATCACGACGCTCGCAGGGTAATGGACCAGATTGTCAATATCAGCGGATGCGGGTTTGCCGTCAACGCCGATGACATCAGCACGCCGGATGATATGGCGCGCTACGTGAAAGAAATTTTCCTCGAGACGGCCGATAGCCCTCTTGCGGCGAGGCCGGCTGAAGGCGTGCCGGATTCTGACGGCGACGGGGTTCCCGACAACCGCGACAAGTGCCCGAAGACGCCCAACGGCGCAAGGGTCAATGCCGACGGTTGCTGGGAATTGAGCGGCCTTTATTTCGACAGCAACCTGGCAGTCATCAAGAACACCGGCAGCCTGGATGAGGCGGTGGCCGTCATGAAGGCCAATCCCGCGCTCAGGGTGGAGATCCATGGCCACGCAGACAGCACGGCTGCAGCGGAATACAATCAGAAGCTATCGGAAGCAAGGGCCAGGGCCGTGGGTGATTATTTCATCCAGCAGGGCATTTTACCTGAGCGGTTCCGGGCCGTAGCATTCGGCGAGACCCGCCCGGCCGCCACAAATGATACACTGGAGGGGCGGGCCCTCAACCGGCGCGTAGACCTGCACCCCGGCTTCAGCAATTAGCGAACGCGTTGATTCCGCAGGCGGAAAATGAGCCGTGCATCGGCATTCCCCATCCCTGCAAAAAAGGGTCGGCCCGATGGAAGGCTGGAAAGTCAAAGAGGGGCCTTAGGGAAGCCGGGGATTGGTATCGGGCCTTAATCGAACTCGATGCGTTCGCCGGCGGCGAGCGGCGCCACTCTCGCCCCGAAGGCGTCCCGCAGGGCCGTCAGCGCGGGCCATCCCGTGCAGTGGTTCAGGCGGAAGGATTCGATGCAGGCAAACTCCCGGCGCAGGGTGTGGATCGTCGCCGCGATCTGGGCCGGGCCGGCTGGCTGCAGGTGGCTTCCGCCCAACACGGCGATGATCGGCCGCGGCGAGAGGCGGCGCACCTGCCGCAGGGTGTTGATTAGCCCCGCATGGCAGCAGCCGAGCACCACCACCAGGCCTTGCGCGGCCTCCAGGATGAGAGACTGGTCGTCGTGCAGGGGGTCGGGCTCGATCCGGCCTTCGCGCTCGTGCAGCAGCTTGGGATCCACCGACTCGAAATCGGTTTCGCGGGGGATGGGGCCGGTGACGGTGACATGGTCGCCGATGGGGGCGGGCCGTTCCTGGAGCTTCAGCTGTGCTTTCAACTCCAATTCCTGGCGCGTGAGCGGCATCCCGATCGAATTCGGCGGATCGTGCCGGGCGCTCAGTTTTTTCTCGAAAACCGACGGGGAGGCCGTCACCACCGGCCGCTGCAAATGCTCCAGGACGTGGGGCAGGCCGCCGGTGTGGTCGTAGTGGCCGTGGCTGAGCACCACGTGGGTCACCTGCTCCAGGCGGATCTGGGCCTCCTTCAGGTTGTGAGCGAGAACCTGCGGTGATTGTCCGCTGTCGAATAGCACGGCCGCATCCGGCGTTTGAATAAAAAACGCAAGCCCGTGTTCGCCCCAAAATCGGGTGCCGAACGCGACCTCGTTGTTGACCACGCAGGTGATGGCAATCATGGCTGCTCCTCTACTTGATTTTACGGGGGTCGAAGGCGTCGCGCAGGCCGTCGCCGATGTAGTTAATGCTCAAGACGGTCAGAAAGATCATGAACCCCGGAACGATGGCGGTCCAGGGAGCGGCGAAAATCTGGTCCAGCGCGTTTTTGAGCATGTTGCCCCAGGTGGCGGTGGGCGGCTGGATGCCCAGCCCCAGGAAACTCAGGCCCGACTCGGAGATGATGGCGTCGGCCACCCCCAGGCTGGCGGCCACGATGATGGGGCCGAGCGCGTTCGGCAGGATGTGGCGGATCATGATCCGGGGGGTTCCGGCGCCCAGGACCCGGGCCGATTCGACATATTCCAGGTTCCTGATCTCCAGAAAGGAGCCCCGCACCAGGCGGGCGACGTCCATCCAGCCGAGGATGCCGATGACGAAGACCACGCGGGCAACGGGCATTTTGTAAAGGGCGTCGAAAACCAGGACGATGAGCGGGTTGTCGCTGAAGGGTGGGCGCATGAAGATGATGGCGAAGAGGATCAGGACGAAGATCCGCGGAAAGGCCAGGGCAAAGTCGGTAAAGCGCATGAGCAGGTTGTCCACCACCCCCCCGAAATAGCCGGCCACGGCGCCGACCAGGGTCCCCAGCGTGACCGCAACCAGCATGGCGAAGACCCCGACGATCAGAGAGACCCGGCCCCCGTAAAGCGAGCGGGTGAGCATATCCCGGCCGAGCTCGTCGGTGCCCAGCGGATGAACCAAGCTCGGCGGGGCGAGCATGTTGGACAGATCCGGTGTCTCCGGGTCGTAGGGCGAGATCTGGTCCACGAACACCACGGCGAAAACGATCGCGGTCATCATGAGCATGCCGAAGACCGCCATGCGGTGGCGCAGAAACTGCCGCAGCGTCAGATACCAGAGCTGGTTCTTGTGTTTTTCGTGAAAGCGTCCGCCGGCCATCGCCTCTCCGCTACGAGTAGGTGATCCGCGGGTCCAGGATCGCGTAGACAATGTCCGCCAGCAGGTTGGAGACCACCACCAGAAACGCGATGGCGGCCACGATCCCCATGACGACCGAGTAGTCGAAGCGGGTGGCGGCGTCGACGAAGAGCCGTCCCATGCCCGGCCAGGAGTAGATGGTTTCGGTGAACAGCGCCCCGGCAAAGAGCACGGGCAGGTCGATGGCCACGACCGTGACAAGCGGGATGGCGGCATTGCGGAAGGCGTGCTTGTAGATGATCACGCGCTCGCTCAGCCCCTTTGCCGCCGCGGTGCGGATATAGTCCAGGTGGATCACCTCGAGCATGCTGGTGCGCAGAAAGCGCACGTATTTGGCCGCAATCAAGGTCGATAGGCTTAACACCGGCAGGAACAGGTGGCGCAGGCTGTCGATCAGCGAAAACTCCTTGCCCAGCGTGTGCATGCCGCCGCTCGGCAGCCAGCGAAGCCAGATGCTGAAAATGATGATCAAGAGCAGCCCGGAGTAAAACACCGGCATGGACCGGCCGACGTAGGCGAGGGTGGTCGTGATATGGTCGAAGAGCGAGTACTGCCGGGTGGCCGAGAGGATGCCCGCCGGGATGGCGATGATCAGCGCCACGATCAGGGAGATGCCGGTCAGGTAGAGGGTGTTGGGCAGCCGGTCCCAGATCTCGACCAGGACCGGCCGCTTGGTGGTGAAGGAGTAGCCCCAGTCCCCCTGCGCGAAATTCTTGAGCCAGGCCCAATATTGCATATGAATCGGTTGGTCCAGGCCCATTTCGTGGCGCAGGCGCTCGATGTCTTTCTGCGAAATTTCAGGGTTGTTTTCATAGGCCGCCAGCGGGCCGCCCGGCAAAAGCTGCATGAGGGCGAAGGTGGCGAAGGTGATGATGAGAAGCACCGGGACCACCGACAGCAGGCGGCGCAGAATGAAGGTGTATTTCATGCGGAGACCGTGAGCCGACGGGCGGCGCCCCATGCCGGGGGCGCCGTCCGCTTCATTCGCGCAGGACCGGTTACTTCTGAATATCCCAGTCGGCGATGTTCCAGGTTTCGACCGCGTCGATGATGCCGTTGCCGTTGGAGATGTAGCCTTTCACGTGGCTGCGGAAGCCGTGGACGGTCAGCCGCTGATAAAGATAGATGTGGGGCACGATCTCGTAGATCCGCTTCTGGGCCATGCGGTAGGCGTTGGCACGGTCGGCCATGCTGATGGACTTGCCGCCGGCGTCGATCCATTTGTCGAGCTCGGCGTCGCGGTGGCGGGTGTAGTTGTAGCCGCTGCCGCCGTTGGCCTCGGTCGGGATGTTTTTCGAGTGGAAGTAGCCTTCGAACTGCTGGTGCGGATCGATGCCCGGTCCGGTGGTGTACATCATGATGTCGTAGCGGCCCTTTTTACGGTCCGCGTCGTTGGCCCAGGAGCCAAACAGCACCGATGAAGGGACGTTCTCGATGTAGAACTCGACCCCGACCTTCTTCATCTGGTCCACCAGCACCTGCTGCACCATCTCCCGCAGCTTATTGCCGGTGGTCGTTGTGATTTTCAGCCGCAAGCGTTTGCCATCCTTCTGGCGGATGCCGTCGGCGCCGGGCTTCCAGCCGGCATCGTCGAGGAGCTTTTTGGCCTTTTCCGGGTCGTAGGCAACCGGCTTGAGGTCGCGGTTGGCCGCCCAGCCGTGGGCGATTTCGGAGGCCCCAGCCTGCGCCTTTCCGAAGAGGAGCTTGTCGACGATGGCCTTGCGGTCGATGGCGCAGTCGAGGGCCTGGCGCACCTTGAGATCGCCCAGGATCGGGTGCGGAAAATCCGGGTTGCCGTTGTTGGGCGGCGTCGGGATGCTGTGGTTGAGGATCAGTCGCTCGGAGGTGAGCGAGGTGGACAGGTCGAGGGCCAGGGCCGGGTTGTTCTCCATCATCGGGATCTGGGCTTCGATCAGGTCCCAGACCCCGTCGATGTCGCCCGCCTGCAGCTGGGCGATGCCCACTTCGCGGCTGGGGATGAACTTGAAGAAGAGCTTGTCGATTTTAACTTTGCTCGCATCGCGGTAATGCGGGTTCTTGACCATGGCGATGTAGTTGCCCGAGGCCCACTCGCTCACCATGAAAGGCCCCGTGCCGACCGGCATGCGGTTGTAGGGCGCATCGTTCATGTTGTCGAGCTTGCCCAGGATGTGCTGGGGCAGGACCGGCGCAAACCGGGTCAGGAACGGCGCGTAGAATTCCTTGTACTTGACGACCGCGGTGTGCTCGTCGGGGGTCTCCACCGCCTGGATCAGATCATAGCCCGATTTGCTCTTGACCAGATTCTTCGGGTTGACGATGGCCTCCCAGGTGAACTTGACGTCGGCAGAGGTGAACGGCGCCCCATCGCTCCATTTCACGCCCTTGCGCAGCTTGTAGGTGATGGTCAGCCCGTCTTTGGAGACCCCGCCGTTTTCAACGCTGGGCACCTCGGCCGCGAGCACCGGGAAATATTCCCCCTTTTCGTTGACGTCGATCAGGTACTCGGCAAAGGGCTTGTGAACGTAGGTGATGACGGTCTGGACGCCGATGTAGGTGTTGAGGTTTTCGGGTTCCTGGTAGACGCCGAGCGTGAGGGTCTTTTCGGCGCTGGCGGCGGGATTGAAGCTGAAGGCGACGAGGGCGAAAAGCAGCAGCAGTGCACATCCCTTTTTGATCATAACCACCTCCCTGGGCCGCTGGGGCCGTGTATGGGGTTAAACAGGAGCTGAAAGGACGAAGACCACCTCCGGGTGTGAGCAGCAACCCGTTCAAAGCAGAATTCCGCAACTGAGTCAAGGGTCGTCTCCCTGCCTGCCTATCGGCACCCCGGGCGGCGTCTTGACAGGCTTAGCAAATAACGATAGTCCGCGTATGGTCGTACGCGGCATTGGCCCGGATCTTCGCAGGCCCAGAGGGGAGCTCTGGTGGACCACACCCAAGACCTGCTGCTGGACGTCAACGGTCTGAAAACGCACTTTTTCTCGGACGACGGAGTGTCGCCGGCCGTCGACGGGGTTGATTTCCATGTGCGCCGGGGCGAGACCCTGGGCGTGGTGGGGGAGTCCGGCTGCGGCAAGAGCGTCACGGCGCTCTCCATCATGCGGTTGATCCCGGACCCGCCCGGCCGGATCGTTGCGGGCCGGATCCTCTTCGAAGGCCGGAACCTGCTGGAGCTCTCCGCCGATGAAATGCGCAGGATCCGGGGCAACCGCATCTCGATGATCTTTCAGGAGCCGATGACCTCCCTGAACCCCGTTTATTCGATCGGCGACCAGATCTCCGAGGCTCTCAAACTGCACCAGCATCTCTGCGCTCAGGATGCGCTCGTGCGCGCTCTGGAAATGCTCAAGCGGGTGGGCATCCCCGCGCCGGAGCGCCGGGTGCGCGAATACCCGCATCAGCTCTCCGGCGGGATGCGCCAGAGGGCCATGATCGCCATGGCCCTCTCCTGCAACCCTGGCCTGCTCATCGCCGATGAGCCGACCACCGCCCTCGACGTCACCATTCAGGCCCAAATCCTGGACCTGATGGGGGACCTCAAAACCGAGCTCAACACGGCGATCATTCTGATCACCCACGATCTGGGGGTGATTGCGGAAAGCGCCGCCCGGGTGGTAGTGATGTATGCCGGCAAGGTGGTCGAAGAGGCGGGGGTTATTCCCATATTCGAAAGCCCGCTGCACCCCTACACCGCCGGGCTGCTGGCGTCGATCCCCCGGATCGATCAGCGCAAAACGCAAAAAGAGCGGCTGAAAGAAATCACGGGGGTGGTTCCCATCCCATCCCGTCTCCCGCCCGGGTGTGCGTTTCACCCCCGCTGCCCGCAGGTGATGAAACGATGTTCGCACGAGGCGCCCGAACTCAAGACCGTGGGCGACGGTCATCAGGTGCGTTGCTGGCTGCACGCGTGAAAGCGGCCCTGCGCATCGTCTGGCCCCGACGCGACAGGACCGGGGCTTAGCGTTCGATTCAGGCAGGAAATGACATGACAGAGCGACTGCTCGACGTCCATCAGCTCAAGAAGTACTTTGTGATCAAGGGCGGCTTTCTGCAGCGGGCCGTCGGGTATGTGCACGCGGTGGATGGGGTGAGCTTTTTCCTCGATGCGGGCGAGACCATCGGGTTGGTGGGGGAGAGCGGGTGCGGCAAATCGACCACCGGTCGGTTGATATTGCGACTCATCAAACCCACGAGTGGCGAGATTCGTTTCAACGGCCAGGATATCAGCCGCCTCGACCGCCGCCGGATGAAGGCCGTCCGCCGGGACATGCAGCTGATCTTCCAGGACCCCTTCGCCTCGTTGAACCCGCGCCTGACGGTGGGCGGGATCGTGAGCGAGGCGTTCAAGATCCACGGCGTGGCCGACGGAGCCGAGATCGAAGACCGGACGGTGGAACTGCTGAAACGGGTCGGCCTCCACAGCGAGCACCTGCGCCGGTATCCGCATGAATTCAGCGGCGGCCAGCGCCAGCGGATCGGCATCGCACGCGCCCTGGCCCTCAACCCCAAACTGATCATCGCCGATGAACCGGTTTCGGCGTTGGATGTCTCCATCCAGGCCCAGGTCATCAATCTGCTCCAGGACCTCAAGAGCGAATTCCAGCTATCCTATATCATCATCGCCCACGACCTGAGTGTGGTGGAATACATGAGCGACCGGGTGGCGGTGATGTATCTGGGCAAGATCGTGGAGATGGCCCCGGGCGCGGCGCTATACAGCCACCCCAGGCATCCTTACACGGAGGCGCTGCTCTCGGCCATCCCCATCCCCAACCCGCGGCTTGAGAAAAAGCGCCGCATTCTGCAGGGCGACGTCCCCAGCCCCATCAACCCGCCCTCGGGGTGCCGGTTTCATACCCGCTGCACGTATCGTCGTTCCGACTGCGAGCGATTCGAACCCGAATTTTTAGACGTCGGCGGCGGTCATTACGCGGCCTGCCCGGTGAGAGCCGGCGGGCGTTTCCTGGAACAGGCATCGGCGGCATCCGCCTGAGAGCCCAGCGGAGAAGGAAGACACATGGCAACAGGCAACGATCAATTTTTAAAGGACCTCGAGGCTATCGTCAACGTGGACAGCGGCAGCGGCCATGAGCCGGGGCTCTCGATGGTGGCCTCGTTTTTTCAGGAACGCTTCGATCGCCTGGGGTGGCGGACCCGCCGCCTCGAGTTCGACGCCGGTGCCGTTCCCTGCCTGGAGGTGACCAACCGCCGGAACCGCGCGGAGACCGAACGGTTCGATTTCCTTTTTCTCGGCCACATGGACACCGTCTTCCATAGTGGGACGGCGGCGCGCCGGCCGTTCCGCATCCGCGACGGCCGCGCCTTTGGGCCCGGGGTGTGCGACATGAAGGCCGGGCTGGTGACCATGCTGCACGCGGCGGAAGCGGCCGAGCAGGTCGGGGTTGCCCGAAAGCTCTCGCTTTGCATGGCCTTCAACAGCGACGAGGAGGTGGGTTCCAACGGCTCGCGCCAATGGTTCGAGGGCTTGGCGGCGAAAAGCAAACGAGTGTTGGTTTTTGAGCCCTGCCGTGCGACGGGCCATCGGGTCCTGCAGCGCAAGGGCGTGGCCGATTACGAAGTGATTTGCCACGGTCGCTCGGCCCATGCCGGTGTCGAGCCCGACAAGGGCGCCAACGCCATTTTAGAACTGGTGCATCAGGTCCTGGCAGTGAGCGGTTTCGCCAGACCCGAGGAAGGAACCACTGTCAACGTGACCACCATTTGCGGTGGTACGGCCGGAAACGTGATTCCGGATTTCGCCAAGGCGGGCTTTGATGTGCGCGTCGTTACGGCGGCGGAGGCCCGGCGAATCTCTGAGAGCTTTCGCGCCATTGCCGCCGGCAGCCCCGCCAGCGGGGTACGCGTGGAGGTGCAGGGTGAGATCAACCGAATGCCCATGGTTCCCACCGCGGCAACCCTGAGGCTCTGGAAGCGGATCGCCGTCATCGGCGAAGCGCTGGGTCTGGAGATGAAACTGATCAGCACCGGCGGCGGGTCCGACGGCAATTTCACGGCGGCCATGGGGATCCCCACCATCGACGCCATGGGTCCCCAGGGGGGGCGTGCGCACAGCGAGGAGGAATACCTGATCCTGGAGAGCGTGGAGCCCAACCTTCGATTGATCGTCGAAATCCTGCGGGCGGCCGCTGAAAACCGGCTGCCCTGAGAGCGGCGCTCAGAGAGGCTTTTCTTCACCGTGATTTTCTGTTAAGGGGATACGAACGCGGATATCAAGTAACTGTACGTGAAAGGAGTGGGGTCCATGCGCAACCGAGTCGTCTTGCTGAGTGTGCTGGTGGCGGGATTCGTCCTGCTGGGGGTGATGCACGGTTTTTCGAGCCAGGCCCAAAACGGCGATTCCTGCTTCGGAGAAGAGACCTATCTGCTCTCGGCGCCCGAGGGTGTGGAGGCCAAACGGGCTCCGGTTTCTTTCAAGCATTTTTCGCACTTCGACTTCGCCTGCGTCAACTGTCACCACACCTTTGACGGCTCCGAGCCGCCGATGGGCTGCAGTGTTTCCGGCTGCCACGATGAAACCGAGCCCACCATCGAGTCCGGCAAATCCGATGCCTGGGACGACAATATGTACTTTAAAACCGCCTTCCACAAAACCTGCTGGCTGGGCTGTCACAAGGAGGTCCGGGCGAAAACGTGGGAGTTGCGCCGGGCAGGCAAGGGCGGCAAAGCCCAGCTTGCCAAGCTGCCACCGACCACCTGCAACGGGTGCCATCTGCCGGAGGGCCGTTAACCCGAACGTTTCATTCGAATTTTTCAGCATCAGACCGACGCGCCAAACCTCAGCGGCCCGGCAAGCATCCCCGGGCTGCGCTCCCCCGGTCTACGCCACGGTGTAAGCCCCGGTACCCACGGCGATCAGCTGTCGCTCGTCGTTGTGGAGTTCCATGCGGGTCACGGAGACCTTTTTCCCGGTGCGCAGGACATAGCCCGTGGCGATAAAATGCGTGCCGATCCCCGGCCTGAGGTAGTCCACCCGCAGGTCGATGGTGCCGATCCGGGCGAACCGTTCGGCCATTACCTGCAGCGGCTGGCCCTGCAGGGTCTTCAGCACACCCAGAAAGGCGACCAGCCCGCCCATGAAGTCCAACGTGCTCGATATGACCCCTCCATGCAGCGAGCCGCGGATGAAATTCCCGATCAGCTGTTCCTGCATGGTCAGGCGCACGGTCGGCTGGTCGAGGTCCAGCGACTCGACCGTGAGCCCCAGAACCTGGTTGAAGGGGATTTTTTCGGTGACTTCATGAACGATGCTCAGAATGTCACCGAATTCGTGTTGTTTGTTCATCGTTCGGCCACCACTTGCTGTGCGGCTGAGAACCATTCGAAATTCCAGAAGCGTGCGCACCCGACCGACAGACTACAGGTGCGACCTATTAAAGTCAAACTTCCCCAACACGCGGATATCCCATGACGATCAAGACCATCATCGAGCCGTTCAAAATCAAGACCGTTGAGCCTCTGCGGATGACAACACGCGCGGAGCGCCAGGACGTTCTCAAACAGGCGGGCTACAATCTCTTCGGCGTTCGGGCGGAGCATGTGCTCATCGACCTGCTGACCGACAGCGGCACCTGCGCCATGAGCGCAACCCAGTGGGCCGGGATTATCGACGGGGACGAGTCTTACGCCGGCGCCCGCAGCTTCTACCGCTTCGAGCGGGTGGTGAAAGAGCTGACCGGGTTCAAGCACATCATCCCCACCCACCAGGGGCGGGCCGCCGAAAAGATTCTCTTCGAAATCATGGGCGGCGCGGGCAAGACCATTCCCAGCAACAGCCATTTCGACACCACCCGGGCCAACATCGAGGTGAGCGGCGCCGAGGCCGTGGACCTGCCGGTCAAAGAAGCGCTCACCCCCTCTCTGGTCCAGGACTTCAAGGGCAACATGAACATCGCCGCACTGGAACGCTTGCTCAAGCAGAAGGGCCGGGAGCAGATCCCCCTGGTGATGATGACGGTCACCAACAACTCCTGCGCCGGCCAGCCGGTCTCCATGGGCTGCATCCGCCGGGTGTCGGAGCTGTGCCGCTCCTACCGGATACCATTTTTCATCGATGCCTGCCGCTTCGCCGAAAACGCCTGGTTTATCAAGACCCGTGAGCCGGGATGCAAGGGCCGTTCCGTGAAGCAGCTGGCCCAGGAGATGTTTTCCTATGCCGACGGCTGCACCATGAGCGGCAAGAAGGACGGGTTGGTCAACATCGGCGGGTTTCTGGCCGTGAATGACGACGAGCTGGCCCAAAAGGCCCGCAACATCCTGATCGTCACCGAGGGGTTCCCGACTTACGGCGGCCTGGCCGGCCGGGACCTGGAGGCCTTTGCCCAGGGACTCGACGAGGTCCTGGACGAGGAGTACCTGAAGTACCGCATCCGTTCGGTGGCTTACGTGGTGGACAAACTCGACGCCATAGGGGTGCCGGTGTTTAAACCGGCCGGCGGGCATGCAGTCTACCTGGATGCGGCCGCGTTTCTGCCCAATATCCCGCCGCATCAGTTTCCCGGCCAGGCGCTCGCCTGCGCCCTGTACCTGGAGGGCGGGGTCCGCGCTTGCGAGATCGGCAGCGTCATGTTCGGCAAAACGGACCCGGCGACCGGGCAATTCCAACCGGCGCCGATGGAGCTGGTGCGGCTTGCCATCCCGCGGCGAGTCTACACCCAGAGCCACATGGACTATGTGGTCGAGTGCATCGGAGCGCTGTTTTCCCAGCGGGATAAAATTAAGGGGATGCGCATCGTCCTGGAGCCGCCGCTGCTGCGCCACTTTACGGCGGTTTTTGATCCGCTCTGAGAAGCGTCCGGCAGCAACGGCCTGTCTGCCCGCGGCCCGGGCTCTTGGAAATATTTTCGGGATGGTCTGGACCGTGCTGGTGCCCGCTGCCCGCATTCATGGGGGAGAGGGAACCGTAAGCGGCGGACCGAGTCCATAGCCGGCTAAAAGCTCAGCACGGTGCTGTTGCAGGCCAGATCGATCATCTCCTCGCCCTTGGCCATGCGGGCCCCTCTGACCAGGTCGGCCTCGGTGATCTGCCGGGTGAGGGCGCACGGGGTGCACACCAGGATCGGCACCTCCCACTCCTGCAAAAAGGCCAGGTGGTCGTCGGCCGAGTCCCCGGTGGCAGCTCGCAAGTGCTGGATGAGCCCTTTTTTGGCCAGGTAAACGCCCTCGTCCAGAAGGAAAACCACCACCTTTTTGCCTTTCTTCTGAGCCACCACGGCGAAAAACAAGGCGCGGGTCGCACGGTTGGGGTCGTCTGTGCCGCAGGACAGCATGACCAGCACATTGTCGTTCATCGGTTCTTCCTCCCTAAAATCATTTTACTAAGGTTTGCGTATTTGTATTGACACGGACACCCTCTTTTATGCCTTTCCCCCTTATACTCGTTGATAGAATTGGGGCGAATAGCCACTTTATGTCAGTACTATTTCGAGAAGCTTAGTAAGTGTCACTTTGCGCCGAGGATTCTTTCGACGGCGCGGGGCGGTTGACTCCCCAACCCATTTTTTCCTGTTCGCTCAGCACGCCGGTGATGATGGGGTGATAGGATCGTTTCCGGCCGTATTTCCAGGCAGCATAGGTTCTAATCAGCAGAAACGAAACCGCCATGAACGACAGGCCTACCACAACCGCCGAAAAATCCTCGTTGCCGAAAAGGCGGATGGCGGCCCCGATCATGGCACCGAGCAACAGGGCGAGCACGGGGACGATGTAAAGAATGAAGGAGGCTTTCACCTCCCCGTCCACGTGATAGGTGATGCGCACCTTCTGACCGGCGGCCGCTCCCAGTGCGTTGTCGGCAGTGACTACCATCCAATCCGTGCCGAAAGGGTTGCAGAACCCGGCGCAGGAACAGGAGGAGCATTGCGAGCTGCGCGTCATTTTCACCTGAGCTGTGCGGCCTGTGACGGCCACTATTTCGCCTACCTCTTTGCGCTCCTGGCTCATGGGTTGCCGGCAACCACTACGCCGCCTTTTTTTTCAAGTCCCGGGTCAGCACCACCGACTGGATAATGCCGGTGGGGCATTTTTCAAAGCATTTCCCGCAACCGGTGCATTTTGCGGGATCCACCACGGAAAGAAATTTATCGATCTCAACTGCATTTTCGGGGCAGACCTTTTTACACAGCCCGCATCCGATGCAGCCCACCTCGCAGATCTCTTTGACCACCTTGCCCGCGTCATGCGAGGAGCAAAAGGCGGCGGCCTTCTGAGAAACCGGAATCAGCTTGGGGATATGCCGGGGGCAGATTTTGGTGCAGCTCCCGCAGCCCGTGCACAACTCCGTGTCCACCACGGGCAGACCGTTTGGGCCCATATGCAGGGCACCGAAGAAACAACCCTGAACGCAAGTGCCCAGACCGAGACAGCCATAAGTACAGGCCTTGTCGCCGCCGGAAACCAACTGGGCGGCCCGGCAGTCCTGGATGCCCAAGTAGACGAATTTGCGCTGCGCATGGGCGGCATCGCCATGGCAGAAGATCTGGGCCACCTGCCGCTCCTGCTGATCGACGGAGATGCCCAGCATGGAGGCGATTTTCTGGGCCAGCTCGTCGCTGGCGGCCTTGCAGGCATTGGCCGGGGCATTGCCCTGGACGATGGCCGCGGCCAGGTCCGTGCACCCGGCGTAGCCGCATCCCCCGCAGTTGGCGCCGGGCAGAATGTCCGCCACGTGTCCGATGCGCGGGTCGACATGGACGTAGAAAATCTTTGCCGTCACGCCCAGGATGAGGCCGGCCAGCATGCCGATGGCGCCCACGGTAAGAATTGCGGTAAGGACAGGTTCCATTTTTTGCGCCCTCGCGGTTTTAAGCCATGCCCAGAAGCCCGGCAAAACTAAGCCCCATCATCCCGGCGGTGATCAGGGTGATGGGTACGCCCCGCAGCAGGCTGGGGACGCGCCCGGTGGCATCCATTCGCTCCCGCAAGCCGGCCATGAAGAGCAGCACCAGGGCGAATCCGACCGCAGAGGCCAAGGAAAAGATCAGGGTTTGCATGAAGCTGTGCTCTTCCTTGATGTTCAGGACAGAGACACCGAAAACCATGCAATTGGTGGTGATCAGTGGCAGGAAGATGCCCAGCGCCCGGTAGAGGGGTGGGGCCACTTTTTGCATCAGGATTTCCACAAACTGAACCAGGGCCGCTATGACCAAAATAAAAACCAAGGTCTGCAGGTATTCGATCCCCAACACTTCCAGTATGGTTTTTTGAATGATCCAGCAGGTGGTCCCGGCCATGGTTGCCACGAAAATTACTGCAGCCCCCATGCCCACCGCACTTTCATACGAACTGGTGACGCCCACCACCGGGCAGTTGCCCATGAAACGGATCAGCACGATGTTGTTGATGAACATCGCGGCCACAATCATCAACAGGTAGTCTTGCATGGCGGTTTCCTCGAATGTCAGCAGCTATCGGGTGATTAAGCCGTCTTTTTTTCGATCCGGGCCGAGATGACGTTCATAATTCCCAGAATCAAACCGAAAATGACAAAGGCCCCCGGTGGCCGGAGCAAAAACCCGAACCCCGGATAGGCTTCGGGCATGACCAGCATGCCGAGCCAGGTCCCGCTGCCCAGGATCTCGCGGATGCTGGAGATTACCACCAGGGAGAGGGTAAACCCCAACCCCATACCCATGCCGTCGGAAAGCGAGAGCGGTATCGTATTCTTTCGAGCAAAGGCCTCCGCGCGGCCCAGAACGATACAATTCACCACGATCAGCGGGATCCAGATGCCCAGGACGAGAAACAGCGGATAAAAATAGGCCTGCATCACCAATTCAACGATGACCACGCCGGTGGCGATGATGCTGATGAACACGGCGATGCGCACCTTGTCCGGAACCAGGTTGCGTACGGCGGAGATCAGGACGTTGCTCATGCAAAGCACGAAGACCACGGCAAAGCCCATGCCCAGGGCGCTTTCCACTTTCGTGGACACGGCCAGGGACGGGCAGATGCCTAATGCAAAGCGCAACGGGGCGATCTCTTTCCAGAAGCCTTTGGTAAACTCGTTTACGATGCGAGCGGCCATGGTGCCGGGCCTCCTCTTCTATAACCCAAGCTGAGACTTGACGTTTTGATACAGTTCAACCCCCCTGCTAACGGCCGTGCTCACCCCGCTGGAGGAAACCGTGGCTCCGGAGATAGCCTGAATCTCCCCCCCGGCGGCGGCCAGGTTGAAGTTCGCACTTACCGGTTTCTTTGAAAATTGGGAAGGGAAATCAGGGTCATCCACTATTTTTGATCCCAGCCCCGGCGTCTCCGACTGGGTGGTGACGGCAACGGCTTGTACGATGCCACCCTTCGGGTCGATGGCGATCATCACACCGATCGGTCCGCCGTAGCCGCTGCCGCCCGCTTCAAAGGCCAGGCTCGTCACGTCGCCGCCTTTTTTAGCCAGGAAGAAGGTCGTTTTTACATCGCGCCCGCGTGCATCCTTGCCCGTCACGATCTGAAGGCGGTCGGATATGGGGTCGTTATCATAATCCGTGAGGATCTTTTTCAGCGCCGGCTCCTTGATGAACTTGATCTGCTGATAGTCGATCTGCTCCTTTGTGACCAGCTTGACAGCGGCCAACCCGCCGGCGCAGACCGATGTCACGATCGTCAATACCAGCACCATTTGAATGAGTTCACGCAGCGACACCGGTATCTCTCCTCCTGTTGACGTTGATGATGAGCGGAGCGGGCATCAACCCCAGACAACAGCCGCAGGTGCCCGCGGTGCTTGAACGCATTGTTCTCCCGGCTAAGATTGTGCCTGCCTCTGGTGGTTGAATTTTGACCCAAAAATCTTGGGGCGAAGTTTGTCGAAGAACGGTGTCAGCATGCTGACCATGAAAACGGCAAAATAGGCGCCTTCCGGCCATTGGGACCATAATCGGATCGCCATGGTCATCACCCCGCAAACCAGTGCGAAAAGCGCCATCCCGGTTTTTGTCACCGGCGAGGTCGTCCAATCGGTTGCCAGGAAGAATGCCGCCAGCAGGCTGCCTCCGGCCAGAAGATGAAACAGGGGGCTGGCGTAGGTCTCCGGGTCGATCAGCCAAAAAATGGTCGCAACGCCGGCCAGGCCGATTAGGAAACCGGTGGGGATGATCCAGGAGATCTTTCTTCGCAGGATCAGAAACAGGCCGCCGACCAACAATGCCAATTTGGAGATTTCGCCGATGGTCCCCGTGATCAGGGTAGAGCCCAAAAAAAGATCCTGCAGCGGAAACGTCTCGTCCAGGAACTCTGCGCCTTTTTCTTTGAGTTCCATGAGGGGTGGGTTCTGGGTCATCATCATGTCCGAGGTCGGCACAGGCGTATCGCCCACGAGCCCTGGGTAGGAGAGCAGCAGCGCCACGTAGGCGATGAGCACCCCGTTGAACGGGTTGCACCCCAGCCCGCCGTAAACGTGTTTTCCCAACAGCAGCATCACCAGGGTGCCCACAACAAGAACCCACCAGGGGACGGTTGCCGGCATCAGCATGGCAAACATCAGGCCGCTGGCGGCTGCGTTCAAATCCCCGATCGACAGGCTTCGTTTGAATATTTTTTGCAGAACCGCATCCCAAAAAACTGCCGAAATGATGGCTATCGTTACGACTCTGAGCGTGTCCACGCCGAAGACGAAAAACGCCGCGGCTACGGCGGGAAGCAACGCAATGATCAGGTGGAGCATCATGTTCCGCACGGAATTGCCGCTGTGAATATGCGGCCAAGCCGATACGACGAATTCGGGTTGTTTCATGCGTCTTTCCTTTGATCCATGATCTGCTTCTTTGCGAACGTGATGAATTGAACCATGGGAATCCGGACCGGGCAGATATATGCACAGCATCCGCATTCGATGCAGGTGAAAATGTCGTAATTTTGTGTTTCGGCAAGCATCCCTTTTTCTGCAAAGCCTGAAATTAGAAAGGGCATCAGGCGCATGGGGCATGCCTCCACGCACAAACCGCATTTAATGCAGACCGCCTCCGCCGGTTTCACCACCTCGCGGCGGCCTTGAACGTAGATGCCCAAGAACTCTTTGGTGACCGGCTGGTCCAAGCCGGCCACGGCCGGTCCCGTCATCGGCCCGCCGGCCAGGATTTTTCCGCCAGGCTCCGGCGTGATGCGGCAGTGTTCCAGGACCGTTCCAATAGGCGTGCCGATGGGCACCCGGAGATTCTTGATATGGCCCTTGCCGTTCGCCACACTGATGAAGCGTTCCACCACCGGTTGGTTCCGGCCGACGGCCGTCATGGCTTCGACACCGACCACGAGGGCCCCGATATCGGCTATGCGGACGCCGTGCGCAAAAGGGACCTCCACGTTCAGGGCCCTCTTGGCGATCAGGTAGTCCACCGCTTGAGGATATTTGTTGCGCAGCGGCAGGATTTGGACTGAACCGCCGAATGTCTTCGTGGCTGCGGCGATGGCCTCATTCGCGTCGGCGTCAGCCGCCAGGAGGACGCGGTTGACGTCAAGTGTCTTTCTGACGGCATCGATTCCTGCGGCAATTGCCTGAACCTCTTCCAGCAGCAGCCGGCCTCGGCTGGAGAGCAGCGGTTCAATGTCCAGCGCATTGACAATCAACGTGTTGACCTTGCGCGCCCTGGCTTCTTCTAGTTTGGCAGCCAGCGGAACGGTCATGCGGTCAAAATCGACAACCCCCGCGCCCTGCAAGGCCGCAAATGGTTCGGCACCCGCTTGGGCCTCGAAGCGTTGTGACTGCCCATCCGACTCAATGGCAACGGCCGGGATGGCTCGTCCGTGAATGTCTTGAAAGGCTTTGATGACCTCCGTGACCTTGCCGGATAAAGGGGCATGAATCGAGGCCCCGTTTTGGTTTGGGCTTTCGCCGATGAGTTGACCAACGAGGACTACGTCATGCTTCTTGACCCGTGGTGTGCAAACGCCTCCCTGATCCTGCTGGAGAGGAACAATTACCTTCGGCGGAGAGGGGATGCCTTCAAACGGGCTGGATAGACCGGTTAGTGGACAGGAGAACTGAATGCCCCCGCGTAATCTGCCTGAATTCATGATGGTTTTATCTCTTTGTGTTCAATGAGGAATGGGTGTCACTGCCCAAAAAAAGATCAATCCGAAAATTCTAGCTAGGAAATAAGATTTGGATAAAAATGCGTTTTTCAAATTTTGTCAATGATATTTTGTTCACCGTCGATTTCAGCGAGCAGCGGCGGTCTTCAGGCCGGCGGCATGATCTGACCGTTGCCGCCGGCTACCGTGTCGATACCGCCCGCGAGTTCGGCCCGGAAGCCCACCTTTTTCATAAGCGGGATGGTCAGGGTCCCGATGGTGGCCGTGTTGGCCACCCCGCTGCCGGAGATGGTGCCCATAAAGGCGCTGGCGATGACGGCCACCTTGGCCGGACCGCCGCGGGTGTGCCCCACCAGGGACATGGCCAGGCGCATCAGGTATTCCCCGGCGCCGGTCCGCTCGAAGATGGCGCCGAAGAGCACGAAGGCGAACACGAAGGTCGAGGACACCCACAGCGGTATGCCGAAGATGCCCTCGCCGGTCAGGTAGAGGGTGTCCACGATGCGCCGGAAAGCCGTCTCTCGCCGAATTCGGCCTTCTCGATGAGCGCCTCCGCCTTCTTGAACAAGTCCTCGTTACGTTCAATTTTGACTTCCATGCTCATGGTCTTTCCTTTTCGAGCGTCCTCACCGGAATGAGCGTCAGGCCGACCAGGGCGAAGGCCGCCAGGATCGCCATGACCGCTACGGTGGGAACATCCTGTTCGATGCCCTTGTAAGCACCTTTGGGAACCACGGCCTTGGTAAAGAAGGGGTACTTTTTCATCAGCGCATCGCGCTGGCTGCCGTCAACGGGCACGATAACGCAGTCGACGGTGATGGCCGTGTCCACCAGGCCGGCTGCACCCACACCCACGGAGTAAAACGCCGCATCGATGCGGCCGTCTTTCATGTAGTCCGAGGACTCAGTCGCCGTCAAACGTTCGACCTTGGCGAAGTCCTCGAACTTCATGCCGTAGGCCTCGAGGATCTGCATGGCATTCTGCTCGGTGCCGCTGCCCAGTGGGCCGACACAGACGCGTTTGCCTTTCAGATCGGTAGACGATCGCTAATTATGACCGTTTGTCTTCTTTCGTACCGCATCTTTTGGCAGAAGATGGCAAAAGACCACGCAGACCAGGGCGGCGACAACGGTGCACCAGAAGACGGCGATGACCGCTTCCCCGATGGCTTTTTGGAATTCGGGCAGGAGGGCGGCCGGGATTTGAGCCTGGATTTCGGGGCGGAAAAGGCTGTCGACGTGTCCCCGAAGGTGCTCGGCCATTTCAAGCGGAAGCTCATCCGCGGTGCGCTCAGCAAAAACCGATTCGATGGCTCGGGAAAAACGCATGGTGAAAATGCTGCCGCAGATGCCCACGCCAACCGTACCGCCCAAGTTGCGTGCAAACTGGTGCGAGGCGGTAGCGACCCCCAGATCGGATGGCTCGACGCTGTCCTGAACGACCAAGACCGTCGCCAGAGCCACGAAGCCCATGCCGATTCCCACCACCCCGAACACCAGAAAGCAGGTGAGGGTCGATGTGGCCATTGAAAACGAGAGCGTCAGTGCACAGCCTGCGGCGAGAAACACGGCCCCGGTCAATGACGCGGCCCGGGTTCCCAGGCGGTTGATCCCCCGGCCCAGAATCAAGGATCCGATCGACCAGCCCAGGCTCAAGGCAAGCACGGTCATGCCGACCTCCATCGGGTTTTTGCCGAGGGTCCCCTGGATGAACAGGGGCGCAAACCCGAAAAAGGCAAAAATGGCAAAGCTGCTCATGAAGACAGCGGCGTTGCCGGCGCTGAACCCGCGGATTCTGAAAAACGAAAGGGGAAGAATGGGGTCCTGGGCACGGTTTTCAATAAGGTAAAAAGCCGCTCCGAAGAGGATGGAGCCGGTCGCCAAGGCGATAATTTGAGGCGATGCCCAGGCATAGGTCTGGCCGCCGAGGAGGAAGACAAACAGCAGGCACAGGACGGTTGCCGAAAGGGTGATCGCCCCGGCCAGGTCGATAGTGACATGATCTCGCTTTTTACGAATCTCGACCAGGTGCTTGGCGATGCCGGCCAGCGATAAAAATCCAAGCGGCACATTGATGAAGAAGATCCAGCGCCAGGAAAAATAGGCTACGATGAATCCACCCAGGGTCGGGCCCAGCACACTGGCCAGGCCCCAGACGAAGCTGCCGAGAGACAGTGTTTTTCCGCGCTCTTCGGGTGCCGATAGTTCCGTCAGCACGATGTAGACCAGCGCAAAGGTGCCGCCAGCCCCGATGCCTTGAAGCGCGCGGCAGACGATCAAAAACGTCATGCCCGTGGCGAACCCGGCTGCCAGGGAGGCTGCGATGAAGACGATGATCGCCGCCAGGTAAAGGGTTTTGGCGCGATAGATGTCGGCCAGCTTGCCGAAAATGGGCAGTGCGACCGTGCGCGCGAGAAGGTAGGCGGAGTAGACCCAGCTGAAAAGCTCGAGACCGCCGAGGTCGGCCACCACGGTCGGCATGGCGGCGGACATCACCAGGGCATCCAGCGCGCCCAAAAACAGGGCCAGCAGGGAGGCTGAGATGACCAGTTTTCGGCGCCGAGGTGAAATTGCCCCGGCGGCTGCGGCGCTGGCGCTGGGGCTCAATTGACCGTCCGGCTCAAAGCGGTTAAGTTCCTTATATGTAGGAGGCTGCCATGAACACCTATCCAATCCCCATGGTCCCGGGGCCGGTCAGGGCACACCCGGCCGTTTTGGAGGCCTATCGTGTCGACTACGGTTCGGCGGATATAGAAGCCGAGTATCTCGAACTTTACACCCGCACCGAGCAAAACCTCAAGGCCATCCTTCAAACCAAGAGATCCGTGGTCATATTTCTGGGCGAGGGCATGATGGCGCTGTGGGGTGCCCTCAAGAGCACGCTTCTGCCAGGTGACAGGGTGCTCGCGATCGGAACCGGCGTTTATGGTTACGGGATCGGGGAAATGGCGGCGGCTGTTGGCGCCGAGGTGCTGACGGTAGGTCTGCCTTACAACGAGACGCTCGCTGACCTCTCCGCGGTGGAAAAAACCATCGCTGAGTTCAAGCCCAAGATGATCACGGTCGTGCACTGTGAGACTCCCTCCGGCACCCTCAACCCGATCGAGGAATTGGGACGGTTGAAGCAGGCGATGGGGGTGCCGCTGCTTTACGTGGATGCGGTCTCGAGCATCGGCGGGGCGCCGGTGCTGCCGGACGAGTGGCATATCGATCTGTGCCTGGGTGGAGCCCAGAAGTGCCTTTCAGCTCTGCCCGACACCTGTTTTATTGCCGTCAGCGATACGGCCTGGGAGGTCATCGACGCGGTGAACTACGTGGGCTACGACGCCATCAAGGCCTTCCGGACGGCGGTGGAGAAGCACTACTTTCCCTACACGCCGGGCTGGCAGGCCACAGCCGGCCTCAACGCCGGGGCCGAGGCTATCCTGACAGAGGGGCTCGAAGCCTGTTTCAGGCGACACACCGAGGTGGCGGCTTTCTGCCGCAAGCGGCTGGTCGAAATCGGCTACCGCCTCTATCCCGCGCCCGGTGCGGTGCCGGCCCCCACTGTCACAGCGGTCAATGTTCCCAACGGGCTTGCATGGAGCGAGCTCGACAAGCGCCTGCGCGCCCGCGGGCTGGTGGCGGGGGGCAGCTACGGGCCGATCGCCGGAAAGGTCTTTCGATTAGGTCACATGGGCACTCAGGCCGACATGGGGCTTGTAAAGCAGGCGCTGGATGTGCTCGAGATGGAATTCGCAAAACGCAAGCGATAGACACGGGATGACGTTTTAAGACGTGTCACTCCGGCAAATCAGCATATCAAGGTCCATTCCGGTGCGGCCTTGATAAGATTGGAGTCGCCCCATGAAAAAGCATATGCTCGTTATGTTCGCACTCGGTGCTCTCGTTTCATGTTGGGGGTGCAGTTCTCATGAACTCCAACTGAGGCTCTCCGGCGCGAAAATGCTCAGCCAGAGCGAGCTCGAACGTCTTTTTTATGCGGAAAGGACCGCAGAGTTCCCGGTTTTAGGCGGAATCGCCACTGTCGACTATTTTCCGGATGGGCGGCAGATAATCGACTGGGGCAGCGGGAACGACACGGGCACCTTCCGGATCAACAAAGAAGAATTCTGCAGCACCTGGAGCAGGTTGAGAAATGGTGAAGAAAGCTGCTCAAAAATCTACAAGCTCAGTGAAACCGAGTATGAATTTATCGGCAGCGATGGAACTTCCGCCGCAATTATGCAAATAAAATAGGCTTTGAATAAGTTGCAGCTGCAGCGCCGCACAGTTCGTGGTGGTCGCCGGCCGATCACACGGATGATGCGGAATGCAAAATTCGAAAGGCCTGGCGCAGCAGAATCCACCTCTACTCCCCGGCCGCCAGGCTGGCTTCCCATCCCAGCATGGCCTTCTTGCGGGCCGGGCCGCTGCCGTAGTTGCCGAACTCGGCGGTTTTTCGCACCACGCGGTGGCAGGGGATAACGAATGAAACCGGATTGTTACCGACGGCGTTGCCCACCGCGCGCACGGCCGTGGGTAAGCCGATGTAAAGCGCAATGTCCTCGTAGGCAACGACTGTGCCCACGGGAATCCGCAGGAGCGCCTCCCAGACCTTGATCTGGAAATTCGTCCCAGCGACCGTCACCGGGATCGGGTTCGACCGGCGCCACCGAGACGGGTCAAAAATACGCACGGAGAGAGGCCGGGTGACCGCCGGGCCCTCCACCAGAAGGGCGTTCTTCCAGGCGGCCTGAAGCTCGGCCAGCAGGGGGGTGCGCCCCGCGCTTTTCACGAATGCCAGCCAGCAGATCCCGCGCTCGGTTACGCCGATCAGGCACTCGCCGAAGGGGGTGTCATGAAATCCGTAGGTGATGGTTAGCCCTTTGCCTTTTGATTTGAACTCGCCCGGCGTCACCGCTTCGCAGGCGACAAACAAATCGTGCAGGCGGCCGGGTCCCGAGAGCCCGACGTCGAAGGCGGCTTCCAGCAAATTGGACGATTGAGCGAGAACCCCCTTCACGTGCTCCTTGGTCAAAAACTGCAGAAACCGCTTGGGGCTGATGCCGACCCAGCTGTTGAAAAGGCGCTGGAAGTGAAACTCGCTCAGGCCGATGTGGTCGGCGATTTGCTTCAAATCGGGTTGGCGGTCGAAGCGGGCTTCGATGAACGCAATCGCTTTTTCGATGCGTTCGTAGTCGCGGCATGCCTGGGAGATGCCATCGCGTTTCATAGCGAGTTTCCTTTTACGAAGGTCTTTTGAGAGGTTGTTGCCATTTGGTTGAAGACATTATACACACCTGCCAAAACACCGCCACCCGATTCTTGCTATCCAAAAGGCCGGGGCCGTTTGGATACTGAATGACCGGAAAGGCAGGCTGCGGAGGGCTTCCCCTGAGCCTGGAACTTATGAACCCGGCAAGGTGCTGCATGGAAAAGCCATTTCGGCAGTTCAACGCCATTGTTTCCACCGACTGGAGCGAGTGTCTGTCACCCTCCGGCCCCTTCGACTTCATCGAATTCAGCTATCCTCAGCTTGCGCCCACCCTCAGCGAGATCTTCCGCGGCTACACCGGGAACCGGATCTCGCTGGGCGAGGCCTGCCTCCGGATCCAGGCAGTTCTGCCGGCGCCGGTGAGCCAGGAGATGATGGACGCTTACCTGGACAGTTCGTTTGCGGCCTATCCGGGGGTACCGGGGCTGATCGAGTGGTGCTTAAGCCACGGCATCCTCTTCATGATCAACACGACCGCGATGATCGGCTACTTCCAGCGGGTGTTCGCCAAGAAGCTGCTGCCGCAGGTGCCGGTCCTGTCGGCCAACGCGCTGTTGCGATATCCTGCTGCGGCAAGCGATCCCGGAGTAATCCTCGAACTGTCCAAGACATCGGACAAAGGCAAGAACACGCAGGCTGCCGTTCAGAAATTCGCGATCCCGGCAGCGAAGGTCGTCGTCATGGGCGACAGCGGCGGGGATGGGCCGCACTTCGAGTGGGGCCAAAAAGCGGGCGCATTCACGATCGGCAGCATGACCAAGCACTCGCTCTCTTCCTTCTGCGGGGAACGGGGCATCGCCATCAACCTGCGTTTCGGGATTTCCTATGCGGAAGGGCGGCCGCGAGATCTTGAAAGTGAAAAACGGTTCGACTTCATGGATCTCGTCGAACCGCTTCAATCCATCCTGAAGCGGTAAAATCGCATCCGGTTCAAGACGCCAACTCCTGCAAACAAACCTTGTCCTTATCCGCCGACGGCAGGCAGAAGCCGTGCGTCTTGGCCCTCTCTTTTAGCATCGAATCTTCCCTGAAAGCGCTCGTGTTGGTAAAAAGAATATGGTTGTAGGATAGGCATTTTCCTCACTTCTGCTACGGGTTGCCCCATCCGGCGGATGCCCACATCAATTTCGTCAGCGTGGGGAGTCGGTCTTGGGTGCGAAAACTTTTTTGAAACCGAACCATGCGGAAATCAGGTAAACCGCAGCAACGGCAGCTGCCAGCCGCGGCACCCAGAGCCATAGGGGGTTGATCCCAAAGGGCAGAAACAGCAGGGGGTCCTCGATCATGGAATGGTTGATGCCGATCGAGATCTGAAGCTTCTCGACTTCCACCGGAGTCAGCCGCAACTCGCGCGATTCTTCAACAATAACGGCGCCGCCGTAGGCCAACCCAAAAAGAACCCCGGTAAGCCAGAGCACGCCTGCACGGTGGTCAAGCCCCATCATCTTCAGAAATGGTGCAAATACGCGCACACAGACCCCAATCAAGTTGAAGGCCTTCATCCCTTCGATGGCGAGCATAACGCCAATGACGATTACAAGGATTTTGGTCGCAAGCTGCAGCATGTCACCGAGCCAGGTCTGAAGGAAGGCGCCGAAGGCAACGGAAAGGTGCCCATTGGTCGAGAAGGGCGTCGAGTTGATCTCTGCGGCGGGCTGCAGGCACCAGGCGACCGCGAGGCAGGTGAGGACGGCGGCGGCTATCCGCGTCAATGTCGTCTTGAGGAAACCGATGCCGGACTGGGCCTGGATGACACCCTCTTGCGGCAGATTGTGGGCGATCAGCACGAAGACCGTGACGATGGTCATGTGGTCGACCGACAAGGGCAGCACAGCCATGGACGCGATGGCGCCGTAGACGCCTGCCGTCATGCCGATGAGAATCGGGAGCGCCGCCGCCGCCGGAAGGCTCAGCAGCCCCATAACCGGCTCCAGAATGAAGTCCAGATTTTGGATCCAGCCGGCGTGATCGAGCAGGGCCGTGGCAAAGGATATCGGGATGAGAATTTTAAGCAGCCACAGGTAGCTGCGAAATGCCTTGCGCAGGCCGATGTCGGTCGCCGCACGCATTGTGCCGATCCACGTGATAGGTTTCATAACGGTTCTTTTCAGCCCGTATGTTCGGGGGCCCCACTCTATAGCACGATAGGGGATTCACTGCAAAAACAGTTGCCGATCAGCCGGCGTGGCTAACGCTCGGACCGGATGCGGCCGACTGAAACCGGCACACGCTAAAGCTTGCGCCTTGCCGCCTTCCAGGTTTAAAAGAAACCCGTGGAGGCGCGAATCTGTCTCTGCTTTACCGGGAAAGAAATACTTCGTAAACGACGCCGCAGGGTTTTAAAATGATCGACATTGCACTGGTCACCATCATCGGTCAGGTTGTCCTCCCGATGGTCCTGCTCTGGTGGCTCTGGTGCGGGCGATGCCGAAGCCGCAGCGAGTGGTTGTTCAAAACCCTGGCCCTGGCCTCTTATCTTGTTCTGATGGGGGTGGTCGGGATTGCGCTGCTGATGCCCTGGTATGCCTTGTACGGGATGGCGGCGCTGGCGGCCCCAGCAGGCATTGCGGCCTGGCGCCGCACGGCGTCCGGGGTGGAAACCACCGGAAATCTGCGGGAACGGTTCCCTTTGTTGTTGCCGGGCGCGCTGTTTGCATTCTGTGCGACCTGCCTGGCGTGGGCCGTCATAGGGTATATCCCGCCCCCAGGGGGAGCCGCCGAGGTTGGGTTCCCAATGAAGTCCGGCGTGTTTTATGTGGTCAACGGCGGATATTCGATTTTGATCAACCCTCACATGAAGACCCATTTACGCGGAAGCCTGCGCGCGTACCGCAGCCAGAGCTACGCGCTCGATATCGTCAAACTCAACTCCTTCGGGCTTCGTTCCCGTGGGCTTTGGCCCCAGGAGTTGTGGCGGTACGAGATTTTCGGTGCTCCCGTCTACTCGCCATGTGAAGGGCAGGTGCTCTTCACCGAAAACAGCCGACCCGACGTCACACCGCCGCAGGTCGATCGGCAGAGCCCGGCCGGTAATTTTGTCTACCTGGAGTGCAGCGATGCGGGGATATTGCTGGCGCATCTCATGCAGTTCAGCGTTGTGGTGGCGCCTGGGGATCGTCTGCGCCAGGGGCAGTTCGTGGGAAAGGTCGGGAATTCGGGTTATTCAACCGAGCCGCACCTGCACATCCACGCGCAACGGAAAAAGCCCGGTGCGGACTTCCTGTCGGCGGACCCTCTGGCGCTAAAAATCGGCGGGCGGCATCTGGTCCGCAACAGTCGCGTAGTGGTTGAATAGCGGATGGCAAAAAAAGAGCGTCCCCGCCGGGACGCTCTGGATAAAGTGTGCCGTTGCTGTTTTACACCGGCCGCAGGTCTGCACCTCAGAACTCTACGGAATCAGCTCGAATCGCCCCGTAAAACCTCAGAACCTTGGCGACAAATGCCTGCGTCTCCTTGTAAGGGGGGATCCCGTCGTAGCGCAAAACGTTGCCGGGACCAGCGTTGTACGCGGCCAGAGCCAGTTCCACGTCGCCGTCAAAACGATCCAGAAGCAATTTGATATAGCGGACCCCCGCGTCGATGTTTTCGACCGGGTCGTAGAGATTCTTGACATCAAGTTCGCTAGCGGTGACGGGCATGAGCTGCATCAGCCCGCGCGCGCCCCGACGGGACACCGCGCGAGGATTGAACTCGGATTCCACCATGATGACCGCCCGGATCAGGTCGTACTCCACGTCGTAACGGCCGGCAGCCTCGTGGATGAGCAGATGATAGGGGTCGACATCCGGTTCTCCTGAGGGCACAAAAAAGGTGTTGGAAAGATCTGCGGATCGGGCATGGTCTTCTGTTGATTTTAAAAAGCTGGCGAAAGCGGCGGTTTGCCCCGGCAGTTGTATTTTAGCGGCATCGCCCTCCTTCTCGTCGTTTTCTGCCGACAGCCTGATATCGGCAATGGAGACCATTACTCCCAGCGCCACAGCAAAGAGCAACCTCATCAATTTTTTCAGCCGCCCTCTCCAGGGCGGCTCATCCTCTATGTAGGACATAACGTTTACCTCCTTTATAACACCCCCGCCCCACCCCCTGGGTCGACGGCGTTGAACGACATCTCGCGGCCAAGTTTTCAACTGATTACAAGCAAAAAGTGTGCACTCTGAAGCGGTTTGTCGAGTTTCAGTGATTTCTTGAAGGGTTGGCCTGATTTACCGGGCCTTGCACGGAAACAACTTGAGAATGCGAATGCACACCTATGTGTAAACGATATCAGTGGAGTGTGTCAACCTTTTCCAGAGTTTTTACGGAGCGTGGTGGGAGGTGCGGGTTCCGATTAGAACAACTCCCCCACTTTTGATTCCACCGCAGCCAAGATGGTTCCCTCGCGCAGGAGAGCTCTCATCGCGGCAATATCGGCTGCAAGGAACCGGTCGACGTCGAGGTGAGGTATCACCCGGCGGATGGCCTGGTAGGCGGCCAGCGTGCCCTCGCCGGGTTTCAGGTTGGTGAAGAGGTCCAGGGCCTGGGCCGCACAGAGCAGCTCGATGGCGATCACGTTTTCGGTGTTGGCCACGATCTCCCGACACTTGCGAGCGGCGATGGTGCCCATGGAGACGTGATCCTCCTTGTTGGCGGACGTCGGGATCGAGTCGACACTGGCCGGGTGGGCCAGGACTTTGTTTTCGGAAACCAGAGAGGCCGCCGTGTACTGGGCGATCATGAACCCCGAGTTGAGCCCGCCGTCGCTCACCAAAAAAGCAGGCAGCCCGCTTAGCATCGGGTTGACCAGACGTTCGATCCTGCGCTCGGAGATGTTGGCCAACTCGGCCGCGGCCATGCCGAGAAAGTCAAGGGCGAGCGCAACGGGTTGGCCGTGGAAATTTCCGCCCAGCAGGAACTCTTCGGATTCCGCGAAAATCAGCGGGTTGTTGGTGGCGGCGTTCATTTCAGTTTCGACGACTTGCCGGCAATAGGCAACGGCGTCCTTGGTGGCCCCGTGCACTTGGGGAGAACAGCGCAAGGTGTAGGCGTCCTGAATGCGGGAGCAGTCGCTGTGAGAGGAGATGATCTCGCTGGCGTGGGTGATGCGTTCCATATTGGCGGCGGCGGCCATCTGTCCGGGGTGCGGCCGCACCTGGTGGATTTTGGGGTTGAACTCGGTGCGGCTGCCCATCAAGACCTCGAGCGTCATAGCCGCCGCAATGTCGGTCAGCCGGCAAAGGCGCCGGGCGTCATGGACCGCCAAGGCGCCGATGGCTGTCATGACCTGGGTGCCGTTGACCAGTGCGAGCCCCTCGGCCGATTGCAGCTGAATCGGCTCGAGGTCACAGGCCTGCAACGCTTCGGCTCCGCTCATTTTTTGTCCGTTGAAATTGGCTTCGCCTTTTCCCAAAAGCACCAGCGCCAAGTGGGCCAGCGGCGCCAAGTCACCACTGGCACCGACGGAACCTTTCTCCGGAATGACCGGAACGACGCCGCGGTTCAGAAGTTCGATGAGCTGCTGGGCGGTTTCCAGGCGGATGCCGGAGTGACCCCGAGCGAAATCCTTGACCCGCAGGGTCATGGTGGCCCGCACAATTTCGGGGTCCAAAGGACGCCCCACGCCGGCAGCATGGCTCATGAGAATATTTTCCTGAAGACGCCGGGTGTCTTTGCCCGAGATGGCGACATCGCTCAAGGCGCCGAATCCGGTGGTGACTCCGTAGATCCGCCGCTCCTCCCGCACCCACCGGTCGACAAGCGAGCGCGCTGCTTCAATTCGGGCCCGGGCTGAATCGCTCAACCGGAGCGTTGCATTCTCGCGCGCTACCATCGCAAGTTCTTCAATGGTCAGCCCGTCGGCGTCGAGGAGTATGGTTCGCATGGGCCGATGTCTCCTTTGACCGCAAGTGTTGGTTGATCGGATCTTAGAATCCCCGTGTCGGGAAGTAAAGTCGTATCCAACCGGGAACCGGGTGCCGCCACTTTGGAAAAGTCCAGGGCCGGTCTCATCCGGGTCGGATCATCAATTTGCAAATTTGCAAAAAAACATTTGCATCTCTATATGTAGTAGGGTATAGTATTTTCTAATACAACCAACAGGCGGACGAGCCTTTTGACGAGATCAAAGGTTTTGCCGCCCAATCCCAAAAAGAGGAGGACGCGATGGCAACGGTAAAAAAGGCTGTGAAAAAGACCACGAAAAAAGTGGCTGTGAAAAAGGCTGTGAAAAAGGCTGCCCCCAAGGCGAAGGCCACTGTCAAGAAGGCGGCCGCAAAAAAACCCGCCGCCAAAAAGCCAGCTGCCAAAAAGACAGCCGCCAAGAAAAAATAGCGTCCTGCTGTTTTTTGCGGCGACCCCGCAACAAGGGAGGGCCAGGGCCGATGATCGGCTTGAGGTTCTCCCTTTTTTTGTTTATGGTTCATCCTTAGCCATTCGATCAAAATCACGCCACAGGGCGTCGGTCTTACCTTGAATTGCGGATTCCATCGGACACGACGGGTCAGAGGTGCAGCATGATCACAAATGCGGATATTTCCGGATCCAACCGGATTTGCCTGGACGCCATTCTCCCGGAGCTTCCCCTCTTGACACCTTTCGTTGCCGGCGTTCGCCGCGCGCCTGCGCGGCATTTCGACTTGTCCCGGAAAGACACCGAGCTCGCGCTGAAGAATGCCCTGCGCTACATTCCCGAAAAGTGGCATCCGCAATTGGCCCCGGAGTTTCTCGAGGAGTTGATGACCACCGGTCGTGTTTATGGGTATCGGTTTCGGCCGCCGGGGCCGATCAAGGGCCGCCCCATAGACACTTACGAGGGCCGCTGCATCGAGGGCAAGGCGTTCCAGGTGATGATCGACAACAACCTGGACTTCGACGTGGCGCTCTATCCCTATGAGCTGGTCACTTACGGCGAAACAGGACAGGTCTGTCAGAACTGGATGCAGTACCGGTTGATCCAGCGCTACCTCGAAGTGCTCACCCGGGAGCAGACGCTGGTGGTGGCCTCGGGCCACCCGCTGGGGCTCTTTGCCTCCTCGCCGGAGGCGCCGCGGGTGATCATCACCAACGCCATGATGGTGGGCTGTTTCGACGATCAGGACAACTGGCACCGCGCCATGGCCCTGGGGGTTGCCAACTACGGGCAGATGACCGCCGGCGGTTGGATGTACATCGGACCCCAGGGCATCGTCCACGGCACCTACAGCACTCTCCTGAACGCCGGCCGCGCCAAACTCGGGATCCCGGCGGACCAGGACCTTGCTGGGCGGCTGTTCGTGACCTCGGGCCTGGGCGGCATGAGCGGGGCCCAGGGCAAGGCCGTGGTTATCGCCAACGGGGTGGGCATCATCGCCGAGGTGGACACCTCGCGCATCAAAACCCGACTGGACCAGGGTTGGATCGATCAAATGACGGACAACCCGGCTGAGGCCTTCAGCGCTGCGGCCGACTGCCAGCGCCAACGCCGGAGCAGGGCCATCGCTTTCCATGGCAATGTGGTCGACCTGTTGGAGTATGCGGTCCGCCATGATGCCGCGATCGACCTGCTTTCGGACCAGACCTCGTGCCACGCCGTTTACGAGGGCGGCTACTGCCCCCAGGGGGTCAGCTTTGCGGAGCGCACGGAGATGCTGCGCACCGGGGACCCCAGCTTCAGAAAACGGGTGGACGCAAGCCTGCGTCGTCACTGCGCGCTCGTCAAAACCCTCTCCGAGCGCGGAGCCTATTTCTTCGATTACGGCAACAGTTTTCTCAACGCGGTTTACGATGCCGGCGTCAAGGAGATCTGCAAGAACGGCGAGAACCCGCTCGACGGTTTCATCTTCCAGTCGTATGTCGAGGACATCATGGGGCCGCTCCTCTTTGACTACGGCTACGGACCGTTCCGCTGGGTTTGCCTGAGCGGCCGGGACGAGGATCTGGACCGGACCGACCGGGCGGCCATGGCGTGCATCGACCCCGAGCGTCGCTTCCAGGACCGCGACAATTTCATCTGGATCCGGGACGCCGCCAAAAACAAGCTCGTGGTCGGCACGCGGGCCCGCATCCTTTATCAGGACGCCGTGGGCCGGATGAAAATCGCCCTCAAATTCAACGAGATGGTGCGCACCGAAGAGATCGGCCCGGTGATGCTCGGCCGCGACCACCACGACACCGGCGGCACGGATTCGCCGTTCCGCGAGACCGCCAACATCCGCGACGGCAGCAACATCATGGCCGACATGGCCGTGCAGTGCTTCGCCGGGAACGCCGCCCGCGGTATGAGCCTGGTGGCGCTGCACAACGGCGGCGGGGTCGGCATCGGCAAGGCCGTCAACGGGGGCTTTGGTTTGGTGCTGGATGGCAGCGAGCGGGTCGATGCGATCATCCGCCGTGCCATCCCCTGGGACGTGATGGGCGGGGTCGCCCGCCGCGCCTGGGCCCGCAACGAGCACGCTCTCGAGACCTGCATCCAGTACAACGCGTCGCGGCCGGGTTCGGACCACATCAGCCTGCCGTATCTGACCGACACGGGCAGGGTGGAACAGCTGGTCGCAGAAGGATTTGACAGAATGGAGAAGAGCAGATGAAGCAGATCCTCGAGTGCGTACCCAACTTCAGCGAAGGTCGTCATTCGGATCGTATCGAAAAAATCGTCCAGCCCTTTCGGGGCAGACAGGGCGTCAAGCTGCTCGACTATCACCGCGATGAGGACCATAACCGGCTGGTGGTGACGGTGGTGGGAGAGCCGGAAGCCCTCAAGGCCGCCCTCCTCGAGGCCATGACTGCGGCGGTGGCGGTGATCGACCTGCGGGAACACCGCGGCCAGCACCCGCGCATGGGGGCGGTGGATGTGGTGCCGTTCATTCCGATCCGGAACGTGACGATGGGAGAAGCCGTCGAGCTGTCACGGGAGGTCGCCGCCGTCGTAGCGGAAAAATTGAAGCTTCCTGTTTTTTTATATGAGGAGTCGGCATCGGCCCCACACCGCAGGAACCTGGCGGAGATCCGCAAGGGCCAGTTCGAAGGCATGCCGGCCAAGCTCAAGGAGCCGGAGTGGAAGCCTGATTTCGGACCGCCGGAAGTTCACCCGTCCGCCGGTATCACGGCGGTCGGTGCTCGCATGGCCTTGGTCGCCTACAATGTCAACCTTGGAACTTCCCGCCTGGACATCGCTGAGGACATCGCCCGCAACGTGCGCCACCTGAGCGGCGGCTTGCGCTACTGCAAGGCGATCGGGGTCGAGCTGAGACAGCGCGGCATGGTGCAGGTATCGATGAATCTGACCGACTTCACACGCACCGCAGTTTACCGCGCCTTTGAGTTGGTGCGGGTGGAGGCCCGGCGCTGGGGGGTGCCGGTGGTCGGCAGCGAAATAGTGGGGTTGGTTCCCTTGGCGGCTCTGGTCGACACCGCCGCCTACTACCTCGGGCTTGAACACTTTGCGCCGGAGCAGGTCCTTGAATCCAGAATCTATGAATAGATTCTGGATAGTTAAGGGATGGGCATGATGGGCAAGCTCCTTATCAAGAATGCCGCCGAGCTCGTTACCTGCAGCGGGTTTGCGGCGAAGCGGGGCGCACAGATGTCGGAGCTCGGCATCATCCCCGACGGGGCGGTGGTGATCGAGCAGGGGCGGATTTCCAGGGCCGGCACAACGGCCGAGATCCTGAAGGCGCTCACGACATCGGGCGAAAAACTTGCGGCCTTCGATACGATCGACGCTTCGGGCAAAGCCGTGCTGCCCGGCTTCGTCGACTCCCACACCCACCTGGTCTTCGGCGGCTACCGCGCGGAGGAGTATGGCTGGAGGCTCAATGGCGACAGCTACATGGATATCTTGCAGCGCGGCGGCGGCATTCTCAGCACCGTGGCCGCCACGCACAGTGCCTCCCGGGAGGAGCTGACGGCACTGGGGTTGAAGCGGCTCGACTCCATGCTCGCCTTCGGTGTCACCACGGTGGAGGGCAAAAGCGGCTACGGCCTGGACCGCAAGACCGAGATCAAGCAGTTGGAGGTCATGGCCGACCTCAATCGACTGCACCCCCTGGATGTCGTGCCCACTTTCATGGGTGCGCATGCGGTCCCGCCCACTCACAAGGGCCGGGAGGATGCCTACATCGATTTTTTGCTGGAAGAGGTGGTGCCCGAGGTCGCATCCCGGCGCCTTGCCCACTTCTGCGATGTCTTCTGCGAGAAAAACGTCTTCTCTGTCGAGCAGTCCCGGCGGTTGTTGACAGCGGCCGCCGAATCGGGTTTGAAATCGAAGCTCCATGCCGATGAGATCGTGTCTCTCGGGGGAGCCGAACTCGCGGCCGAGATCGGGGCGGTGTCGGCCGACCACCTCCTGCAGGCATCGGACGCGGGCCTGAACGCCATGTCCGTGGCCGGAGTGATAGCGACACTTCTTCCGGTGACCGCTTTCAGCCTCAGGGAACCGTATGCCCGGGGCCGCTTCATGATCGATGCCGGCTGTGCGGTCGCGCTGGCCACCGATTTCAACCCGGGCAGTTGTTTTTCGGAGTCCATCCCGCTGGTCGCGGCGCTGGCGGCGATCTACATGAACCTCTCGGCCGCGGAGATCGTGACGGCGCTCACGATCAACGGCGCTGCCGCCCTGGGTCGGGCGCAGGTGGTCGGCAGTCTCGATCCCGGCAAACAGGGGGATGTGATCATTCTGGAACACCCGTCCTACCGGTTCATCGCCTATCACGTGGGTGTCAGCACGGTGGAAAAGGTGATCAAAAACGGAGTGCTGGTTTACGACAAATTACGCCAAGGAGATGCGCGGTGCTAGCAGCGTTGTCGATCAAGGACTATCTTGCCAAAACCGCCTCCGGCGATCCCGTGCCGGGCGGCGGAAGCTCTGCTGCCTTGAATGCCGCTTTGGGCGCGGCGCTGACGGAAATGGTGGCGAACCTGACCATCGGCCGCAAAGGGTTTGAAGCGGTGGACGCCGACATGCGCTCGCTGGCGCAGAAGGCTTCCGCGCTGAGAGCCAAGCTTATCCTCGATGTCGATCGCGATTCGGATGCCTACACCCGGGTCCTGGCGGCGTTTCAGCTGCCGAAAGTGACAGAGGCCGACAAAGAGGTTCGGGTCAACGCCGTACAGGACTCCTTCAAACAGGCGGCGCTCGTCCCGTTGGGGGTCGCCCGGGATGCTCTTGCGGTGATGGACCTGGGCCGTGTTGTGATTGCCAAAGGCAACCCCAACGCCGCCTCCGACGCGGCGGCCGGGGTTTTGGCTGCACGCATGGCCGTGCGCACGGCGGTCTACAATGTGCGGATCAATTTAGGCAGCATCCGCGATGAGGGTTTCACTGCCGAGCTTCGCCGCAACGCCGATCGGATCGAAGCCGAGGCGGAGGCGAAGGAGACGGAGATCCTCTCTCTGGTAAACCTGACATGAAAACCGCCAGTTGAATGCAGCTATTCGTCGAACAAATCTTAAACGGCATTGCGACGGGTTCGATCTACGCTTTGGTCACCCTGGGGCTGGCCCTTGTATACGGAATTCTTCGCATTCTCCACGTCGCTCACGCCGCAGTCTACGCGATCGGCGCTTATGCGGGACTGTGGGTCTTCAATACCACGGGCAGTCTTTTCATTGCCGTTGTCGGTAGCATGACGGCCTGCGCCCTCGTGGGGGTTTCGATCGAGCGGTTTGTTTATTTCCCCCTGTTGAAATACCCGCCGTTCGTCCCGCTGATTGCGAGCATTGCGATCCTTCTTTCCGTCGAGGAGTTGTGTCGGTTGATTGCCGGACCGCAGATTCTCACGTTCAACGCCGAGCTGCCGTTTCCAGAATTCCAGCTCGCCGGCGTTACGGTGACTTCCACGATCAGCGCGGTGGTGTGCATCACGGCCTTGGTCTTACTGGTGCTCTGGCTCATCACGACCCAAACCGAGCTGGGGCTGGCCATGCGGGCGGCCGCCCAGGACATGGCCGTCGCCGATGCCATGGGGATCAACAGCCACCTGGTAGTGAGCATCACCTTTGTCATCGGCTCGGCCATCGCGGCCGTGGCGGGAATGCTGGTGGGGATTTACTTCAATCAGGTCTATCCGACCATGGGTGCCATTCCAGCCTACAAAACCCTGGCGCTCATTGTGGTCGGTGGTCTGGGGTCGGTGCCGGGAGCGGTGATTGCCTCTTTGCTGCTCGGAATGGCGGAAACGCTTCTTATCGGCTACGCGGACATTCCTCTGCCGCGGGATGCGCTGGCGTTCATCGCCATGATCGGCGTGCTCATGTGGCGGTCCCAGGGGTTGCTGGGCTCGCGTTGAGGAGGTTTTTTGAGCGGATACCTGATCACGCTGTGCACGATCATCGCCATCAACGGAATCGTGGCCTGTGGCCTGAATGTGATCGTCGGCTTTGCGGGGCAGATCTCGCTCGGCCACGCCGCTTTTTTCGGGATCGGCGCCTATACGGCGGCGCTTCTCGCAACCCAGGCGGGCCTATCTTTCTGGGCGGCCCTGCCCTTTGTGATCGCCGTGAGCGCCCTCATCGGTCTGCTCCTGGGGATTCCCAGTCTGAGAGTGCGCGAGGATTTTCTGGCTATCACCACGATCGGAATCAACTTCATCGTGGAGGCGGTTTTCAACAACTTCGAGTTTTTCGGCGGGGCCTTGGGGATCGGAGGAATCCCACGGATATCGCTGTTCAATTTCAAGTTCCGGGGTATCGAGTTTCTTGGCCTGTGCCTCTTTTTCCTGGCCATCGTAATGGCGGCTTGCTGGTGGTTGACGCGCTGTTGGGCCGGCTTGGCCTGCTTTGCCCTGCGGGAGGAGGAGGGGGCCGCAGCCAGCGTGGGGATCTCCCCGGTGCGCTTCAAGCTGCTGGCGTTTGTAATCGGTACAGCAATGGCAGGGTTGGGTGGGGCGCTTTATGCACACTTCATGCGCTTCATTTCGGCCGGGGATTTCGCTTTCCCCCTTTCGGTTTCGCTGTTGAGCATGGTGGTGGTAGGCGGCATCGGGACTCTGTGGGGCCCGATTCTCGGCGCGTTCATCATTGGGTTGCTGCCCGAGATATTCCGGCCCTTGATCGATTACCGCATTTTGTTCTACACGGCACTGCTTCTGATGATGATCCGGTTCCAGCCCGCCGGTCTTCTTGGAGAAGAGAGCGTCGCCCGGCGTGTGCTGGCAACCGTGTTGCCCGGGGGCAGGCGATGAGCGCGCCATTGCTTGAAATTGTCGACCTGTCCAAACACTTCGATGGGCTGCGGGCTGTCGATGGCGTCAGCTTCGACATCCAGCACTCCGAAATCCTCGGTCTAATCGGCCCGAACGGTGCCGGAAAAACAGTCTGCTTCAACCTCATCTCGGGCGTCGCCAAGCCCACAGGGGGGCGGATCTCCTTTGAAGGGCAGCGCATCGACGGGCGGGCACCGCACGTGATCGCCGGTCTTGGGATCGGCCGGACATTCCAGATCGTCAAGCCATTCGCCCACCTGACGGTGCTTGAAAACGTCATCGCCGCCCGCGGCATTGCTTGCTACGGCTATCTGTCGCGAATCTGGTTGAGTTGGAAGACGGCGGCTGAGCGCCATGCGGCGTTGGGACTGCTGGAGCGTGTGGGGCTGGCCGACTTGGCGGGTCGCCGCGCCGGGCTTCTGCCCCTGGGCAACCTGCGCCGGCTTTAAATCGCTAGGGCACTGGCCGTCGGACGCACCCTTTTGTTGCTGGACGAGTCCTTTTCCGGGCTGCGGCACGAGGAGATCGCGCAGTTGATGGAGCTGATTCGCACCATCCGGGCGGACGGCCTGACGGTGTTGCTGATCGAGCACAACATGCGGGTGGCCATGGGGTTATGCGACCGCCTGGTGGTGCTAGACCACGGTCGCAAGCTTGCCGAGGGACGTCCATCCGAGATTCGCGGCAACGAGGCCGTGATCGAGGCGTATCTGGGACGCAAAGGGAACGCTCATGCTGCTTGAGGTGAATGACCTGCGCATCTCCTACGGGGATATCCGCGCGGTGACGGGGGTGAGCTTCGCCCTGAAGAAAGGGGAGTTCGTGTCCATCATCGGCGCCAACGGTGCCGGCAAGACCTCGATTCTGGGCGGCATCATGGGGATGGTGCCCGGGCACCACGGGTGCATCCGCTTCAAGGACAGGGATATCGGTCGTTTGCCCGCCTTTGAACGAGCGCGCCTGGGGATGCGAATCGTCCCGGAAAGGGCGCGGGTCTTTCCGCGCCTGAGCGTGCGGGAAAACCTAATGACAGGCGTCTACGGGTTGCGCCGGAGGATCGATGTCGCCCAGCGGATCCAATGGCTTCACGGTTTGTTCCCGATTCTCCGGGAGCGCCGAGACCAGCCCGCCTCGACGCTTTCGGGCGGAGAGCAGCAGCAGCTGGCCATCGCCCGTGCTCTTATTTCGAACCCCGACCTCCTGCTGGTGGACGAGGTGTCCATGGGGCTTATGCCCAAACTCGTGGACCAGGTCTTCGAAGTGCTGGCCCAGCTCAACCGCGAACTTGGACTGACCATCCTTCTGGTGGAGCAAAACGCCATGGCCGCGCTTGAGATTTCGCAACGGGCCTATGTGCTCGAAACCGGCGCCTGCGTGTATCAGGGCCGCGCCGAGGACCTGATGAACGATCCCAAGCTGAAGGCGGCCTATCTGGGGGAGTAGCGACCCTGTCACCCCTAAACGATCAAAAGGAGGCTCTATGAAACGGTTTCATTCGGTGCTGTGTGTTGCGGTTCTCCTCTTGGTTGCATTTGCGCCAGCGAATGCAGCGGAGACCATCAAGATCGGTCTGCTGGCCCCCCTCACCGGGTTTGCCGCGGCGGACGGTGCCAGCGTCAAGAATTCCGTAGACCTGGCAGTTGAAAAAGTGAACAAGGCCGGCGGTCTTCTTGGGAAGAAGGTCGAGTTGGTTACCTATGACGACCGCGCCGATGCCAAGGAGGCCGTGGCTTTGGCACAGAAGCTCATTCAACAGGACCAGGTGGTCGGGTTGGTGGCAGGCTCCTACAGCATGCCGACCCGGGCGGTGGCGCCGTTGTTCCAGGACGAGGGCGTTCCCCTGGTGGCGGCCTATGCCATCCACCCCGATGTCACCAAGGCCGGGGACTTCAACTTCCGAAACGGTTTTCTGGGTGCTGTGGAGGGCCGCGCTGCTGCCTACACCGCCGTGGAGTTGTTGAAGGCAAGAAAGATTGCGCTTCTGACCAGCGATAACGACTTCGGCCGCACCCTGGCGGAAGGGTTCAACGAATACCTGGCCAAGCGTGCGAAAGGGAAGGCTGAGATCGTCATTGCCCTGACCTACCCGATGTCCGAAAAGGACTTCAAACCTTACCTGTCCAAAATCAAGGAGGTCAACCCGGATGTGATCTTCTCGAGCGGTTACTACTTCCAGACCGGCCCGGTGCTCAAGCAGGCGCGCGAGCTGGGTATGAAGACCCAGATCATTGGAGAGGAAGGCGCCGATTCGCCTAAGACACTTGAGATCGCCGGGGATGCGGCTGAGGGGTTCGTTATCGTCACCAACCTGAACCGCGACGACAAGCGGCCTTTCGTACAGGAGTTCCTCAAAGCGTACGAGACCCGTTTCAAGATCCAGCCCGACATGGTGGGGGCCTCGGCCTATGATGCCTTTATGATCATCTGCGACGGCATTACGCGGGCCAAGAGCACCACTGGGAAACCCGTCCGCGACGCGATCGCAGCGACCAGAGACTACAATGGTTTGACCGGCGTCATCAAAGGGTTCAACAAGGGCGAGGTGGTGAAGGAGGTTCAGGTCCAGAAGGTCAACAACGGCCGCTTTCGCTATTTCGCGGTCATAACCGACCCGGAACTGATCACCCCCTAAAGCAGGCCGGTTTTTGCCGCGAACTTGCATTCGATCCTGTGGAGGCGGCCTCCCGGTTCAAGCTCCAAGCGGGAGGCCGTTCCCGAAGGGCCGCCGGCACTCTTTCGAAGGGTGCCGCACGCCGAAATAAGCTGCTTTCATGGATGCGGAATGGGCGGGGGTTCTGCCATGCAACCTGCCTGCACCTATCTGACGGATTCCGACTGGACAGCGCGCATCGCCGAGCTGAAGCGGATCGCCGCCCGCTGTGAGCTTTGCCCCCGGCGCTGCGGAGTCGATCGGGGCGCCGGCGAGACCGGCTTCTGCGGGGCGCCTGCCGGGCTCGTCATATCGAGCATCTTCCCCCACCACGGCGAGGAGCCCCCGCTCTCCGGCACCGGCGGGTCCGGCACCGTCTTCTTCACCCACTGCACGCTCAAGTGCGTCTTTTGCCAGAACTACCAGATTTCCCACGAGGGCGAGGGGCGCTTTTTCACGGAGAGTGAGCTTGCGCAAAAACTGCTTCATCTCCAGGCCCTGGGCTGCCACAACATCAACCTGGTGACGGCCACGCACCTTCTGCCCTGGCTCCTGCCGGCCCTGCGGCGTGCCGCACAAGATGGGCTGAGGCTGCCGATCGTCTACAACTGCGGCGGCTACGAAGCGGCCGAGACGATCGACCTCTTACGGGACGTGGTGGATATCTGGCTGCCCGATATGAAATACGGCGATAACGCATTTGCGCGGCGCTATTCTGCGGCGTTCGATTACGTCGAAGTCAACCGGGACGCTGTCCGCCGCATGTTCCGCCAGGTGGGGCCGCTGCGGGTCGATGACCGCGGCATCGCCGAACGGGGCCTTTGCATCCGCCACCTGGTGCTCCCAAACGGCCAGTCGGTCAGTCTATCGCTTCTCGATTTCCTGCGGCAGACCTTCGACCCGCAGGAGATCACCATCAGCCTCATGGCCCAATACCGCCCGCTCTACCAGGCCTCGTTCCACCCGCTGATCCGGGAACGCCTGGATCCCAAAGAGTACGAAGCCATCACGGCGGCCTTCCTTGACGCCGGCTTCGGCGGCTTTTTTCAGGAGCCTGGAAAGTTGGACAGCTCTTTTGTGATTGATTTCAAGACCCGCAAAGAGAAACCGCTTGGAAAGGGTCCGGGCAAGAAAACCCAGACATAAAAATCGCTTGACAGATATGCCGCTCTTAAATATAGGCATTGATCAATTGCCGTCGTGAAGCGGCGCTTGTCAGGGTTGTTCAAGAAAAATTCGCTGAGCTGTTTTACCCAGGCTGGGAAAGCCCTTTTCCGGACGGATCCGGAAACCGCTTTGCCGGCCTTTTTCATTTTCAGGTCGTATCAACGTCGCGGCCACGAAGGCCCCTGCCCCGGTTGCAGTGATTGAATCCGCATCCGACGGATGCTCTGAGAATTCTCAACCGCAAAGGAGGGTCTTCAATGTTGGATACCAGCTCAATCCCCACTGGAACCTTTCCGTATTCGGCCTATGGAACGACAATTATTCAAAAGACCCGGGGGAAAAGGGTGCGCCATCGTCCTTGCAGCAGGGTAAATACGAAACCCGCAGCTTCATGACTGTCGCCACTGCCTCCAACCGGTTTGAAAAAGTGGAGGGCTATGTCAAGGTCTACCAGAACACCGGGGAGGGCGACTGGCTTGATCAACCTCGGGCCGCCGGCGTCACGGAGGACCTCTACAACGATTTCCAGTTCTACGGGCTCAAGGCCCGCGAGGCATTCCGGTTTTGGAAGGGCGGGGAGATCATCACCGGACTGGACTGGGAACACACCGAAGGCGACTATGAAAAGGATTTCAGCAACGGCACTCAGGACCAATGGAATAGAAAGACCTGAACGCGGAGAAGGTGGATCACTACGAGGTGGGCATCCGGCACCGTTTTGGAAAACTTGCCATGGGTCGTTTTTCCTTTTGTGAAAAGGCTCAAAGCTGAAAATTCACCTGTGTGGCCAAGGTTCCGGGGCGGCCGCCTTATCGCCGCTGGTACCAGTACCACGCGGAGGGAAAGTTTTTCTCCTCACCGATGACAAGCCGGGTCCGGACGAGAGCGTCCTTGAGCAAAGATTCCACTGCTTTGACCGAAATCCCGTAGGTGCCGCCTTTCCAGGGTCGCGGCAGCCAGGCGTAGAGCATGTAGTCACCCTCGGGCCGCAGGAGCCGTGCGAGTTCGTGGGCGTAGCGGGCCCTGGCCGTTTCCTTCAGCGTAAACAGGCAGCCGATGTCCAACACGTAGTCGAAGGGGCCGCTCAGCATTCCGAGATCGGCGACATCGGCGCAGTAGAAATCGATCTTCAGCCCGGTCTGCTTGGCTTTACGCCGCGCCGCGCGGATGGCTTTAGGGCTGAAATCCACACCGGCGGCCTGCCAGCCGTGCCGCGCCAGTGTGACGGCGTTGGTACCGGTGCCGCAGCCGAGATCGAGGGCGTTTCCAGGTTTGGCGGCAGCCAAAAATTCCATCACCTCGGGCGGGGTGATGTTCGTGTCCCAGGGGGTATCGCCGCGCCAATAGCGCCACTCGAATTTCCAGCGTTTGAAAAGGTTCATGATGACACCCTGCGAAATGCAAAAAGGCCTCGCGACGAAAACAGTGCGGGCCTTCGTGGCTTTTTCGAAAAAACCTAAATCGAGAAAGGATTTATCACGGCTTGCCTTCAGGCAAACGATACGGTTTGATTCTTAGCCTTCACCGGCCCGCATGTCAATGGGGCCGGATTGACTACGTGTTTTCATAGCGCGTGCTATGCACGCGGCTTCACGTGCAACGAGTGAAGCACTAACGTGCTTTTGTCTTTTCGGCCGACGGCCGTACCTCCACGCCACCTTCTCTGCAGGTGGTCGTTGACTCCGGACAGAGGAAAACTACTATATGACCAAAACGGTGCATCGAACTTAAGAAGAAAGCCATCCATGATCGCTCATCTCAAAATCGTTTTGACGGCCGCAACTGCGCTGGTGATGGCGGCTTGCGCATCGGCGCCATTTAAATCCACATGGAGGGCGCCGGAGGAAAGCCCTTTCGCAATCGCCGGCCAGAAGATCGCCGCCCTTTACGTAAGCGATGTCGAAGCCACCCGCCGCAACGCCGAGGAGGCCATGGCCGGCGAGATCAACGCTCGCGGCGGCAAGGGGATCGCGGCCTATTCCATTCTGGACTCCGAGTCCGGGCAGGACCGTGCCAAGGCGTTCGAGTTGCTCCGTCAGGCCGGGATAGAGAAGGCGCTGGTCATGCGCACCGCTGCGCGGGAGCGCGAGGCCTTCCGACCCTATCCCTGGGTCGGCTCCCGGTTCGGTAGTTACTGGGGCCCGTACGGGTGGGGCTGGGGGGTCGCCTACGACCCGGCCGATGGATACCCGGAAACGGTGGTTTCCCTCGAAACACGGCTCTACGATGTGGCCAAGGAACGCCTTGTGTGGGCCGCCGTGAGCCAGTCACGAAATCCATCCGATGGGATCGGACTCGTCCGCAAGCTGGCCGGCGAAGCCTTCATACAGATGGAAAGGGAAGGACTGGCCTATTGAGCCCCGGCGCCCCCGTGTCTCAAGGCTATCCTGGTGAACATCTGCGCCATCCCGGCGCCGAGCGAAAAGACGCCTCCGATATCAATGTTCTGATCGGCGGTCTCGTCGAAAAAAACGTTCAGACTGGACTGCATTCCCTCTTCCGCCATCCAGTAGCAGACCATAATCGGCACCCGCGGCAAGGGGTGGAGCAACACGGAGATGTCGGACTCGAACTGGCGCTCCACCTGCTTGCCGCCGAAGAGGTGGACCATGTCGTCAAAAAGCGGGGTGTAGGTGTCGGCTACCCTTTTTAAGGCCTCCTCGCAGCGTTTGTGGAACAAAGGGTAGCGCTCTCGACCGTCCCTCAGTTCGCGGAACGAGACCCAGCGTTCGCTTGGGACCAGCCCCTTGCCGTAGATGATGTGGGTCAGGAAGGGAATGGCGACCCAGGGGTTGACGTGGATGTCGGCATAGAAGTTGCCGTGCCGGTCCACCCCGAAATCTTTGCCCAGCACCTTGAGGGTCAGCCTGCCGTTCACAATGTACCCCCCGACCCGCTTGGCGGCCGCTTCCAGGTCAACTCCGGCCACTGCATCTTTGAGCTTTTGAAAATGGGCGGCGCCTTCCGGCTCCGGTGCGCTCGATGAAGCTTCCCCTTCCGAGTAACGCGCGATGACGCTCGGGTCCAGCCGCGGGCATTCGGCAATGCGGCGCTGGCCCTTGAACACCGCCCCGGCAAACGCAAGGCAGGTTCTCTCACCGCAGTTTCCGCAATTGGACTTCTCCAGCAGCTTGAAGATTTCAAAGGCGTTTTTCGGCTCTTTCATGTTCGGCACCCGCATGATTTTGTTTCCACTTCAGCGGTGAAATATGAGTTACCGGTAGCATCTCTCATAGAAAAGTCAAATCAAAAACTTGAAACCTCAATGCGGAGTGGTGCCCCCTTGACGTATACTGAATGGGAAAGTAAAAATGGATGCGTTTAAAACAACGGACACCACGAAGGTGCTGCTGACGCTCGACCGGAAGTACCTCCGGCGCCACGCTCGGGGGTGCAGGGTTTTATCTGTAATCAGGCCACGAATGCCCTGATCCACCGCACGCAGCGGAATGTGACGGGGTAACGTGGCTTTTTCTTTTTGGGGTCAATGAAGATGCGGTTCTGGCAAGGCATTCTTGCGTCGGTGGCGGTCCACGCGGCGCTCTTCAACATTCCCATCAGCAGGAGCGTACCCCGCGAACCGGAGTGCGTGGAGGTGAAGTTCGTCCTTGAAGCCGCTCCGGCGGTATCGGCGCGAACCCCCGATCTGGTACCCCTCGCCTCCTTGCAGCCGCCGCTTCTGCCGAAAATCGACGTCCCACAGCCGCCGATCGTCGTCGAGAAGCCGCAAAAAAAGGTAGTCCGGCCGCAACCCAAGCCGAAGCCACAGCCGCCGCCGGTGGAGCCAGCCCCGTCCCTTCAGGAGACGCCACCCGCCGACGTGGAGATGCCATTGCCCGCGCCGGTGGCGGCCGCAGAGGAAGCCGGGCCGGTTGTGCCCCCGCCCCCGGCCGCTTCATC
>JBGSTS010000280.1:0-6364 GCA_041736435.1 Desulfobacterales bacterium | reverse complement strand
GACGAGCAAGGTCAAGCCCTACAAGTTCGGCTTCGGCCCGTTTGCACCCGAGGTCTACCGTATGCCCTTCGGGGATGTGGTGGGGCCCGAGAAGCTGAAGGACTTTTTCCTCAAGCACGTGAACCCCGAGGCGGTGGCCTGCGTCGTGGCCGAGCCGGTGCAGGGCGAGGGCGGGTTCATCACCCCGCCGGACGGGTATTTTCAGGCACTGGCGGCGATCTGCCGCGAGAACGGGATCCTGTTCGTGGCCGACGAGATCCAGAGCGGGATGGGGCGCACGGGCACCATGTTCGCGATCGAGCACTGGGGGGTGGCGCCCGATCTCATCACGGTGGCGAAGAGCTTAGGAGCCGGGATGCCGATCGCCGCGGTCGTGGGGCGCCGGGAGATCATGGACGCGGTGCACCCCTGGGGCCTGGGCGGGACCTATGGGGCCAACCCGGTGGCCTCGGCCGCCGCCCTGGCGGTGCTGGAGGTGTTCGAAACGGAGCAGATGCTCGGCAAGGCCAAGGCGCTGGGGGAGAAGCTCAAGGCGCGTTTCGACGCCTGGCAAAAACGGTATGCCATCATCGGGGAGATCCGGGGCCTGGGTGCCATGCTGGGGTTGGCCCTGGTCAAGGGGGTCGGCCGCGAGCCGGCCGCGGAGGAGGCCAAGAAGCTCGCCGCCTTCTGCCTCGAGCGCGGCCTGATCATCCTGGTCTGTGGCACCTACAGCAATGTCGTGCGGGTACTGGTGCCTTTCGTGATCACCGATGAGCAGCTGGAAAAGGGGTTGGCCGTCTTCGAGCAGGGGTTGGCGGCGGTTTCAAAATAAGAGCGCGGCGGTGCGACCCGGTGAGGCCCTTGCAGCCGCCCGCCGGCATCACCCCCCCAGGATCAACCGCTGGGGGTCCACGATCTCGCGCAGGATCCTGAGCTCGCGTTCGGTGGGAGGCTCGAGCTCCCGGGCCCGGGAGAGATCCACGGTAAATTCCATGTTGTCTAAAACCGCCTGGGGGGTGACGCCGGGGAAATAGGCCTCGAGAAACATCTCCCGCGTGGCATCGTCGAATCCCATCACCGCCAAATTCGAGATGACCGCCGCGGGCCCGTTTCCCGGCAGGCCGGCCTTGCGCCGCCCATCGGGGCCGTCGAGCCAACCGGGGCTGGTGAGGTAGTCCACGTTCGAGACGAACTTGCGGCGTTCGTGCTGCATGAAGATGAGGGTGCGGTCCACGAAGGAGGCCACGTCGGCCGCCCCGCCGCTGCCCGCGAAGCGCACTGAGGGCCGATCGTAGTCGCCGACGACGGTGGAGTTGAGGTTGCCGAACAGGTCGATCTGGGCGGCCCCCAGGATGCCTACCACGTGCCGGCCCGTGGTCCGGTTCTGCATCAGGGCAAAGGAGTCCGCCAGCCCGCTGTTGGAGGAGGCGCCCAGCATGACCCGGGAGTCCCCCACGGCCATGGGGATCTCCTCGAGCTGCGAGTCGATGGCGCCGGTCTCGAAGATGATGATGCTGTTGGGGGCACAGATGTGCTTGGCCGCCATGGCGGCCAGCATCGAGATCCCCGTGCCGCAGAAGACGATCTCGCCGTCGTTGATTTTACGTGCGGCCGCAATGGCCATGAGTTCGCGGGCGTTGTAGCCGGGCATATCCCCCCTCGAATTATCGCTTCAGCCCCTTGGCGTACCCCGTGTGCGGGTCGGCCTGGATGGCGGCCAGTCTCCCCTCCGGAATCCGGGCGTGCTGCTCGCGGTGATCCGAGGGTTCGAAAATCCAATCCCGGAGATAGCGCGTGTAGCGCTCGTCGTCCGTGGCCGCGGTGCGGTAGTCGTTCAGGAAGGCTGGGTCGTAGTCGTAGTATCGGTAGCAGGCCGTCGGGTAGGCCCCGTGGGGCACGTGCACCACGGCATCCAGGAGGATGCCGGGGAGCTGATTGAGGTGCGGGTGGGCCCGAAGCTCGCCGGCGTCCGCCAGATCCTCGCAGGTCACGATGACGTGGCGGGCGGCCTTGGCCTGCTCGACATCGGCAAACGTCAGCCCTTCAATGCGCGCGGTGCCGTCGCGGCCGGCCTTCTGCACGTGCAGCAGGGTGACATCCGGCCGGATCGCCGGGACCAGCACCACCCGGTCGGTCTCGGCCCAGCCCCCGAAGGGGTTGTCCATCACCACCAGTTTTTCGTTCGGAAGCCGGGGGTTGGACCGGCGCAGCGCTTCGGAGAAACCCCAGCGGCGGATGATGTCGGTGCCGAGGGCGGAGCGGGTCGGCAGGAAGGGCACTCCCATGGCCCCGGCCAGGAATCGCAGGGTCATCTGATAGTTGGAGTAATCCTCGACGGCGATGGTCCCGTTTTCCACCGCCTTGCGGAAACGAATGCAGGTCGGCGCAAATCGTCCGGTCCCGGCGTAGGCGATTTCCACCCGGGCCACACAGCCGGCGCCCACCAGTTCGTCCACGCCCTGGCCGTTGGAGTGGGCATAGAGGTGCAGGCCGGTCTTGCGCTGCCGGATGATTTCATAGACGGCCGCCATGGGGTTGCGGTTGCAGGTGAAGCCGCCGATCGAGATGTGCGCCCCGTCGGGCACGAAGCGGGCCACGGCTGTTTTTAGATCCATGACCTTTTCGGAAGAGGTGTCCATCGCGGGTCTCAGCCCCCCGGTTCGATTGCAGGTGATCCATGCATGGGTACCTGCTGATTCCAAGCTTTCATAGCAAAGTAAGGAGGTGCGAGCAACCAAAGACAATAACGCGCAACGACTGAAGCGTTGAGAGAGGGGTCCCGCCAAGGCGGTACTCCAACAGAAAAAAACCAACTTCATTCGTGAGCGCCGGAAAGACACTATCGGAAAAAGGGGGCGGCGTTTGACAACCGGCCCGGGAAAATCTACAAATTTGTACAGCTTATCCGGACAAGGACTGGGCCCATGACCCTCCCGATCGACAGTTTTGCGGCAGATTTCGACCCCAAGTTCAAGATCTTCCATGAACTCATGGCGCGCAAGGTGCGCGATGTACTGCTGGTGTCGACCCCCTACGATGCCTGGATCATGGAAGAGGACTGCCGGCTGTCGGAGCGCATCATCAACGAATACCGTGGCCTCAACCTGAGCAACCCCCCTCGCATCACCTGGGTGCCGACCGTCAGCTCCGCCCTGACCGCGCTCGAAGAAAAGACCTTCGACCTGGTGATCAGCATGCTGCACCTTTCGGATGCGGATGCGGGCAGCCTGGGTCGAATGATCAAGTTGCGCGCCCCGGCGCTGCCGGTGATCCATCTGAGCCATCAGGGGTTCGTCTTCTCGACCGAAACGGGCGCGGAGTTCCCCAGAGCCGCCGGCGTGGACCGGACGTTTATCTGGTCCGGGAACACCGACCTGCTCCTGGCCATGATCAAAAGCACCGAGGACCGCTGGAACGTCGACCGCGACACGCGCGCAGCCGGGATCCGGGTCATCCTGCTTGTCGAGGACTCCCCGGTCTATCTCTCTTCGCTGCTGCCGCTGCTTTACAAGCAAGTGGTATCCCAGATCCAGGCGGTGATGGAAGAGGGCTTGAACGAGGAGCACCGGCTGCTGACCATGCGCGCGCGGCCCAAGATCCTGGTGGCCGAACATTACGAGGAGGCGCTGCGACTTTACGAGGCGTATGAGCCCTATATCCTGGGGGTGATCTCCGACGTCCGTTACCCGCGCGGCGGCCGGCTCGACAACACGGCCGGGGTGGATTTCCTCGAACGGATTAAACGTGAGCGCTTCGATATCCCGCTTTTGCTGACCAGCTCGGACCCGTCCAACGCGGAACGGGCGGCCGGCATTCCGGCAAATTTTGTGCACAAGCATTCGCCGGCCCTGCATGAGGAGGTGCACGCTTTTTTTAGAGACCATCTGGGCTTCGGCGATTTCGTTTTCCGCCGGCCGGACGGCGCCGCGATCGGTCGGGCCGGGACCCTGCGCGCCCTGGAACGGGTGATGACCGAGATCCCGGAAGATTCCTTCGTTTACCACTGCAACCGCAATGATTTTTCACGCTGGCTTTTCGCGCGCACCGAGATCACCCTGGCCAGCAAGCTCAGACCCCTGCGCGACGCCGATTTCCAGGATGTCGAAAGCCATCGCCGCTACCTCACTTCCATCATCCACTCGCGCCGCAGCCGGCGCCAGCGGGGGGTCGTTGTCAACTTCGAGGCCGGCGACTTCGACCTGGACACAGACTTCTTCAAAATCGGCAAGGGCAGCCTCGGGGGCAAGGCCCGCGGCCTGGCGTTCATGGCGAACCTGCTGCAGCGCGTCGCGGACATCCACACATCCTACGCCGGAATCCGGCTCGGCATTCCGCAGTCGCTTGTCGTCACCACCGACGGTTTCGACACGTTCCTCGAGGAAAACGGCCTGAAGAGCTACGCCACCCGCGATGCTCCCGACGAGCAGGTGGTCGACGCCTTCCTGAAAGCCTCCTTCCCGCAGGCCGTCGCCGACGATCTGCGCGCCTATCTGGCGCGGATGACCTACCCGCTGGCCGTGCGTTCCTCCAGCCTGCTCGAGGACGCCAAGTTCCGCGCCTATGCCGGCCTGTATCGCACCGTCATGCTCCCCAACGACCACCCCAGCCTGGACCTGCGTTTGAAGCAGCTCATTGCCGCCATCAAGCTCGTTTATGCCTCCACCTACTTTCAGAGCCCCAAGGCGTTTTCGCTGCGGGTCGGGCACCGCACGGAGGAGGAGAAAATGGCCGTGATCATCCAGCGGCTTGTGGGGAGGGCTTGCGGGCGTTATTTTTACCCGGGGATTTCCGGGGTCGCCCAATCCTACAACTACTACCCGTTCGGGCCGATGAAGCCCGAGGACGGCATTGCCACCATCGCATTGGGACTGGGCAAGACGGTCATGGAAGGCGAGAAGTCCCTGCGGTTTTCACCGCGGCACCCCCAGGTGCTGCCGCAGCGATCGGCCCTCAACGATATCATCGAGAATTCTCAGCGTTTCTTTTACAGCGTAAAACTGGGCGGGCCCTACCCGGCTCTCGGCAGCGGCGAGGACATTTTTCTGGAGAAACGCGAGGTGACCGATGCCGCTGCGGAGCCGACGGTGGTGGCCCTGGCCTCCTGGTTCCTGCCCGGCGAGGGTCGCATGCGCGACAGCTACGACAGGGCCGGGTTCCCGGTGCTGACATTCAACCCGGTGCTCAAACAGGATCTCTTCCCCTTGGCCCAACTGCTGTGCGATGCCCTTGCCTTGGGCCAGGAAGGGATCGGCAGCCCCATCGAACTCGAGTTCTCGGTGAATTTAGGCCCGGCCGGGGAAGGTCCCCCCGAGTTCGCTTTTCTGCAGCTGAGGCCGATGACGGCGCGGGCCGAGCTCGTGGCGGTCACGATCGCCGAGAATGAGGCCCGGCGCGCCTTCTGCGTCTCGTCCCAGGCCCTCGGCAACGGCGAAAAGACGGAAATCACCGACATCGTGTTCGTCAAACCGGAGGCCTTCGATCCGGCCCGGACCCCGGAGATTGCAAGGGAGATCGGGAGGATCAATGCGGCGCTGGTCAAAGCGGGGCGCAAATACCTTTTGATCGGACCGGGGCGGTGGGGTTCGGCCGACCGCTGGCTGGGGATCCCGGTGAGCTGGGCTCAAATCTGCGGGGTGGGGGCCATGGTGGAGACGACCCTGCCTCAGTTGAGCGCGGAACCCTCTCAGGGGTCCCATTTTTTTCACAACATCACGACACTCGAGATCACCTACTGCACGGTGAACCCCGACCAGGGCGACCGGTTGGACTGGGCCTGGCTTACCTCCCGACCGCGTGTCGATGAAAGCGGTTTTGCCGCCCATATCCGCCTGCCGGAGCCATTCGCGATCAAGGCCGACGGGCGCAGTTCGCGATGTGTGATGTTTCTGAGATAACGTCGGCTGGTCGCCGGCCGCCCAGCCCGACAGGGGAAAACAGACGCTCACTTTGAAAATGACCCAAAAAGCAGAATGGATCACGGCCGTTGCGTCCGACGAAGAGGGCCGCATTTTCGACCTGCCCGGTTATGCCGCGGTCGGTATGGCCGGGGGGGTGCTGGCGCCATTGACCACCACGCAGGCAATCGGCCTGCCTTACGGCAGCGAACTACTTTACCTACCCGACCGCAAGCCGGTCGTCTTCAATCTGGAGTCCGGTCGCCTCGAGGTTCTGGAAGAAAACCCCCTTGAGCCCGGCGAACCCATCTACCCTGTGGCGGCCTTCAATTCGCCGGGGTATGTGATCACTCGGGTCAGCGCTTTCCGCGAACGGCGCTGTCCGCAGCCGTTGCCGCTGTTCTCCTTCGGCGCCGTGGGCTGGCATCGCGGCCGCTTTCGCTCGGCTGCCGTCCGGGTGGACTTTGAGCCGCGCCAGGATCTGCGCC
>JBGSTS010000202.1:0-2392 GCA_041736435.1 Desulfobacterales bacterium | reverse complement strand
GGCACAACGGCGCCGGCAGCCATCATGGACGATGCGGCGTTGAAGGCCGGGGTGGTTCAGGCCATCGTCAACGCTCAGGCGGGCGCATCGGCCGATGCCGTGCACCACCTGTTCGCCCAGGACTACGGGAGCATCGGCGCCTCGGATCTCGGGGGGCGGCTGGCGCAGATGAGCCAGCTGCTCGCCGCGATGCAGGCCAACCCCGCGGGCACCCAGCTGATGGAAGCCGTCCTGCAGCGGGTGCAGACGGGCATGGACCAGCTGCCGGCTGAGCTGCTCAACGATGTGGTGGTCGAGAAAAACGAGGTCAAGGTCTGGGAGGACGGCCGTGAGCGGGTGGTCGGCCGGGCCGAGGATCACCTGGCCCAGGCCATCGATACCGCCAAGGACCATGCCGCCGCCCGCCGGAAGCTGCACGCGGGCTCCGGCACGGACCCCATCTATCTCTCCCGGGACCCCGCGGGGCTCTGCAGCTTCTTCGATCTGCCGGTAGAGGACATGGAGGCCATTCTGAGCCTGTTTCGCAGTTGCTTCGACAGCCGGGGCACTTTCCAGAAGGCGCTCTTCGAGAAACGGGTCCCGGAATTAGCCCGCTACCACAAAAAAATATTCCAGGTGCTATGGGAGTTTCTCAAGGACATGCCGCGCCGGGCGGACCGGCTGCCCTTTCTAAACTCCCTGCAGCTCATGATCAAGGAAATCCGCCAGCCGCTGCAAGCCGTCCGGATCCTGCTCTCCGACGTCGCGGGCAACCCGGCGCAGGTCAGCTACCCGGACCGCAATGCGGTCATGCTCTCCACTCAGTTCCTGCGAACCTACAACAAGGAGATCAATGTCGACGTCGAATTGACTCCGGAAGAAATCCTGCGCGTCCACGCAGGTCTCGACAGCAAGGTGGTCAACTATGCGGGATGGAAGGTCAATGGGGAGCAGAAGCGCTTTCTGACCAAGGCCGTCAGTATCCGCAGGCGGCTCACGGCGGCGTTCGAGCCCGGCATGGCCGGCGTTGCCGCGATGCCGGCGAAATTCTTACTGGCCCTGGAGCGGGAGATTCATATCTTCATGGCACTGGTGGGCGGGAACACGGCCGCATCCATTCTGCACAGCGCCCTGGGCGTCTTCGGCAACCCCGAATCTCCTTTCTACACCGCGGAGGAGGGCCGCCAGCACTTTTACGCACTGCTCCAACACCTGTCGGTCTTGATTCGGGGAATCGGCCGGGTCGGGACGGAAATCGACCTGATGTTGATCGACCAGGTCCGGCAGCGCGAAAAGGATTTCCTGAAGATGGCCGCCGACCCCCGCCAGGCCGCCCTGGTCCGGCGCGTTTTCAACTGGGCGGACCCGGCTAAAAAGGAGATTGACTTCCGGCTCAAGGGCGGGGCGCCCGGCACCGGTCCGGATGCACGCCGGACGACCGGGTTGTTCAGCACCAACACGATCGACTTCTGAGACCGCCTCCGCGGTTGAATCGCCGCACCCGGCGGTTCGAACGCTACCCGCTCCGAATGACCTGCAGCGCCCGATCCAGCGCCTGATCCAGATGCTCCGGCTGCGATCCGCCCGCCTGGGCCATGTCCGAGCGACCGCCCCCCTTGCCGCCCACCACGGCGGCCGCCTGCTGGATGATACGGCCGGCGTGGAAGCGGCCGGTGAGATCGCGCGTCACCCCGGCAATCAGCATGACCTTGGCATCGTGGACGCTGCCCAAAACCACGACGCCGGATTTCACCTGGTCCTTGTAGCGGTCCAGGAGGTCCCGCAGCACCGCCGGCGAATCCGCTTCCACCCGCTTGACCAGGGCCTTCACGCCGGCAATATCTTTGACCTCGTCGGCCGTACCGGCCACCGACGCCGCGGAGAGCTTGCCCTTCAGCTGCTCGACCTCGCGCTCGAGGCCCCGCATGTCGGCTAAAAGCTTCCCAAGGCGCACCGGTAGTTTTTCGGGGCTCTCTTTCACCAGCCGGGCCGCCTCGTGCAGGGTGCGCTGCGAGCGCTGGAGGAACTGCATCGCGGCCGCACCGGTCAGGCCTTCGATGCGCCGCACCCCGGCAGCCACACTGGACTCCGAGACGATTTTAAACACGCCGATGTCGCCCGTGCGCTGTGTGTGCGTGCCGCCGCAAAGCTCCTTGCTGAAGTCCGCCAGCGAAATCACCCGCACCCGCTCGCCGTATTTTTCCTCGAACAGGGCCATGGCCCCGCTTTGAAAGGCGTCCTCTGCCGCCATCTCCTCGATCTGGGCCGGGATGTTCTCGCGGATCTTCCCGTTGACGATCGCCTCGACGGCCTCGAGCGCCTCCGGCTCGATGTGGGCGAAGTGGGTGAAGTCGAACCGCAGCCGCTCGGGGCCGACCAAGGACCCGGCCTGCTTGACATGCTCGCCGAGCAC
>JBGSTS010000208.1:0-32052 GCA_041736435.1 Desulfobacterales bacterium | reverse complement strand
CCTTATCCCGACATAGCCGAAATTGAGAAGAATTTGATCTTTTTGCCCCTTGGAAATCGAACCGGCTGTGTTCGAGTCAACTGCATGCGTTTTTTGTCTCTGCGTGCGCATCAAAAATGCTGGTTTATGGATGGGCACTAGGCTACAATATTTTTTAGAAGACCTGTCTGGTTGGTTGGCATCCATTTGTTTTCAAATGACCATACGTCGGCTTGTAATGACCGTGCCTTAATCCATTGCTGATCATGATAAGTTGATTTTGAGATTCGGATGTAAACCAAATCCGGCCCTCGCTAAAAAATCTCAATGAATTGAGCACTGCCTTCGGAGGCACTCATCAATTTTTGGGCAGTATGGTTACCACTGTGCGCTCGAATTTCTGGCCGTTCGGCAGCGGGTGCGTCATCCGGACCGTCTTGAGGCGGCCTTCGGCGAAAAGCTGGATGCATTCGGGGTAGAGTTCCCACTCCTGCTCCAAGCCTCGCTGTCGGATGGTTTCGATCGTGTCCTCCTCCCGGATCGGGAAGGCCCGCTGCCCGATGATGGGACCCGAATCCTCGCCGTAATCGACGAAATGCACGGTGCACCCCGCGATTTTGCAACCGTAGCGGAAGGTGTCCCCATAGCCGTCGGTGCCCGGGAAAGCGGGCAGCAGTGCCGGGTGGATATTCATGATGCGCGGCACGGCCCGGTCCGTGTTCACGCGGTCAATGAAATACGGGGTGAAGTTGCGCATAAACCCTGCCAGCGCAAGGAGGTCAAACGGGGTGGGTTGCATGGCGGCGAGCAGGGCGGCCTCGGCGACGGCCCGGGTCTTTAAAAATTCATCCAGCCGTTCAGGGTCGACGTCTTTCGCCAACAGGCCCTGCTTGGCGCGGATCTCCTCCAGACGGAAATCCGCCGGGAGCTTGGCGGCGTCGGGAGCTGCCCGGAAGGAGTGGGCGAGGGCGCGGTAGTCGACCACGAGGGCCGGGATGCCGTGTCTTCGGGCCCGCTCGATGCCGGAGGCCTGTGGGTTGTCGCTGCCAACGAACACCACCTCGGCATCGATGCGAGCGCTTTCGCAGGCGTCGATGATGGCCTGCAGGTTTGTGCCCCCACCCGAAATCAGGACTCCCAAGCGTACTCGCTTTGCCATCGGTTGCCTCCAGGTCGCCGCCGCTCATGTTGACATCCACACTCTTTGACTTTATTATCATTTTTATTTTGCGGATGAAAGGATGGAATCCATGGCAGAGGGGATCATTGAAATCGATGACGGCAATTTTGAAGCCGAGGTGCTCCAGTCCGACAAACCCGTTCTGGTTGATTTTTGGGCTCCCTGGTGCGGGCCATGCAAGGCAATCGCACCGGTGGTCGAGGATCTGTCCAAGAGTTACAGCGGTCAAGTCAAGTTTGCCAAGTGCAATGTAGACAACAGCCCGGTCACGCCCGGCAAGTACGGGATCAAGGCGATCCCGACGCTTATCTTTTTTAAAGCCGGCTCCGTTGTCAACCAGATTACCGGGATGGTCGCCAAATCCAAACTGGAAGAGGCGCTCACCAAGCTCGTTTAAGTGGGAGCAGACCATTTCTCCCGGATCGGGGGCGGAACAGGGCGGGGCGGCGGACATTCCGGTGCCCCCGTTTTTGCCGGGCAGGCGTGCGGTTTCAGACAACCACGCCAAGCTGGTTCAGAGGGGTGGGCGGGGGCATGATCAAGCGCTATCGATCAGCGGCAGTAGCGGGGTGCACGGTGCTCGCGCTGATCCTCTGCGGATGCACCACCCTCAGCGATACCTACATCGGCCTCAAAGAGTCGATCACCGGCATTTTCGACGGATCCGAAGAAAACCTCACGGCCGAGGAGTTGGCCTGGGCCGGAATGGAGTCCTATGACGACGGCAATTACAAGGAGGCGGTCGACCGCTTTCAACGCCTCAAAGATATCTATCCCTTCTCCAAGTATGCCATCCTGGCGGAGTTGAAGCTGGCCGATGCGCATTATCGGCTCGAGCAGTACGAAGACGCGATCTTCGCCTACGAAGAGTTCGAAAAGCTTCACCCCCGCAACGAGGCGGTTCCCTACGCCATCTATCAAATCGGCCGCAGCCATTTCGATCGCATCACCACCCCGGACCGTGACCAGAGTTCCGCGCGCAAGGCCTTGGAGACGTTCCAGCGGTTGATCCAGCAGCACCCCGACTCCCCGTACGCCCGCAGCGCGGCCGAACACGTTGTCGGCTGCTACAAGAGCTTGGCAGGCCACGACTTCGGGATCGGGGTATTCTACTTCAACAGCAAGCACTACCCGGCAGCCCTTGCCCGCTTTCGCTCCGTTATCCTCAACTACCCCGACGTCGGGTTCCATCAGCAGGCGCTCGACTTCATTGAACGCACCGAGGCCCGAATCGCCGCGTCAGGGGCCTCCGGGATCTCTGCTGCAGCACGCGCGGGCACCTGATCCGCTTCGGTCGCCTTCCGCTTATAAAAAACTCTTGATCTTTACTATTTTTTTGGGTTAAAAGGCTCTTTTAAACATAAGATAGGGAGTGTGCCGTCATGTCCAGGATTTGTGAAATCTGCGGGAAAAAACCGATGGTGGGCAGCCACATCAGCCATGCGCATAATGTGACCAAGCGCCGTTTCAATCCCAACCTCCAGCGGGTTCGCGCCCTGCGTGGGGGGCAGGCCCGGACCCTGGTCGTCTGCACCCGCTGCATCAAATCCGGACGCGTGCAAAAGGCACCCTGACCCGGTCAGCCCACCCGGCGAGCGTCCTGAACCTGTTTGACCCGCTTGAGAAAAACTAGAATTTTTTCCAAATGCTCCTTGTCGCCGACGTTGATCGTGAAATGGCTCTCGACCATCTTGTTTTCCTTGGTCTCCGAGCTCGCGTTCAGGATATTGGCCCCTGATTTGCTGATGCTCCCCACGATATCGGCCAGCAACCCCACCCGGTCGTAAGATAAAATTTGAATCTTGACCGGATAGGTTTCGGTGGCAGCGGTATTCCATTCGACCGAGATCTGCCGCTCCGGATTGGTGCGCAGGGCGTTCACGCAGCTGGCGCGGTGCACAGTGACCCCATACCCCTGGGTGATATAGCCGATAATGGCATCCCCCGGCACCGGCTGGCAGCATTTGCCGAATTTGATCAGAATATCCTCGACCCCCTTGACCAGGATGCCGGCCTGAGGTTTTTTCTTGCGGACGCGGCTCATGAGCTTTTCCATGAGCGATTCCCGGAAGGTGTCGTCCGCCGGCGGCCGCACGGTGAAGGGCCGCAGCACCTGAAGCGGGGTGAGTTTGCCGTACCCCACGTTGGCAACGAGGTCATCCAGGGTTTTCACCCCGAGCTGCTCCACCACCTCGTCCATCTTCTCGGTCTTGCTGAGCGCGACAAAGTTGAGTTTCTCCTTGCGGAAGGTCTTCTCCAGGATCTCCCGGCCGAGGCTGATGCTGCGCTCCTTCTCCTGAAACTTGATCCACTGACGGATCTTGGAGCGCGCCTTCATGGTCTTGACGAATTTAAGCCAATCCTTGCTGGGGGTGTGGTTCTTGGAAGTGACGATTTCAACAATGTCGCCCGTCTGCAGCTGATAGGGCAAGGTCACCATCTGGCCGTTGACCTTGGCGCCGATGCACTTGTGGCCCACCTCCGTGTGGATCAGGTAGGCGAAGTCCACGGGCGTGGCCCCACGCGGCAGGGCGCGGATGTCCCCCTTGGGTGTGAAGACGTAGACCTCATCCGGGAAGAGGTCGATGCGGACGTTCTCCAAAAACTCGCCGGGGTCGCGGAAGCTCTCCTGATTCTCCACCAGGTCCTGGATCCAGGCGAACTTCTGGCTGATGTTCTCGTCGATGCGGCCGCCTTCCTTGTAGCTCCAATGAGCGGCGATCCCGGACTTGGCCACCCGATCCATCTCACCGGTCCGGATCTGGATTTCAATACGCTCGCCGACCGGCCCGATCACGGTCGTGTGCAGAGATTGGTACATGTTGGGTTTGGGCCGGCCGATGTAATCCTTGAACTTGTAATCGATGGGCTTCCACATGGAGTGGATCAACCCCAACGCCTCGTAGCATTGGGGCATCGTGCCCAGGATGATCCGGAAGGCGATCAGATCGTAGATCTGGTCGAAGGAGAGGTTCTGCTCCTGCATCTTGGAGTAGATGCTGAAGTAGTTCTTGCTGCGGCCAAGGACGTCTCCCTCGAGGCCCGCCTCCGTGAGCTTGCGATGGATGGTGTCTTTGACGGTCTCGATGTAGCGCTCGCGCTCCGTTTTGGATTTGGCGACGAGGTTCTCGATGCTGGCATATTGCTCCGGGTTGATGTACTTGAAGGCGTTCTCCTCCAACTCGGTCTTGATCCAGTAAATGCCCAAGCGCGCGGCGATCGGCGCGTAGATGTCCAAGGTCTCCTGCGCGATCGCCTTGCGTCGCTCCGGGGAGTGGAACCGCAGGGTGCGCATGTTGTGAAGCCGGTCGGCGAGTTTGATGAGAATGACGCGGATGTCGCGGGCCATGGCGAGAAACATCTTGCGGATGTTTTCGGCCTGCCGTTCCTGGGAGGTGGAGGTCGGCATGGTGCTCAGCTTGGTGACGCCGGAGACGATGCTCAGGACCTCTGTGCCGAAAATTGCTTGGAGTTCCTCGGCCGTTGCGTGCGTGTCCTCCAGCACATCGTGCAGCATGCCGGCGGCGACGCTGACCGCATCGAGCTTCATATCGGATAGGATGTTGGCCACCTCGAGAGGGTGCATGAGGTAGGGCTCGCCGGAAAGGCGCATTTGGCCGGCATGCACTTGGGCGGAATAGACGTAGGCACGTTCGATGACATCCAGGCCCGCCGCCGGATGGTAGGCGGAGACCTTGTCGAGGATGTCGTTGATCCGTATCATAAAAGCCCGCTTCGACCTTCAATAGGCTTTGGCGTAAACCACCCGCGGGCCGGTGCGACCACATGCGATGCAGGCGGCCTGCCGCCCCGCATCCTCGAAGGGAATGCACCGGATGGTGACGGTGAGCTCCTCTTTGATCTTGGCCTCGCACTCCGGGGCGCCGCACCAGCCTGAAAAAGCGAAACCGCCGTGGATTTCGGGTTTTTCGATGTTGCGGGGCGTGAAGTAATCGTAAAATTCCCCACGGTCGTCGATTTCCGTGCAGTGCGCTTTGCGAAAAGCCGCCGCCCGGGCAAAGAGGGTGTTCTGAATGTCGTCCAAAATGCCGGCGATTTCAGCCACAAACGCCTCCCGCTTCAGCGCCGAGCGCTCCTGATGGGGCTTGTCCCGCCGTCCCACGAACACGGTATTTTCCCTGACCTCCCGCGCGCCGATCTCCACCCGCAGCGGGATCCCCTTTTTGATCCATTCCCAGCCCCGGGCGCCGCCGATGTCCCGCGGGTCGATCTCCACGGTGAGCCGGCGGTCATGGTAGCTTCGACGCCGGAGCTCCCGGGCGAGCCCCTCGGTGTAGGCCATGACGGCCTGGCGTTCGTCCTCTTTCTTAAAGATCGGCAGCAAGACGACGTGGGCTGAGGCCGCCCGGGGCGGCATGATAACGCCGTCGTCATCGCCGTGGGTCATGATCACCCCGCCGATCAGCCGGGTGGAGGCGCCCCACGAGGTGGTCCAGGCGTACTCCTCTTTTTCATCGGCAGACTGGAACTTGATCTGCGAGGCGCGCGCGAAGTTTTGCCCCAGAAAGTGAGAGGTGCCGGCTTGGAGCGCCTTGCAGTCCTGCATCATGGCCTCGATGCACAGCGTGTCCACGGCCCCGGGGAAACGCTCGGCCGCCGTCTTGGTGCCTTTGATGACCGGCATGGCCAGGGTCTCTTCCGCCAGCCGGGCGTAGATATCCAGCATCATCTGGGTGCGCTCGAGGGCCTCGGCCTGGGTGGCATGCGCCGTGTGCCCTTCCTGCCAGAGGAACTCGCTGGTCCGCAGGAAGATGCGTGTGCGCATTTCCCAGCGGACCACGTTGCCCCACTGGTTGAGCAGAATCGGCAGGTCCCGGTAGCTGCTGATCCACTTGGAAAAAGCGTCCGCGATGATCGTCTCGGAGGTGGGCCGCACCACCAACGGCTCCGTGAGAAGCCCGGATGGGATCAGCGCGCCGGTGGCGTCTTTTTCCAGCCGGTGATGGGTGACGACCGCGCATTCCTTGGCGAACCCTTCAACGTGATCGGCCTCTTTCTGCATAAAGCTCAACGGGATGAAGAGCGGGAAATAGGCGTTCTTGACCCCGGTGTCCTTGAACATGCCGTCCATGGCCTGCATGATATTCTCCCACAGGGCATAGCCCCAGGGTTTGATCACCATGCAGCCGCGGACCGGTGAGCGCTCCGCCATGTCCGATGCCTTGATCACCTGCTGGTACCACTCCGGATAATCCTCGCTGCGGGTCGGCGAAATTGCGTTTTTCGGCTGTTTTCCCATCTGCGTTGCGGGTCCCCTCTCTATTGGTTTAGTCCTTAACCAGCTCGACGCTGGAACCTCGAGGCAAAATCCACTATCCCTGGTTGTATCGCTCCGGTCGGAACCCGGCCGTGCCCCCACCGGCCAGGCACCCTCAACGGTGCGGTGGCCGGCGGGTTCAGTTGCCGGAGGACTCCTTTTCTGCCTTCGATCATTCGGCGGCGAGCTTCCGGCTCTTTTCAACGCTGGCCACTTCAGCGAGCAGCGCCTCCACCAGTTGCTCTTCCGGGAACTTCTTGACGACCTTGCCCTTACGAAACAGGATTCCCACGCCGTCGCCGCCGGCGATGCCGATGTCGGCCTCGCGCGCCTCGCCGGGGCCGTTCACCACACAGCCCATGACGGCGATCGTTATCGGAGCGGTGGAGGCCATCAGGGCATGTTCAATCCGCTCGACGATGCCGAAGAGGTCGATCCGGGTCCGACCGCAGGTCGGGCAGGCAATGATCTCGGGCCCGCGTCGACGAAGGTGGAGGGCCTTGAGGATCTCAAAGCCGACGCGCACCTCTTCCGCCGGGTCACGGGTCAGCGACACCCGCAGGGTGTCCCCGATGCCCTCGGCCAGGAGCAGGCCGATGCCCAGAGCGGACTTGACGATACCCGAAAACAGAGTGCCGGCTTCGGTGACGCCAAGGTGCAGCGGGACATTCGTCCGGACGGCAAGCTGGCGGTAGGCCGCCACCGTACGCGGCACGTCCGAGGCCTTCAGCGACACCTTGATGGCTTCGAAATCGAGCCCACGCAACAGCTCGATGTTCCGCAGCGCACTCTCGACCATACCATCGGCCGTGGCGCCCCGGTATTTTTTGACGATATCCTTTTCGAGCGATCCCGCATTGACTCCGATACGAATGGGAATCCCCCGTTCCTTTGCGCACTCCACAACGGCCCGCACCTGGCGCACCGTTCCGATGTTGCCGGGGTTGATTCGCAGACCGTCCGCCCCGGCCTGAGCAGCGGCGATGGCCAACCGGTGATCGAAGTGGACATCCGCAATGAGCGGGGTCCTGATGCGGGCTTTGATGCCGGCAATTGCAGCGGCGGAGTCCTCGTCCGGCACCGCTACGCGCACGATGTCGCAGCCCGCCAGCTCCAGGCGGCGGATCTGAGCGGCGGTGGCCTCCACATCGGCCGTAGGGGTGTTGGTCATCGACTGCACCGATATCACGGCGCCGCCGCCGACCGGAACGGCTCCGACACGGATCTGCCGTGCAGGCCTGCGCGTGATCGCTTCCGACATAAAAAGGCCGCTGATCCAGGGACCGGGCGGGGGTTGCCGGTCCACAAAAAAGTATGCTATGATCCTCGCCGAAAGTCCATGGGGTGCCGGGGCCGGTAGCAGCCCCGCGGCGCAAAACGCCGACGTGATTCCGAACCACCCGAATTTTAATTGTATATCAGACCCGTCGGTTTTCAGCAAACCGGCGGGAGCAAGGGGCCATCATGAAAACGACATCCAACCAGCACATCGAACCGAACCGTAACGGGCAGCCGGCGGCCGAAATCGAACCCGCCGTCCGGGACGCTCTCCTGGAGCGGTCGCGGGATGGCCAAGTGGCCTGCGCCGTGGTGTTCGACATCGCCGCGGGACTGAAACGACCGGCAGCCGACATCGGCCAGGCGATGGACCGGTCAGGCCTTCGGATCGTGAAGTGTCAGCTTGGCCTGTTCGGGTATACACCCGAAAAGAAAATCGTCCGGCCGGCTGACACCGTCCATCCCGAAATGGCGGCAGCCATCCGCGCCAAGCTTGAAAGCGACAGGCTTTCCTGCCGGAATGCCTGGGAGATCGCCCAGGCGCTAAAAGTGCCCAAAATGAGAGTGAGCGCCGCCTGCGAAGCCCTGCGGATCAAGATCAAACCCTGTCAGCTGGGGGCCTTCTAACCGGACGGATCATCCCATCCTCGCCCCGACCCCCACGAAGGGGTTGTGGCGTTTTTCCTCGCCAATCGTCGTATCCGGCCCATGGCCGGCATGAACGCGAAGGGCATCGTCCAAAACAAACAGCTTCTGCTGGATGCTCACCTTGAGCGTTTCGAAATCCCCGCCTGGAAAATCCGTGCGCCCCACCGAGCCCGCAAACAGGGTGTCCCCCACGAACAGGTGGCCGTCCGAAAGCAGCGACACCCCCCCGGGGGTGTGGCCGGGGGTGTGGATCACCTGAAAGGTGATGGTACCGGCCACGATGCGGTCGCCCTCGTCGATCAGCCGGTCCGGGGCGGGGGAATTCTCGGCGGACATCCCCCACATCGCAGCCATCCGGGACAATTGGGTGAGCATGGGGGCATCGAGCGCGTGCGCCGATATGGGGGCTCCGGTGGCCTTCTTGAGGCGGGCGTTCGCACCGACATGGTCGAAATGCCCGTGCGTATTGATGATCTGGGCGACGGTCAGCCGCGCATCCGCCAAGGCCAGCAGAATCCGGTCGGCCTCGTCGCCGGGGTCGATGACGGCGGCCGCACGGGTCTGCTCACAGCCGACGATGAAACAGTTGGCCATGATAGGCCCGACGGTCAGTGTTTGGATGATCATGAAATTTCCTCCGGGTCCGGCCGCCGCGTCGGGGTTTCGACAAGCGTCCTCTTATCGTCTGCCGCCGCCTCGGCCGTTCGGTCCGCCGCGAGAGGCCGGATTTCGCCCCGTTCGATCGCGGCGCGGATCGTGTCAATGATTCCGTTGATGAAGGCGCCCGACTCCTCGGTTCCGAATTTCTTGCCGATGTCCACCGCCTCGTTGATGCTCACCTTGGCGGGGATCTCCTTGCAGCTCAACATCTCGAAGACGGCGATGCGCATGACATTTCTGTCCACACCGGACATGCGCTCTAAAGACCAGTTCTCCGAGGCGGACTGAATCAGAGCATCCAGCCGGTCGCGGCGCTGCAGCACCCCTTCCACCAACTGCACAAAAAAAGGTCGCACATCCGGCTTGGGAGCAAAGCTGGCGCAAAATTGGCGGAACGTCTCAGCCGAGAAATCATTGCGCAGGTCCATAAAAAAAAGCGCCTGCATGGCCAGTTCGCGCGCCTTGCGACGAGTCCCCATGAGGGTCACACCGCATCGAAGAGATTCGCCATCTCCACAGCGGCCATGCCCGCGCTGAAGCCCTTGTTGTCCAGCTTGGTGCCGGCTCGCTCGATCGCCTGCTCAATCGTGTCCACGGTGATCACGCCGAAAATAACCGGCAGCCCGGTCTCCATCATCACCTGGGCGATCCCCTTGGAGGCCTCGGCCGCCACGAAGTCGAAATGCGGCGTGGCCCCGCGGATCACCGCCCCCAGGCACACCACCGCATCGAAGCGTTTCGTCCCGGCCACCCGCTTGGCCACCAGGGGTATTTCAAACGCCCCCGGGACCTTGAACACTTCGATGTCCGTCTCCTTGGCCCCGCAGCGGGAGAGCGCATCCAACGCCCCGCTCACCAGCTTTTCGGTGATGAAATCGTTGTAGCGGCTGGCCACGATGGCAAACTTCTTTCCTTGCGCGCTGAGTTTCCCCTCGATGATCTTCGGCATGCTGGCTCCTTTTAAGGTGTTTTCTCCAAGCTCAACAAGTGTCCCATCTTGAGCTTCTTGCACTCGAGATAGCACTTGTTGAACTCGTTGGGTTCGATTTCAATCGGCACCTGGTCGACCACGCTCAGGCCGTAGCCCTGCAACCCGACCATCTTTTTCGGGTTGTTGGTCAACAGACGCATCCGGCGCACCCCGAGGTCCGCCAGCACCTGGGCGCCGATCCCGTAGTTGCGCATGTCCGGCTCGAAGCCCAGCTTGACGTTGGCTTCCACCGTGTCCAGTCCCTGGTCCTGGAGGGCATAGGCCCGGATCTTGTTCACCAGGCCGATGCCCCGGCCCTCCTGCCGGATATAGAGCAGCACCCCGCTGCCCTCTTCCTCTATCATGGCCAGTGCCCGGTGCAGCTGCGGTCCGCAGTCGCAGCGCAGCGACCCGAAGATGTCACCGGTCAGGCACTCGGAATGCACCCGCACCAAGACCGGCTTCTCGGGATCGATGGTGCCTTTCACCATGGCGAAATGCAGCAGGTTGTCGATGTCGTTTTCATACACGATGGCCTGGAAATCCCCGGCGATCACGGTGGGCACCACCGCTTCGGCCACGCGGTGGACAAATGACTCGGTCCGCATGCGGTATTCGATCAAATCGGTGATGCTGCAAATGCCGATCCCGAGAGTGTCGCTGAGCTTTTCCAGCGCCGGGATCTTGGCCATGGACCCGTCCTCGTCCATGATGGCGCAGATCACGCCGGCCGGGGTCAACCCGGCCAACCGTGCCAAATCCACGGACCCCTCCGTCTGGCCCGTTCTGACGATCACCCCGCCCTCACGGGACATCAACGGAAAGACGTGGCCGGGCCGGACCAAATCCTGGGGCCGGGCATTGTCCGCCACGGCCGTAAGGATCGTCGTCGCCCGGTCGGCAGCGGAGACCCCCCCCGCGATCCCGCAGCGCGCATCCACCGAAACGGTAAAACCGGTGCCGTAGCGGGATGTGTTATTCCCCACCATCGGCGGAAGATCCAGTTCCTGAGCTCTCAGACGTGTCAGCGACATGCAGATCAACCCACGACCGTTTCTGGCCATGAAATTAATGACGGCCGGGGTCACCTTTTCCGCCGCCAGACAAAAATCCCCCTCGTTTTCAGGTTCCCGGCCGTCGACTAAAATAACCATCCGGCCCTGCCGGATGTCGGCAACGGCCTGCTCGATTGAAATGTGAGGCATACGAACTCCAAACGGGTTAAAAATTTCAGCGGATGTATCCCGCCTTGGCCAGCATCTCCATCGTAACCCCCGATGGCGGGGCGGCGGGGTTGCGGCCGGACGTCAGAAACCGCTCCACATATTTGCCGATCATGTCGGTTTCAACGTTGACGTGTTCGCCGGTGTTTTTGAAACCGATAGTGGTCCACGCGGCCGTGTGCGGAATGATGCTGACCGCAAACCGGGTGGCCTCGATGGTGTTGATCGTGAGGCTGACCCCGTCCACGGCGACGGAGCCCTTGACGATCAGGTAGCGCACGAGCGCCTCAGCCACACGGAACGTTACGACGATGGCGTTTCCTACCGGTTCGCGCGACTCGATCACACCGGTGCCGTCGATGTGCCCGGAGACCAGGTGGCCGTCGATGCGGTCCGACAGGCGCATCGCCCGCTCGAGGTTGACGCGGTCTCCGACGCGGGCCTGGCCGAAGGTTGTTTTCGCAAAGGTTTCCGGTGCCACGTCCGCATCGAAACTGCGTGGGGCAAGCCGCACCACCGTCAGACAGGCGCCGCTGACCGATATGCTGTCGCCGATCTTGCTGGCGCTCAGGTCGAAATCCGACTGGATGCTGAGACGGCGTCCCTGCCCGGCGGGGCGCAGCGCCGAAATGGAACCCAAACCTTCTATGATGCCGGTAAACATAACGCTTCAAGCCCTTGGTAGGTAGCCCTCGATCAAAATGTCGTCGCCGAAGCGCCGGCTGTTGATGCGAGTCAGCCGAATGCACTCCTGCATGCGCTCGACCCCCTCGCCCCGGCAAACCGGGACACCGTCGTCCCCGCCGGTGATGAGCGGCGCCACAAAAAAACAGGCTTTGTCGACGATTCCATCCCGAAACGCGGATGCCAGCACCCGGCTCCCGCCTTCGATCAACACACTGGTGATTCTTTGCCCGCCCAGCTGCGGCAAAAGAAGACCCAAATCGATCCGGCCCGCACGCGTGGCGGTTTCCATGACGCGCACCCCGCGGCGCGCGATGCGGCGTTTCACGTCGGCATTCACCCCCGGCCCGGTCACGACGAGGGTGTCGGCCTGGGACGCGTGACGAATCACGCGAGCCGAGGTCGGGATGCGTGCGTGCGTGTCGAGAACCACCCGCAGCGGGTCGCGCGATGGACCGACTGCGCGGCGGGTGGTCAACTGCGGGTCGTCCGCCACGATGGTGTCCACCCCGACCATGACGGCATCCACCGACTGCCGCAGTTCGTGCACGAATGCCCGGGCGGCCTCACCCGTCACCCACCGTGAGTCGCCGGTGCGTGTGGCGATCCGGCCATCCAGGGTGGCGGCGCACTTGGCAATCACAAACGGGCGCCCGGTTTGGATGTATTTGATGAAAACCTCGTTGAGCGCCTCGGCCTCGGGGGCGCAAACCCCCTGGCACACCTCGACGCCATGCCGTTCCAGGAATGCAGCGCCGCCGCCGGCAACCCCGGGGTTGGGATCCCGCATGCCGATCACCACCCGCCGGATGCCGGCCGATAGGATCTTGAGCGTGCACGGCGGGGTTCGCCCGGTATGGTTGCACGGCTCCAGGTTGACGTAAAGCGTCCCCCCGCAAGCTTTTTCGCCGGCCGCATCGATGGCGTAGACCTCCGCATGGGGTCTGCCGGCCGCCTGATGGTAGCCTTGGCCCACCACGACCTGGTCTCTTACGACCACGGCACCGACCATCGGATTGGGGGATGTCAGCCCTCGGCCGTTGGCCGCCAGCTCAAGGGCCATCTGCATGAAACGGCGGTCGTCCATGGATATCGCGGCGGTGGCTCCCGGGGTGGGGCGCTGCAGGCACGTCTCCGGAGTTCCTCGGCAAGGGCACGGCCGGTCCGGCTTACGTTTTGGCGTGAGTGTCCGCAGGGGGGACCACCGTATTTTTGCCTGCCTTCTCAACGCTCAAAAGCTTTTTCAACTCGGCCACAAAATCATTCACATCCTTGAATTCCCGGTAAACCGAGGCAAAACGAACATAGGCGACATCGTCCAGCTCGTGGAGCTTGGCCATGATCTTTTCGCCGACCACCGAAGCCGAGATTTCCTTGTCTTCGGACTCGCGCAGATCCCGCTCCATCTCATCGATGAATTCCTCGATGCTGTTCATGCTGATGTTGCGCTTCTCGCAAGCCTTCAGCATGCCCGAGCGCACCTTCTCGCGGTTGAACAGCTCGCGGCGCCCGTCTTTCTTGATGATCATGATCGGGATCTCTTCGATGTGCTCGTAGGTGGTGAACCTCCGATTGCACGTCAGACACTCCCGGCGCCTGCGGATAACGCTGGCATCCTTGCTCAGTCTCGAGTCGATCACCTTGTTTTCGATTTCGCTGCAGTACGGGCACTTCATTCCTTTTCCCTTTCCGCCGCCACCGGCTCACCACGATAGCCTGCCATCATGCGGGAGAGATCACCAACCCTTTGCAAGGAACTTCGCGGTTCCGGCTGCCGGAGGTTTCAGTTTTTTGGACTGCACCGGCCCGCATTGTCGGTTCCGGCCGTCTGGATCATCTCGATGTGCGCTTCCGAGAGCATTTCCCGGGCAAGCTCGTCCGCATACCCACAACGGTAATAGATTCGAACAATACCGGCATTGATGATCATTTTTGCACATATGGCGCAGGGCTGGTTGGTGCAAAAGAGATCGGCCCCCTTGATGGACACTCCATGATAAGCAGCTTGAATAATTGCATTTTGTTCGGCATGGATGCCTCGGCACAACTCGTGGCGCATGCCGGATTGGACGTTGAGTTTTTCCCGCAGGCAGCCGGTCTCGGCGCAATGGCGGATGCCGGAGGGGGCCCCGTTGTAGCCGGTTGCCAGGATGCGCTTATCCTTGACGATCACGGCGCCGACCCCACGCCGCAGGCAGGTGGTGCGCTTGGCGACAAGGGCGGTGATGTCCATGAAGTAGGTTTCCCAGGAGGGCCGCTCAGTGCTCATCCGCTTTTCCGGTCCGCTGCCGCATTGGTTGGGTATGCCACGTCGAGACAGTCTTACCCCAAAGCCTTGGCGATGATGGCTGCGACCGTTTGCGGCCGTGGTTCTTGCCAGGTGTCGCCATTAAGGATCGAAACCGATATGACCTTCTTCGCATTCCGGAGTAAGTGCGAGATATAGTATATTGCAATACGTTGGATCGCAAGAGAAATGTTACGGATTGGCCATTAGAAACCGGGCGTTGGGCGTGCGGGGGGGCACACGGTCTGGGGCCATGGCCTGGAAATTAGACGGGTGTTCTTCAACCCATGCACTTTTTGAGAATCAAGGCGGCGTTGGTACCCCCGAAACCGAACGAATTGGACATGGCGTGGGTAACGGGGGTTTTCCGAGCCGTGTTGGGGACGTAGTCCAGATCAAGCTCATCCGCCGGGTTATCGTAGTTGATGGTGGGCGGAAGGATGCCCTGGTGAATCGTCAGCGCCGTGAATACGGTTTCGATACCGCCGGCCCCGCCGAGAAGATGCCCGGTCATGGATTTGGTGGAACTGACCGCCAATTTGTAGGCATGCTCTTTAAAGACGGTTTTGATGGCCCGGGTTTCGTAAAGGTCGTTCAGTTCGGTGGAGGTGCCGTGCGCATTGATGTAGTCCACTTGGTCCGGCCGAATGCCGGCATCCTCGATGGCCATCTGCATGCAGCGGGCCGCCCCGTTGCCATCCGGGGGCGGTGAGGTCATGTGGTAACCGTCGCCTGTGAGCCCGTAGCCGGTCATCTCGGCATAAATCCGCGCCCCGCGCTGCCGGGCATGTTCGAGTTCCTCCAGAATCAGAATCCCGGCACCTTCTCCGGGGACAAAGCCGTCCCGGTCGCGTTCGAACGGCCGCGAAGCCCTCTCCGGATCGGCATTGCGGGTGGAAAGGGCCTTCATGGCGTTGAAACCGGCGATGCACGACGGGGCGATCACGGCCTCGGTCCCGCCGGTAATCATGGCATCCACCCGGCCTTGCTGAATCAATTTAAAGGATTCCCCCACCGCATGGGCCCCGGCCGCACACGCTGTCGCCAGGGACAAGTTGGGGCCTTTGGCGCCGAACAGAATGGAGATCATCCCCGGGGCCATGTTGCCGATCATCATGGGGATGAAAAAAGGGCTGACCCGCCGTGGGCCATTTTGCTTCAGGTCGTAAATGGTGTCCTCCATGAACCGCAACCCGCCCAGTCCGCACCCGGTGATCACACCGATCCGGCCGGCATTTTCAGGGGTGATCTTAAGCCCGGAGTCGTCCACGGCCATTCGGGTGGCCGCAACGGCATATGAAATGAACAACTCCAGGCGTCTGGCCTCCTTGCGGCCCATGAACTCCTCGGGGTTGTACCCCTTGACCTCGGCGGCGATATGGGTGTCGTAAGGCGTGGCATCAAACCGGGTGATGTGCGCCACTCCCGATTTGCCGGCACACAGCGCAGCCCAGCTATCCCTAACCCCGATCCCCAGGGGGCTGACCATCCCCACGCCTGTGACAACGACCCGCCTCTTCAAAGCGCCTCCTTTGAACATTCTGCCGTTCGGTTGAAGTGCTACTTCCGGTTGTGGACGTAGCTGATCGCGTCCTTGACGGTCACGATTTTTTCGGCGTCCTCATCGGAGATTTCAACGCCGAACTCCTCTTCCATGGACATGATCAATTCGACCAGATCCAGGGAATCAGCACCCAGGTCGTCCACAAACGAGGCCTCCGGCTTGACTTCCGAGAGGTCCACACTGAGCTTTTCCGCAATGATTTTCTTGACTTTTTCTTCGATGCTCTCTGACATATCGATTCCTCCGTGGTTTCAATTAGTCCCGTCTTAAGGGGGTTGTGAACGCCGTGTCGGTTTGGGTCAGGGCAGAGCCTTTCGGGTCTGATCACATCACCATTCCGCCGCTCACATGGAGCACCTGCCCGGTGAGATAGGCGGCCTGATCCGAAGCCAGAAACAGGATGGCATCGGCCACGTCCTGGGGCATTCCGGCCCGGCCCAGAGGAATCTGGGTCAGAAAGGCCTGTTTGATTTTGTCGCTCAGCACGGCGGTCATTTGGGTCTCGATGAAGCCCGGCGCCACGGCATTCACCGTGATGCCCCGGGCGGCGAACTCGCGGGCGACGGTCTTGGTCAGGCCGATCAGGCCCGCCTTGGAGGCCACGTAGTTGGCCTGCCCGATGTTGCCGACCACTCCGACCACGGAGGCCACATTGACGATCCGGCCCGCCCGCTGCTGAGCCATGTGGCGCACCGCCGCTTTGGTGCACAGAAAGGCACCCTTGAGGTTGATGGCCATCACCAGATCCCAGTCGGATTCCTTCATCCGCATGAGCAGGGCATCCCGCGTTATCCCCGCGTTGTTGACGAGAACGTCGATGCGCCCGCAGTGCTTGGCCACCTCATCCGCCCACTCTGAGACGGCCGCTTCCTTCGAAACGTCAACGGCGTGGAAGAAGGCCTTCGGCCCGAGCGCTTTGGCGGCGGACTCCCCGGCCTCGGGGTTGACGTCGCAGATGGCCAGGGTGGCCCCTTCCCGGGCGAATGCCTCGGCGGTCACACGGCCGATGCCGGCGGCGGCGCCGGAGACCATAACCACTTTGTCTTTGAAGCGCATCCTAATCTCCTTTGGCAATAAAGAGCTGAGCCGGGGACGGCAGACGTCACCTGCCGAAAACGATGTCGGCCAGCCGGTCCATGTCCTTGATCAAATGGCGGCAACTGCCGGCAAACTCACTGAACCGGATTTCGGCGAGGCAGTCCATTACAGCGCCGGGGTCGATGCCGCCCGTACCGGTCAGTATCCGCAGGCTGCAGCGTTCGAAAAACTCGCAGACCTCGCGAGCAAAGATCCGTGCCACCAGCGCCGCGCGCTCGGCCTGAAGGTCGCCCGCAGCGCCCAGGGCGTCCGCCCTGCGGGCAACGTCCACGCCGACCTCAACGTGGGCCATCAGCTCGGCCAGATCGAACATGACGATCTGCTGCCGGGTGAGCCGGTGGGTATCGGCCACAACCACAAGGTGATTGAGCGCCCGGGCGGCCAGGGCATAATAGCGGCCCCCGCAGCCGGGACGATTTTTCTCCAGCTGCTCCATCTCAGCCGCCATCGCCCCGTAGAACTCGCCCTTGGTCTTACGGCTCTTCTTCCAGCGGAAGGTGCTGATGATGCTCTGCTGGATCTCGCTCGTGCCCTCGTAGATGGTGGTGATGCGCACGTCACGCTTGATTTTCTCCACCCCGTACTCGGTGATGTAGCCGTAACCTCCCAACGCCTGGATAGCGTCCTCGGCCGCTCGGTTGCCGGCCTCGGTGGCGAACCACTTGGCGATGGAGCCCTCCACCTCGAGGTCCTTCCCTCCGGCATCGAGCCGTTCGGCCACCTCGTCGATGTAGGCCGCCGCTGCCTCCAGGCGCACCACGTTGGGCACGATCAGCTTGTGGGTGTAGCCCTGTTTCTCGGAAAGCGGCGTCTTGAACTGGATGCGTTCCTTGGCGTAGGGGATGGCGATTTCGAGTGCGGCCTCGCCCGCGCCCAGCCCCATGGAGGCCACCATCAGCCGGGTGTAGCCGAAAACCGCATTGGCCTGCTTCAGGCCTTGGCCCGGAACGGTGCCGATGAGGTTTTCCACCGGTACGAAGGCGTCGGTAAAGGTCAGCGGCGAGGTGTTGGAGGCGCGGATTCCGTGCTTCTCCTCGCCCTTGCCGGGCTGGTAGCCGGCGGTGTCCTTCTCCATGACGAAAAAGGTGGGTCCTTCCGGCGCATCGGCAAGAACGGTGATGAAGTCCGCGTAGCCACCGGTGGAGATGAACTGCTTGCTGCCGTTGATGCGATAGCCGCTGATCCGGCCGGAGGCGTCCGTTACCGGCTCGGCCTTGGTCTTGAGGGCGGCGACGTTGCTGCCGGCGTCCGGCTCGGTCACCGCGTAGGCCACCAGAGCCTCGCCGGCGGCGATCCGGCCGAGCCACTTCTGCTTCTGCTCCTCGGTGGCGCCGACCAAGATGGGGTCGGCCCCCAGCTGGATGGCGAAAAAAGCTGTGGTGACGCCCAGGCAGATCTTGGCCATTTCGCGCGTCACGGCGCAACTGTCCCGGGCCCCTCCTCCCAGGCCGCCGTAGGCCTCCGGAATCATCAAAAGCTGCAGGCCGATCTCGGGGCCCAGCATCTCCCGGATCACGTCCTCTGGAAAAACCTCCCGGCGGTCGAAATCAAGGATTCTCTCTTTGGTCAAGAGCTTCTTTTTAAGCTGGGCCACCGTGTCCAGCACCATCTGCCTGGATTCAGGGTCCAGACCGGCCAGTGACCTGTGGGAGTCTGCGCCGTTGGATGTAGTACTGAGCGGTCCTTGCATGAATGCGGTCATCCGTTAATCTTCTTTGGTCTGGACGGCTTTGCGGCCCTTGTAGGAGCCGCAGATAGGACAGGCATGATGGGGAAGGGCGGGCTCCCCACAGTCGGGGCAAGTGGACACGGACGGAGCCGTCAGGCTCTTTCCGGTTCTGCGCTTATCCCTTCGGGACTTTGACGTTCTTCGTTTGGGCAAACCCATGAGTAATCTCCTAACTATTTGAGTTGAATGGTGTAATTACAGCATATAGTTAAATTCGAGGTTGCTGCTTTAAGTAAAGTAAATCACGGGCCGTGTCAAGTCTTTTCCATGTCCGCAGCTGGTCTTGTGCCGGAGTTCTTTCTGTGGTATTGACGCTCCTGAAAAATCGGTCCTGGCCGATTTGGATATTAATTATTTGAATTCATATGTTTTTTAAATTTTAGGGTCGGCGGCGGCGCTGGGTCGCAGAGCCGGCGGATAGGCGTTGCCGCTTCGCCGGCGAGGGTGGCTCCGGGCTGTTGGACGGTCGCTCTCGATCACTGCCGTCACAGCAATTATTTAAGCCAAATATTTATTTAACTAATCGAAATTAAATCAAAATAATAATAGCTATCTATCAGGAGACCATATGAATCAGATCGTGACGCGCTTCCCCCCAAGCCCCACAGGATATCTGCATGTCGGCGGAGCGCGGACCGCACTTTTCAACTGGCTATACGCCCGCCGCCTGAAAGGCAAGTTCATCCTGCGCATCGAGGACACGGACACCGAGCGCTCGACCCAGGCCTCGGTGGATGCCATCTTAGAGGCCCTGGAGTGGCTCGGGTTGGATTGGGACGAGGGCCCCTATTATCAGACGCGACGTTTCGCAGTCTACCGCGAGCATGTTCAAAAACTATTAGATTCGGGGCATGCCTACCACTGCACCTGCACCCCCGAACAGGTGGAGCGGATGCGCCAGGCGGCCATGGCCTCCGGCGGCAAGCCGAAATACGACGGGACCTGCCGCGATAAAAACCTGCCGCCCGGCCAAGGGGCGGTAGTGCGCTTCAAGGCACCCCTCACCGGCACCACTGTGCTGGAAGATGTCGTCAAAGGCGACATCGTGTTCAAAAACGAAGAGCTGGACGATTTCGTCATCAGCCGCGGCGACGGCAGCCCCACCTACAACTTCGCGGTGGTGGTGGACGATATCACCATGGGAATCAACACCATCATCCGGGGCGACGACCATGTCATGAACACCCCCAAACAGATTCAGCTCTACAGGGCGTTCGGCGCCCCCCTGCCGCTGTTCGGCCATGTCCCGATGGTGCTTGGAAAGGACCGCGCCCGCCTGAGCAAGCGCCACGGGGCCACCTCCGTGACCGCCTACCGCGACATGGGCTACCTGCCAGAAGCCCTGATCAACTACCTGGTCCGTCTGGGATGGTCCCACGGCGACCAGGAGTTTTTCACCCGGGACGAACTGATCGAGGTGTTCAACCTGGAAAACATCGGCCGCGCCGCCGGGGTGTTCGATGTTGAAAAGCTGATAGCCCTGAACGCCGACCACATCAAGGCCGCGGCGCCCTCGCGTTTAGTGGCACCGCTCGCCGGGTTCATGCGTGAGAAGGGCATCGACATCGAAGGCGACCCCCGGGTCGAGAAAGTGATCGCCAGCCTGGGCGCCCGCAGCAAGACCTTGCGGGACATGGCCGAGCAGGCCGTATTTTATTTTGACGAGGAGCTCGCCTACGAACCGGATGCCGCGCGCAAATTCCTCACCCCCGAAGCGCTGGTGCCGCTCACATCGCTTGCCGCCGCGGTAGACGCCCTCGAGGATTACTCGGAGCAGGCCGTGGAACGTGTATTCCATGGGTTGGTTGAGAAGACCGGGCTCAAGCTCGGCAAGATCGCCCAACCCGTGCGGGTGGCCTTGAGCGGCCGAGCCGCCAGCCCGGGCATTTATGAGATCATGGCCATCATCGGCCGGGAGCGCGTGCTCACCCGTTTGAAAAATGCCATCGCCTTTATCGAAAAGAAAAAGAGCGAAGCGGGTTCGGCGTCGCCCGGCCGGCAGTAAAGGTCGATGCCGATTTGACGCTTGACTGATTTCAGCGCTTCGGCTATCTATACCGATTAGGATACTGAGGGATCGTCTAGTGGCAGGACGACGGGTTCTGGCCCCGTTAACCTAGGTTCGAATCCTAGTCCCTCAGCCACTAAAAATGGCTTACGGACACCCGTAAGCCATTTTTAGTGTTGATTTGTCGTTTTGTTGAAGGCTATTACACCGGATAGCAAGCAGGGTCACATTCACCCGTCACCTAAGCGAGGCAGCTCCATGACACCCTCGACGAAGCCGCCGGAGGCAAGCGGTTCCACGAATTTCATCAAGCAGACCATCGAGGCCGATCTCGCCGCCGGAAAGAACAACGGCCGGGTGGTGACGCGCTTCCCACCGGAGCCGAACGGCTACCTGCACATCGGCCACGCCAAGAGCATCTGCCTTAACTTCGGGCTGGCGCAGGAATTCGGCGGGGTCTGCCACATGCGTTTCGACGACACCGACCCCGCCAAGGAATCCATGGAGTACGTCGAGTCCATCCAGCAGGACGTTCGCTGGCTGGGGTTTGACTGGCAGGGCAAGCGCTTTTTCGCGTCGGACTATTTCGAGGCCCTCTACGAGTTTGCACTCGGCCTCATCCGCAGGGGAAAGGCCTATGTGGACCACCTGAGCGCCGATGAGATCCGCGACTATCGTGGCACGTTGACCACGCCCGGCCGCAACAGCCCCTATCGCGACCGCCGCATCGAGGAGAATCTGGAGCTGTTTCAGCGCATGCGTGCCGGTGACTTCAAGGACGGCGAGTGCGTGCTGCGGGCCAAGATCGACATGGCCGCCCCCAACATCGTGTTGCGGGACCCCACCCTCTACCGCATCAAGCACATGCACCACTACCGCACCGGCGGGAGCTGGTGCATCTACCCGATGTACGACTTCACGCACTGCCTCTCGGACATGATGGAGGGCATCACCCATTCCATCTGCACGCTGGAGTTCGAAAACAACCGCGCCCTCTACGACTGGGTCCTGGAGTCGCTCGAAACACCCTGCCACCCGCAGCAAATTGAATTTGCCCGGCTCAACCTCAGCTACACCGTGCTCTCCAAGCGCAAGCTCATCGAGCTGGTGGAACGGGAGGCCGTCAGCGGCTGGGACGACCCGCGCATGCCGACCATTTCCGGCTATCGGCGCCGCGGGTATACGCCCGAGGCCCTGCGCAGCTTTTGCGATCGGATCGGGGTGGCCCGGGCCGACAGCACGGTGGAGATCGGCCTTTTGGAGCACTGCCTGCGGGAGGATTTGAACAAGCGGGCCCCCCGGGTCATGGCGGTGCTGCGGCCGCTCAAGGTGACCCTGGTCAACTACCCTGAGGGCCGGGTGGAAGAGCTCGACGCCGTCAACAACCCGGAGGACCTGGCCATGGGGTCCCGCCGGGTGCCGTTCAGCCGCGAACTTTTTATCGAACGCGAGGATTTCCTGGAGGATCCTCCTCGGAAATTCTTTCGATTGGCACCGGGGCGGGAAGTGCGGTTGAGGTATGCCTATTTCATCCGCTGCGAGGAGGTCGTCAAGGACCCCGCCAGCGGCGAGGTGGTCGAGCTGCGCTGCACCTATGACCCGGCCACCCGCGGCGGGGATGCCCCGGACGGCCGTAAGGTGCAGGGGACCCTGCACTGGGTGTCGGCGGACCACGCCGTGCCCGCCGAGGTGCGCCTATACGACCACCTTTTCACGCGCGAAAACCCCAGCGACGTCGGGGCGGGCCGCCACTTTACGGACTATCTCAATCCGGAGTCTTTGAAGGTGCTGGAGGGCTGCCGGCTGGAACCGAGCCTGGCGCACGCCGCACCCGGCAGCCTTTGCCAGTTCGAGCGCGTGGGGTATTTCTGTGCAGACCTGAGGGACAGCCGGCCGGGGCGGCCGGTTTTCAATCGTTCGGTGACGTTAAAGGACACGTGGGCCAAGATCGCCAAACAAGGCAAAGGCCGGTAGCCTCCGGGGTCGACGGCAGAGGGCTTGCTTAGAAGACGGCGTTGCCTGGAGCCGGTGTCCTATTTGTAGAACACATAGCCCGCCGCCAGCTTTAGATATTCATCGGCAACTCGCATCACCGACCTTCCATCGAGCCACCAGAAGACGCCGGTGCCCTCCTCGTCGTTGGCCGCGGCATGAAACTGGAAGGCCAGCTCCGGGTTCGTACCGGCACGCTCAAAAGCCAGCCGAGCCCGGCGGATGTGGTAGCCGGAGGTCACGATAACGGCCGAGCGAAACCCCCGCTCCTGCATGACGGCCATGGTCTTGCGGGCCTCGGCGAAGGTGCCGCCTAATCCGGCGGTCTCCGACCGTTTGGAGTCTTCCGGGCGGCCGAGGATCACGCGCTCCTCGGGCAGGGAGGGCTCGATGCGGTAGTGGCGGACAAACCACGGCCAGGTCAGGGCGCGATGGCGCAGGGGCAGGAGCAAAAAGCGGTTTTCCCAACTTAGCGCCAGCGCAACCCCGGCCGCTACGCGGTGGCCGTCCTCATCCAGTGGTCCGGCCAGGACTACGACCAGCTCAAACGGCTCTTGCAGTGGGAAATCCCGGTTGCTCAAGGCTTCCCGGCCCCAGCCCAGGAAGGCCGCGACACATACCACCAGCAGAACCAGCAATCCCATAACCGCACGATGCAGCATGGCGTCACATTTCAGCCCATGGCGCCGGAATCCCGCAGCGGCAGAACGGACTCCGGCGGCAGCCCTGAGCTCAAAGCGGCACGACCGATGCTGACATAGGCCAACCCATGGGCTGCCACGATATCCGGATCATACAGGTTGCGGCCGTCAAAAATAACCGGGGTTTTCAGCACCCGTTGGATACGCGGGAAGTCAGGGTTGCGAAACTGGTTCCAATCCGTGGCCACGGCCAGCGCATCGGCCGCATCGATCACCTCGTATTGCAGCTCGCTGAGTTCGACGAGAGGGTTGTCTCCGAGCACCGCCCGGGCCCGGCTGGCAGCGACCGGGTCGAAGGCCTTGACCTTCATACCGGCGGCGGTCAGCGCCCGGATCAGCTCGAGCGCAGGGGCCTCACGGATGTCGTCGGTGTTGGCCTTGAACGCCAGGCCCCAGAGAGCCAGGGTCCGCCCGGCAAGCCCGCCCCGGCCGCTGAAAAATGCCTCGATCTTGCGAGCCAGCGTCCCCTTCTGCCGTTGGTTGACGGCGTCCACGGCCGCTATCAGCTCCGGTGTGTAGCCGTTCGTCCGCGCCGTGGTGATGAGCGCCTTTACATCCTTGGGGAAGCAGGATCCGCCATAGCCCATGCCCGGGTAGATGAAATGAAAACCGATGCGGTGGTCGGCGCCGATTCCCCGCCGCACGGCACTGACGTCGGCACCTACCCGTTCGCAGATGTTGGCGATCTCGTTGATGAAGGAGATTTTGGTGGCCAGCATGCAGTTGGCCGCATACTTGGTCATCTCCGCGCTGCGCGGGCTCATCACGACCATCTTGTCTCGGCTGCGGGCGAAGGGTGAATACAAGGCTTCCAGCAGTTTAGCCGTGCGCACGTTGTCCGTCCCGACGATGATGCGATCGGGTTTCATGAAATCGTTGACCGCATCGCCCTCTTTTAAAAACTCGGGGTTGGACACAACATCGAACTCTATCGTCAGACCGCGCCGCGCGGTCTCACTGCTGATGATCCGATGGACCTCGTCGGCCGTTCCGACCGGCACGGTGGATTTGTTGACGATGATTTTGTAATCAGTGATCAGCTCACCGATGTGTTGCGCAACCGCTTGAATTTGGGACACATCGCAGGACCCATCCTCGCGGGGCGGGGTCCCGACGCAGTTGAAAATGAACAAGGCATGCTCCATCCCTTCTTTCAGGTCCGTGGAAAAATTAAGCCGTCCTTCCAGCATGTTGCGTTTGACCAACGCTTCGAGCCCCGGTTCGAAGATGTGCACGACCCCGTCCCTCAAGCCGCTGATAACGGCCGGGTTGCTGTCCACGCACACAATGTGGTTGCCCATCTCTGCCAGACAGGCGGCGGTCACAAGACCGACGTATCCGGTACCGACAATGCAAATGTTCATGGAGGCGAGATCCCTTCTGTGTGCTTGCCCGAGCCATGCCCGGGTCGACCGGGAACATGCGGCATTGACTGAATTTTTAGATCATACCAGAGATACCCATGGGCTGCAAACCGGGTTTTCATTTTTTACTTGATTTCTGTCGGGAAATCAGGGAAAAATGACCGCTATAGAAATCGGGGCGGCTGGCGTTCTGGTATGGAACGACCGACCGGCGGACCTCGAGATCACCGGCACCCAGACGTTTTCGGCCAACTGCCGGAAAGCTCGGTGCACTCATCGCGGTATGCGGCGTTAGTCCGGATGAACGTATTCGGGGGGATTGGCGGCGTCGCTCTGGAGGAGAACAGATACCGTGATATCAAAGGGGTGATTTCGGGCATCCTGCAGTTCGTTCAGACGGGCGTGTATGGACCATTGCGCACCAACCGGTGATGAAGACCCCTGGCGGTTCTTCGGTGTCACCGCGGCAGAGGTCGTCATGATCGCCCGGAGGCAGGAATTCAAAAACGCCGGCCGACCAGCCGCCCCGCTTTCTTTTTCAAGCGTCCTGCCGGACCGCACCTCAAAAAACGATCCCGGTATACCCCACGAAGCTCTCTGCCGGACTGCGGTCATAGCTGGTGGCGTAGCTGACCGCTTCCGCCGTTTGGGCCCCCAGTTGCTTGCCCGCCTCGATCGCAGCCGCCGCCGCTCCCGGACAACAGGCATTCTGGTTCTCCAACGCCTCCGAAATCAACCGCCGGGGGTCTAGATTCAACATGGCTTCGACGATCCGCCGATCGTTCTCCTGGGTCACCCAGGCCACCGCCGCCAGCCCGGTCCCGTGCCCGGTATACCCGTAGTTGGGCCCGTAGTGCGTCAGGTCGGTGGAGCCGATGACCTTCAGGTTCAGCCCCAGCCGCCGGGCCATCTCGACCACCGCCTTGCCGATCTCGAGCGCGGCTTCGGTCGGCGGGACCCCCATGGCCAGAACCTTCACCCGCGGGAAGAAATATTTGACGAAGGGCAGTTGCACTTCGATGGTGTTGTCCGGGGTGGTGCGATCCGGTGTCTCCCGCCGAAAGGCAACGCGTTGGAGCATTTCAGCGGCGAGCTCTTCAGCCACCGGCAGCTCGCCGAAAGGGGTTTCCCAGGCGCCTTTCGGCATTATGACACTCGAGGAAGCAGCGTGCAGGTGCATGCCGAACACCACGATCACGTCCGGGGCCGGGGGGCCGGAAGCGGCCAGAAGACGGATCACGTTGCACGCGATGGTGCCCGAAAAATACCAACCCGCGTGCGGCACCACCCCGCCGACCGGATGCGGGATCGTCGGCGGCGCAGGTCGTCCCTGTTTGATGAAAGACGTGATCTGCGCCTCGCACTCGGAAGCCCGGGCTGGGTACCAACTGCCGGCAAACACGGCACGCCTGAGCATGGACGGCATGGGTCACCTCCTTGCAGTGAGAACGACGGTCCGCTGGAACCGTGTCCTGCCTGGGAACGTATTCACCGTTGCGGTCTTGCCCGTGTTTCAACTGCCGACGCCCTCGACCACCGGCGAAAAAATGGATTGCCTGATGAGTACCGCCGACGGCATGGTTTGACAACCCATTTCTGGTGCCTCTCTCGGCTGGGTGCACCCTGTTGCCGGAAGGCAGAATCCACCGCAACTCCCCCCGCTGCGCCGTGAGATCGCACCCCCGCCTGTAAAATTGAAAAAGTATGATTAAGATATTCAATAGTTAAAAAAACGCGGAGGACGCCATGTGGGAATACACGGACAAAGTCAAGGACCACTTTCTCAACCCGCGCAACGTGGGTGTAATCGTGGACGCCGACGGGGTGGGGGAGGTCGGATCGATCGCCTGCGGGGATGCGTTGACCTTTTATTTCAAACTGGACGACAGCGGCCGAATCACGGATGCCAAATTTCAGACCTTCGGCTGCGCCAGTGCCATCGCCTCCTCCTCGGCCCTGACCGAGATGGTCATCGGCAAGCGCCTGGACGAGGTGGCCAAGATCACCAACGAGGATATTGCCGGCTACCTGGGCGGGCTGCCCAAGGAGAAAATGCACTGCTCGGTCATGGGACGCGAGGCCCTGGAAAAGGCCATTAGCTGCTATCGCGGAGAGGCCGGAAAGAAAATCGAGGGTGAAATCGTTTGCGAGTGTTTCGGCGTGACCGACCGTGAGATCGAGCGGGTTGTCCGGGAAAACCGGCTCAAGACCATCGGGGACGTCACCGACTACGTCAAGGCCGGGGGCGGCTGCGAAAAATGTCACGACCGCATCCAGGAGATCATCGACAGCGTGCTGGGTGCGCCCCGGCTGGTGCCCATTCGGCCAACGGTGCTTACCAACATCCAAAAAATCAGGCTGATCGAGGAGAGCATCGAGCGCGAGATCAACCCGACTCTCAAAAAAGACGCGGGCCGGCTGGAGCTGGTGGATGTGGACGGCAACCGCGTCATGGTCCGGCTGGGGGGCACCTGCGCCGGCTGCGCCAAGTCTCACATCACGCTCAAGCACTACGTCGAGAACAAACTGCGCGAACTGGTGAGCCCGGAGCTGGTGGTGGAGGGGGTGCAATGATGACGAACATCATCTACCTCGACAACAACGCCACCACCCAGATGGACCCGCAGGCGCTGGAAGCGATGCTGCCTTTTTTATCGGATTATTACGGCAACCCGTCCAGCATGCACTCCTTCGGCGGCGGGGTGGCCGCTCATATCCGCACGGCGCGCGAGCACCTCGCCCGCCTGCTGGGCGCATCCGCCGATGAGATCGTCTTCACCAGCTGCGGCACCGAGAGCGACAGCACGGCCATCCGCGCGGCCATCGAATCCTACCCCGCCAAGCGGCACCTGGTCACCTCGCGGGTGGAGCACCCGGCCGTCAAAAACCTGTTCGAAGCCCTGTCCAAGAAGGGCTACCGCACGACCTTCGTGCCGGTGGACGGCCAGGGTCAGCTGGACCTCGACGCCCTCTACGACAGCTTGAGCGACGACACCGCCATCGTGAGCCTCATGTGGGCCAACAACGAGACCGGAGTGATCTTCCCGATCGAGGAGATCTCCCGCAGGGTCAAGGAACGCGGCATCGTCTTCCACACGGATGCGGTGCAGACGGTGGGCAAGATCCCCATCGACCTGGCGGGCACCGGGGTCGACATGCTCTCGCTCTCGGGCCACAAGATCCACGGCCCCAAGGGGATTGGCGCGCTCTACATCCGCAAGGGAACGAAGTTCTCCCCCTTCATGATCGGCGGCCACCAGGAGAGGGGCCGCCGCGGCGGAACCGAGAACACAGCCGCCATCATCGGCCTGGGCAAGGCGGCCGAGCTGGCGAAGCAACACCTCGACGCCGGGGACTACCGCGGCGTGAGCCAACTGCGGGACCGGCTGGAGAGCGCCATTCTGGACAACGTGCCCAACACCATGGTGAACGGCGACCGGGAGCAACGGCTTCCCAACACCGCGAGCATTGCCTTCGAGTACGTGGAGGGTGAGGCCATTCTGCTCATGCTGAACGAGCACGGGATCTGCGCCTCCTCGGGGTCGGCCTGCACCTCGGGCTCGCTCGAGCCCTCCCACGTGCTGCGGGCCATGGGGGTGCCGTTCACCGCGGCGCACGGCTCGATCCGCTTCAGTCTGAGCCGCTACACCACAGCCGGGGAAATCGACTTCGTCCTGGAGAAACTGCCGCCGATCATCGCGCGGCTGAGGGAGATGTCGCCCTTTTGGAAAAACGCGAGGATAACGGCTGATGGCTGAAGGCGGCTTCACTAAAAGCGCAAAGGGCCCGTTGCGCTTTTTCTTTGGTTTCAGCTCCGAGCTTCCGGCTTCGAGCTTCCAGCTTTGAGCTTCGAGCCTACCTTTTCTTTCAGCCACCCGATCCACGCATCCATGCCCGCCCCGGTGCGGGCGGAAATTTCGAAGATCGGCATGGCCGGGTTCACTTGGTGGATGTAGGCGAGGGCCTGGTCCTTGTCGTAGTCGAGATGGGGCAGCAAGTCGATCTTGTTCAGGATGGCCACATCGCAGGTCCTGAACATGGTGGGATATTTCACCGGCTTGTCCTCGCCCTCGGTCACGCTTAGGACCACCACCCGCGCGTCCTCGCCGATGTCGAACTCCGCCGGGCAGACGAGGTTGCCCACGTTTTCGACGATCAGAAGCTCGATCGCGTCGAGATCAATATCGTCCGCGGCCTTTTCGATCACGTGCGCCGCCAGGTGGCAGTCACCCCCGAAGGCGTCGGTGTTCACTTGCACCACCGGGGCGCCGGTGACGGCCAGGCGGTCTGCGTCGTGGGTGGTGGACACATCGCCCACGATGACCGCCGCCCGAACCTCCGGCATGAGGCGCTCGAGGGTTTTTTGCAATGTTGCGGTCTTGCCGGAGCCGGGGGAGCTCATGACATTGATCACAAAAACGCCTTTTTCGGAAAACCGGCGGCGGTTTTCCTCGGCCATGCGCTCGTTGACCTTAAGGACCCGCTGAACCACTTTGATTTCGCGTGTCACGCGTTTATCCTTGCCCGTCTGCATGTCTGTCCTCTTGCGCGACTTCAATCGACACGATGTCGAGTTCCCGCCCGGAGAGAATCTCCAATGAACCACTGCCGCAGGCCCGGCAGGTGAAGGCCGGCTCGTCGATCGTCCAGCGCGTGTTGCACTCCTTGCACCGGGCGACCACCGGGGTCTCCTCGATGGCCAGTTCGGCACCGGCCAACGGGGTGTCCCGGGTGGCGATGTCGAAGCAGAAACGCAGGCTGTCGGAGACCACGGCAGCCAGTTTGCCGATTTTCAAATTGACCTTTTCCACCTTCGCCGAGCCCAGCTCCGCCGGGATCGATGCGGTGGCAATCTCGATGATCTGCATGGCGATGCCCATTTCGTGCATGCGAATAGGTCCTATAGGTCCTATACGACCTATTGGCTGAAAACCTTCTGGCAGAGCTCCCCGAGCGCGCCCAGGTTCTCGCACACATCGACGCCGGCGGCCTTCATGACGTCGATCTTGGCCTGGGCCGTACCGGAGCCTCCACTGATGATGGCGCCGGCATGACCCATTCGCCGGCCGGGAGGAGCTGTCAGCCCGGCGATGAAGCCGACCACCGGTTTGGTCATCTTCGTCTTGATGAACTCGGCGGCCGTTTCCTCGGCGTTGCCGCCGATTTCGCCCACCATGACGACTCCGCGTGTGGCGGGATCCGCTTCAAAGGCCGACAGGCAGTCCACGAAGTTCGTGCCGTTGACGGGGTCGCCGCCGATGCCGATGCAGGTGGTCTGGCCGATCCCCTGCTGGGTCAACTGGTGCACCACCTCATAGGTCAGGGTGCCGGAGCGGGACACGACCCCGATGGGCCCCCCGGGTTTGTGAATCGGGGCGGGCATGATGCCGATCTTGGCCTCGCCCGGCGTGATGATCCCGGGGCAGTTGGGCCCGATCAACCGCACCGGCTTGCCTTCGATATGGTTCTTGACCCTCATCATGTCCAGGACAGGTATGCCCTCGGTGATGGCCACCACCAGACGCACGCCCGCATCGGCCGCCTCCAGGATGGCATCGGCAGCGAAGGCCGGAGGAACGAAGATCAGGCTGCAGTCGGCACCGGTCTTGCTTACCGCGTCGGCCACCGTGTTGAAGACCGGGATGCCGTCTATGTTCTGGCCGGCTTTGCCCGGCGTGACCCCGGCCACGATCTGAGTCCCATAGGCTGCGCAATGGCGGGCATGGAACTGGCCCTCCTTGCCGGTGATGCCCTGCACGAGCACCCGTGTGTCTTTGTTGACGAAAATGCTCACGGTTGATTCTCCCTGGAACGCTCGAGGCGTGAGGCTCGAGGCTCTATGCTAAAAAGGGGCATTTGGATTAAAAAATGCGATTGTTTCTCTCGGCTTCCAGCTGGGGGGTTAAGTTGATTTCACCAGTTCCGCCACCTTTTTGGCAGCGTCCTTGAGATCGACGGCGGTGATCAGGTTGAGAGCCGACTCGGCCAGGATGCGCCGGCCCTCCTCGACGTTGGTGCCTTCCATGCGCACCACCACCGGGACCTGGATGCCGGTCTTGCGAGCGGCTTCCACCACGCCGGTCGCCAGGATGTCGCAGCGCAGGATCCCGCCGAAAATGTTGATGAGCACCCCTTTCACGTTCGGGTCCGAGAGGATGATACGGAACCCGTTTTCGACCATTTCGGCGCTGGCCCCACCGCCCACGTCCAGGAAATTGGCGGGTTCGGCCCCGGCAAGCTTGATGATGTCCATGGTCGCCATAGCGAGGCCCGCCCCGTTCACCATGTTGCCCACGTTGCCGTCGAGGGCGATGTAGTTCAGGTTGAATTTGGACGCCTCGACCTCCAGCGGGTTTTCCTCGTCGAGATCCCGGAACTCGAGAATCTCCTTGTGGCGGAACAGCGCGTTATCGTCGAAGTTGACCTTGGCGTCGAGGGCGATGACCGCCTCCTCGGCCGTGATGACCAGCGGGTTGATCTCAACAAGCGAACCGTCGTACTCCATGAACAGCCGGTAGAGGTTCTCAATCATGGGCGTGAAGCTCTTGATCGCCGCCGGCGGCAAGTTGAGACCGAAGGCCAGCTGCCGGCAGTGGTAGCCCTGGAGCCCCATCAGCGGGTTGACGAAGACCTTGATGATCTTCTCCGGGGTTTTGGCGGCCACCTCCTCGATGTCCATGCCCCCGGCCTCGCTCGCCATGATGACGATCTTGGCCGTTGCCCGGTCGGGGATGATGCTGAGGTAGAGCTCCTTTTTAATGTTCAACCCCTGCTCCACCAGCACCTTGCGCACCAGCCGCCCCTCGGGGCCCGTCTGGTGCGTGACGAGGGTCATGCCGAGGATCTGGCCGGTCACGGTTTTCACGTCTGCCGCCGAATGCGCGAGCTTGACCCCTCCGCCCTTGCCCCGGCCACCGGCGTGGATCTGGGCCTTGACCACCACCGGCCAGCCCCCGAGCCCGGCGGCAACCTTGCAGGCCTCATCGACGCTGAAGGCCGCCCCGCCGGCGGGGATGGGGATTTTGTATTTCTGGAACAGCTCCTTCGCCTGGTATTCGTGAATTTTCATGAGGTTCCCCGGAGTAGCCTTACCGCTCATAGGCCCTATAGGTCTGATCGGTCCTATAGGGCCTATCTTCCTTCTGTTACCCCACCACTGCCAGCACGTCGCCCTTCTTCACCGAGTCGCCGCTGTTGAAGTTGAGGACTTTCACGATGCCGTTGATGGGTGCCGGCAGCGCATTTTCCATTTTCATGGCCTCGAGCACGACGATGGTTTCGCCCTCTTTCACCTTGTCGCCGACGTTCTTGAGGTATTTTACGATCATTCCGGGCATAGGCGCCGAAAGGGGGGTGCCCTTGGTGTCGGCCGCGGCCTTGGGGGCCTCCGGTGCCGGGGCCGGCGCGGC
>JBGSTS010000129.1:0-25018 GCA_041736435.1 Desulfobacterales bacterium | reverse complement strand
CGCATCTGAAACGAAGAGATTCAGTGTTCAACAGGTGAGCCTTATCCCGACATAGCCGAAATTGAGAAGAATTTGATCTTTTTGCCCCTTGGAAATCGAACCGGCTGTGTTCGAGTCAACTGCATGCGTTTTTTGTCTCTGTGTGCGCATCAAAAATGCTGGTTTATGGATGGGCACTACACTAACGGGACGTTGTTGGTTTGTTGCATAAAACATCAAACGAATTGAATTGTTTTTTGGTTTGGGAAGAGCACGAGGACACCCTTGTATTTTTGCTGGGGCTGCAGAGGAGGCGCTCTAGATTTTCAGCCTGAAGCATCGACGGGGCGGTCCGCAGGGCGTGGCAACCGCGGATGGGCTCACGTTCCGCAGAAGGTTCGGTAGGGCTGCGCCGAAGGGGGCGGCGGCAGGTGATAGCCGGACTCTTCCGGCGGATTCCGATAGGGTTGGGACAGAATACCCAGCAGTTTTTCCATGACCGAATAATCGGCCCGCTCCACGGCCGCCGCCAAGGCCTCTTCCACCCGGTGGTTGCGGGGGATGACCGCCGGGTTGCAGGTGTTCATGAGCCGGCGGGACGCCTCCCGGGATTCGGGTTGCCGCTTCAGCCGGGCCTGCCAGCGCTCGAACCACTGCTTGAAATCCGGCGCCCGGAACAGGGATGCTTCCGGCGGGGAAACGGATGCCAGGTCGCGGAAGGTGTTGGTATAATCCGTCCCGTGTCGGTGCATGCAATCGAGCAGGTTTTCCACCAGGGCGCCGTCGTCAGCCTCATGATTCAGCAGTCCGAGCTTGGCCCGCATGCCTGCCAGCCAGTGATCGCGGAAGGTGCCTGGGAATCCGGAGATTACGCCGGTTGCCATCGACACGGCCTCTTGCGGGTTCTCGTGAATCAAAGGCAGCAGCGTCTCGGCAAACCGGGAAAGATTCCACTGGGCGATCTGCGGCTGCCTGCCATAGGCGTATCGGCCGTTTAAATCGATGGAACTGAAGACGGTCTTCGGGTCGTAGGCGTCCATGAACGCGCAGGGACCGTAGTCGATGGTTTCGCCGCTGAGGGCCATGTTGTCCGTGTTCATGACGCCGTGGATGAAGCCGACCAGCAGCCAGCGCGCCAACAGCGACGCCTGCCGCTCCATGACGGCCCTGAGCAGGGCGAGATGCGGGTTTCCGGCCGCTGCCAGATCGGGAAAGTGGCGCCGGATGGTGTAATCGGCGAGCGTCCGTAGCTCGTCGGGTTTGCCTCTTGCCGCCGCGTACTCGAAAGTGCCCACGCGGATGTGGCTGGCCGCCGTGCGGGTGAGGATCGCCCCCTGCAGAACGGCTTCACGAAACACCGGCTCCCCCGTGGTCACCACCGAAAGGCTGCGCGTCGTGGGTATGCCAAGGGCGTGCAGGGCCTCGCTGATGATATATTCCCGAAGCATCGGCCCCAACGCCGCCCGCCCGTCCCCCTGCCGCGAAAACGGGGTCCTGCCGGACCCTTTGTACTGGATGTCGAAGCGCTCACCTTGCGGCGTCATATGCTCGCCCAGCAATATGGCCCGCCCGTCGCCCAGCATGGTGAAAGAGCCGAATTGATGGCCGGCATAGGCCTGGGAAAGAGGCTCGGCTCCCTCGGGGATCCTGTTGCCCGAGAAAACAGCGGCGCCCTCGTCGCCCTGCAGTGCATCGGGGTTCAGCCCCAAAAACTTCGCCAGCGCTGCGTTGAAGACCACGAGTTTCGGAGCGGGCACCGGCACTGGATTAAGCCGTACATATAAGGCCTCCGGCAACCGTGCGTAGCTGTTGTCGAATTTCCACCCTGCGTCCGGAAGGTTTTGCCTGCTGCTGGCCATCATGGAATTCCCCTGCCTTTCATTTGAGGTTGATAGATAATGGGCAGGGATACCCGCCGGTCAAGAGACAGCGAGCCCGATTTGATTTTTATGCCGGGCGGGCGCACCGCCGCGCACCCGCCCGTGGTCCGGTCAGCTTTCAACCCCGGGACGTTGAGGGATAGGGACGTTGAGGGACGGCCCTGTTTTTATGCGTTGTGTTTTCAATCAATTCAAATTTGACGCTCATCGATTTATATTAGCCAGAAAGCGTCCATTCGCATCGAGCCTGGATCGGTCGACGACATCAAAAACGCCCAATCCGAAGCTCAATCCGGCTGCATAAACGCGGCTCGCCAATCCATAAACACTGCGGGTTTCTCCGGGCGTAGCGCAGGCACCAACGATGCGCAAAGATCCGGGGTTCCGGATATCGATGAGTTGGAGGCCGCGGGAGCCGTCGGCGACAATGAGAAGATTATATAGGGGATGAACGCTTTGAGCCTCGCCGGGTGTTTTCACAGATCCGACGACGTGCGGCCTGCCGGGGTTTTTTATGTTGATCGCAAAAATACCCTCGGTAGCATCCGCCACATATGCATGGTTGGATAGGACGCGCACCGAGCGCGCATCGCGCAGGTTGCTGATTGAAGCAACCATTTTCGGATTGGTAGGTCTGCGGATATCGATAATCTGAAGCCCGGCCATGCCGTCTGCCACAAAAGCATGGTTGGCGGCGACATCGACCTGACACGCTTCACCCGGCGTGTCGATTGCCGCCACGACCCGCGGACGCTTTGGGTCACGGATACTGATGATCTGAAGACCTGACGGCCCATCCGCCACGAGGGCATAATCGCTGAAGACATAAACAGCGCGTGCGTCCCCCGGTGTATCCACCGAACCGGCAGCCACTGGATCGGCCGGGTTGCGGATACCAACGATTTGAAGCCCAGCGGAGCCGGCCGCTACATAGGCAAAGCTGCCGGCTGCAAAGACCCCCTTCGCCTCACCGGGCGTATCAACCGCTGCCACCCGCTTTGGGTCCGGCCCTCTGCGGACATCAATCACGAGCAGCCCGTTTTTCCCGCCGGCGACATAGGCATGATGCCCCAAGACATATACATCCAATCCAACCAGCTGCCTCTCTTCCGCGTTGGCCGGAGCCGCTATCAGACTCTGGAAGAGCGCCGCACACATCAACAGCAGAGAAAAAATTCGCATCCTGATTCCTTTTCATCGTATCGGTCGTTCGACGAGGGTTTGATCGCATGGCGTTGTTGGAAGGCCCCTATTTTGGGTTGCCATAATTTCTCGGCCGGCTGCAAGTATGCGTCTACTGTCTCTCAAAGCGGTCAACCCTGAGAACGTCTTGAGGGCGACCGAGGGCGTGGGGCAGGCTTTGCTGGAGGCGGCGGCCGAGAAGCGGATTGCCGGTCAGCCCGCCGCCCGGGTCGGCATTTCTAAAAACCGCTCATGGGTGGGATGGCCCTACCGAGAATGGGAGGCTTCTTATCCCATCGTTCATGGCGCGTCAAGCGTCGTGCGCCTCCGACAGATATTCACCCTTTAAAAAATTCACCCCATTTGGTATAAGTCCGCTCGTCATTGACCTGAACCTGATCGGATCGGGAAACGTGCCCATCATCCGCTATTTTTATCTGCTCGTGCTTAGCGTTGCCTCCTTGTTTCTACTGCATGGCCCGGTCATGGGAGGCGACGCCGCGGAAAAAAAGAACGTCCTGATTCTTTTTTCCAGCCAAAGCGATATCCCGGCCCACCCCCAGGTCCTGAAGGGCATCACGTCAGCCCTCAACGCCGCACGTGAATTCCGCACCGAGTATTTCATCGAATACATGGATCTGCCGCGCAACACCGGTGAGGCCTATCTGCGAAAACTGCTCGAGCTCTATCGCCAGAAATACCAGAACTCCCGCCTCGACCTCATCATCCCTTTCAGCGGCCCGGCCCTGGATTTCGTCGTTCGGAACCGCGGCGAGGTTTTTCCCCGAGCCCCGATCGTCTTCTCCGGAGTGCTGGACGAAGAGCTCAAGCTCATGGCGCTGCCGGCCGACTGCACCGGGATACTGAGTGTCGTCGATTTTACCGGGCAGCTCGATCTCATCCTCTCCCTTCATCCTCGCACCCGGAGGGTCGCCGTCATCAACGGCGCTTCCAGCATCGAGATCGCCATCGAAAAACAGTTCCGCCAGGCGTTCGAAGCCTACCGGGAGCGCCTCGACTTCATCTACCTGACCCGTCAGCCGCTCGCCGAAACCCTCGAACAGATCCGCGATCTTCCGCAAGACACCATCGTTCTCCTCTACATGGTCCTTGTAGACGGCGCGGGCAGGGGTTATTTGCCCGCGGAGGTCGCCGCCGAAGTGGCTGCCGCGGCCAACGTCCCGGTCTACGGCGCCTTTGATTCGCTCCTGGGCCGGGGCATCGTCGGAGGACGGCTGCTCAGCTTTGAAATGCTCGGGGTCAAGGCCGGGGAGATCGGCCGGCGGGTCCTGCTGGGCACCGCGCCCGCCGAGATTCCGATTTCAGGTCAGGGCACCCATCTCAACATGTTCGATTGGCGCGCGCTGAAACGCTGGAAAATAAGAGAGGACCGGCTTCCCGCCGAGAGCATCGTCCAGTTCAAAACCTTCTCCTTCTGGGAGATTTACCGCTGGCATACGATCGGCATCCTGCTTTTGTTTGCGCTGCAAAGCGGCCTGGTCTCCTTTCTGCTGATTCAACGGTCACGCCGCCGCCGGGCCGAGAAGGCACTTGCGGAGCGCCTGGCGTTCGAGGAGATGCTCTCCGCGCTTTCGGCCCGCTTCGTGATGGCCTCCCCCGACCAGGTGGACGCACAGATCGCCCAGGAGCTGCAAATGCTGGGCGGGTTCCTCGATGTGGACCGGGTTCAGGTGTACGAGCTTTCAGAAGACAGGCGGCAGATGACGGCGTCCCACTTCTTCGCCGGGGAAAAAACCCCGCCGCCGTCGCCGGAGATCTCTCTCGTAGAGATGCCGTGGGCCCAGGGACGAATCATGGCCTCCGAGACGATTCATTTCGCCGACCCGGACGACCTGCCCGCGGCCGCCGCGGCGGAGAAGGCCTACCTCAGATCGCATGGGATCCGATCGGGGGTTGTGATCCCTTTTACGGCCGGGGGGGCCGTCCACGGGGTGCTGACCATGGCCATGGTCAATCGGTCCAGGCAATGGCCGCAGGAGCTGATCCGCCGCTGCGGCATGGTCTGCGAGATCATCGCCAATGCGATGGCGCGCAAACGCTCCGAGAACGCACTCGAGCAGAGCCGGAGGTTCAATCGGCTCATCCTCGACTCCCTGACCTACCACATTGTGGTCCTGGACCGACAGGGGACCGTCATAGATGTCAATGAGAGCTGGAGGCGGTTTGCGGCCGAAAACGCCGCGGCCTCGCCGGAGAAGGTCGACCGCGGGACCGACTACCTTGACATCTGCCGCCGCGCGGCCGATGGCGGCGATCCGTTGGCCCGATCGGCCTTGAAGGGGATCTCGGCGGTGCTGGAGGGGGCCTCCAGGGAGTTCACCCTGGAGGCCCCATTCCATGAGGCTGGCAAGAAGCGCTGGTTCATCATGCGGGTGATACCCTTTTCCGGCCGCAGGGGGGGGGCGATCATCTCCCGTATCGAGAACACCCAACGCAAACTGGCCGAAATCGACCTGCGCAATGCCTTCACGGAGATCGAGCGGCTCAAGAACCGGCTGGAGGCCGAAACGGCCTACTTGCAGGATGAGATCCGGCTGGAGCACGATTTCGAGGGCATCATCGGCCGAAGCCCCGCCATCCAATATGTGCTTTACAAGGTCGAACAGGTGGCCGCCACCGATACCAGTGTCTTGGTCCTGGGCGAAACCGGAACCGGGAAGGAGCTGGTCTGCCGCGCCATCCACAACAACAGCCTGCGCAAGGCCCGCCCTCTAGTGAAGGTCAATTGCGCCAACCTGCCGGCCAACCTGATCGAAAGCGAGCTCTTCGGCCACGAGCGCGGCGCCTTCACCGGGGCCCAAACCCGCCGCAAAGGACGCTTCGAGCTGGCCGACGGCGGCTGCATATTCCTGGATGAGATCGGCGAGCTTCCCCTGGACCTTCAGGGCAAGCTGCTCAGAGTGCTTCAGGAAGGAGAATTCGAGCGCCTGGGCAGCTCCATGACGATCCGGGTCGACGTGCGCGTGATCGCCGCCACCAACCGCAACCTGGAATCCCAGGTGCAAATGGGCCGTTTCAGGGAGGATCTCTTCTACCGCTTGAACGTGTTCCCGATCACGGTGCCGCCTCTCAGGGAGCGGACCGAGGACATTCCCATTTTGGCGCAGTTTTTCATGGAACAAAATTCCAAGCGCATGGGCAAGCGCTTCGAATTCATCCCGGAAAGCGTCAAGGCGCGGCTGCTGGAATACCCCTGGCCGGGCAATGTGCGCGAGCTGATGAACGTGATCGAGCGGGCGGTCATCAGCAGCTCCGGGCCGAAGCTGCGTTTGGCGGATGACCTCCTCGGCCAACGGCCGACCGCCCTCATAGAAAACGGCAACGATCCTCTGAAAAGCCTCCAGGAGATCGAATCCGAGCACATCCTCCGGGTGCTGGAGCGGACAAACCAGCGCATCGACGGGCCTAAGGGCGCCGCCGCGATTCTGAAGATCAACCCCTCCACCCTTCGCTCGCGGATGCAGAAACTGGGCATCAAGAAAGCCTGAGCCGCCTGCAATTTCCGCGATATTTCGCACCTCCTTGGCATTTCGCACTAAAAAGATTGTCTCCCAAAAAAAGCTTAAACATTCTCTTTAGTTAAAATTCATATTATTTAATTTGGTTATTCCAGTTTTGCCTGCGCGGCACCAGCTGGCACGAATCTTGGTTTAGGGCCTAAGGGATCGTCAGCCGATGCCTGTGACTCCATCTTTTATCTTTAGCGACCGGCCCTGGGCAGCTTTCATTAAAGGTCTCGAAATTGAATTGACCCGTTTTGTAAAATCTCTCCTGCCCCTCTTTGCCAAAGAGGGAGAATTCCTCCCTTTGGGAAAGGGAGGTTAGGAGGGATTTTCGGATCAGTGTCCTGATAAATATAAGGTTATCTGCATTGCTTATGGAACGGCACCTCTTTAACCGTAGCACTCTGATTCCAGACTTAAGCGCCGGCCTGGTCCTGGGCATTCAAAGCATCCCCTCGGGTATGGCGAACGGGCTGCTTGCCCTGGTCAACCCGATCTACGGCCTGCACGGCTACATGATGGGGGTGCTGACCGGGGCCTTTTTCACAAGCTCCGTCTTCATGTCGGTTCAGGGCACGAGTGCAATGGCGCTCGTCATTGCCAGCGTGCCGGAGGTGGCCCAGGGCGGCTATCCCAACTCGGCCCTTTTCACGCTGGCCGTTCTGACCGGGTTGATCATGCTGGCGGCCGGCCTGCTCAAGTTGGGCTCCCTGATCCGCTTTGTGCCCAACTCGGTCATGACCGGATTCGTCAACGCCGTGGCCATCCTGATCATCCTGGGGCAGCTGGATGATTTCACCGGCTGTGCGAGCACCGGTGCCAACCGAGTGATGCGCACGATCGACCTGTTTCAGAAAACGGAGCAGTTTCACATCCCCACCCTCTTGGTGGGCGTCCTCACCATCATCTTGATCTTGACGTTGGAACGCACGGCGCTCAAATCGCTCGGCATGGTGGCGGCTATGGCCGCGGCATCGCTGGCGACCCCGCTCATCGGCTCGGGCAGCGTGGCCCTTGTACGGGACATCGCCGCCATCCCCGGCTCACTGCCGCTGCCGATGCTCCCATCACTTGCCGTTATACCGTACCTGATCCTGCCGGCGTTATCGCTCACCTTCGTGGGGCTGATGCAGGGAGCCAGCATCACCCAGTCCGTGCCCAACCCCGACGGCCGCTACCCGAACCCCTCCGGGGATTTCGTGGGCCAGGGGGCGGCGAGCCTCGCCTCGGGGCTCTTCCAGGGAACGGCGGTGGGCGGCTCCATGTCGGCCACTGCCATCGTAACGAGCGCAGGGGCACATTCGCGCTTCGCCAATCTCACCGCCGGAATGGTGATCGCCTCAGCGATCCTGCTCTTCGGCCGCTACGTGGGGCTGATCGCTATGCCGGCCCTGGCCGGGCTCTTGATCGTGGTCGGCGTTCGCACGCTCAAACCGGTGCAGGTCGCCATGGTGTGGAAGACCGGTCTGACGCAGGATGCGGTGATGGGCCTCACGTTCGTCTCTTCCCTGATGATTCCACTGCAGTACGCGGTCCTGCTGGGGGTGGGGCTGGCCGTGCTGCTCTACGTCTTTCAGCAGTCGAACCAGATCACCGTCAAGGCCTGGGACGTTCAGCCCGGGCGATTCCCGGTGGAGGGGGCGCCGCCGCGTGCCGTCCCGCCCGCAAAGGCCACCGTGCTCGTCCCCTACGGCAGCCTCTTCTATGCGGCCGCGCCGCTGTTCGATGCGCAGCTGCCCGAGGTGACCCCGGACACACGCCATGCCGTCGTGATCCTGGTGCTGCGGGACAAAAAAGATGTCGGCAGCACGTTTCTGAAGGTGGTGGCGCGCTATGCCGGGGCCCTGCGCCGCCAACAGAGCAAGCTGATGCTGGCCGGCGTGGATCCCTATGTCATCGCACAGATCGAACGGACGGGTATTGTGCGGGATATCGGCCGCGAGAACATTTTTCAAGCCACCCAAGATATCGGACAGGCCCTGATGCAGGCCGTCGCGGCGGCTGAATCCTGGATCCGGGCAAAACAGGATGAAAACCTCAGAGCCAACGGCTGACCGGCAGCAGGCAGGGCGCCGGATGGAGTCGCCATGATTCTCACGTTTGTCAAATTGAAAGCATTGGCGGCCAAACGCAAGGAACTGCGGCAGACCCTCGAATCGATCGCCGCGCAGACCACAAAGGAAAAGGGCTGCCTTGATTCGAGTTTCTATCAGCGCACAGAGGACGACACGGATTTTCTTCTCATCGGCGCATGGGAGAGCCGCACGGCGCTGGACGACCACCTCCAGTCCGCCCGGTTTTCGGTGCTGATGGGCGCAAAAAGCCTGTTGAGCCGGCCGCCGGAGGTCGTGATCCATACGGTGGCGGCATCCGCGGTGCTCACACCGCCGAATCGCGGAACGTTCAGCGGCTGACGCGACATTAACCTTAGAGGCTTTATGACCAACGCCGATCCGCCCAACCGCATCCATGTGCTGGCCAAGCCGACAGGTTCGACCTGCAACCTGAACTGCGACTACTGCTTCTATCTCAAAAAAGAGAGCCTCTACCCTGGAAGCCGCTTCCGCATGAGCGACGAGGTGCTGGAGGCCTATCTCTCCCAGCTCATTGCGGCCCACCGCACCGATACGGTCGCGGTGGCCTGGCAGGGGGGTGAGCCGACCCTGATGGGGCTCGATTTCTTCCGGCGCGCCGTCGCCCTCCAGGAGACGCACCGCCGGCCCGGGATGCGCTTCGAGAACACGCTTCAGACCAACGGCACTCTGCTCACGGAGGAGTGGTGCGCCTTCCTGCGGGAGAACAACTTTCTCGTGGGAATCAGCCTCGACGGTTCGCGGGAGATTCACGACGCCCACCGCCGGGACAAAAACGGGGGGCCGACCTTCGACCGCGTGATGCGCGGCCTGCGCCTTCTGCAGCGGCATGGGGTCGAGACCAATGTCCTCGTCACCGTCAACCGCACCAATGCCGCGGCCCCGCTTGAGGTCTACCGCTTTCTGCGCGACGAGGCGAGAGTGAGCTGGATCCAGTTCATCCCGGCGATCGAACGGATGCAGGCGGGGGTGGTCAGTTCCCATCAGGAGGGGACGAGCGTATCGGCCCGCAGCGTAACGCCGGAGCAGTGGGGCAGCTTCCTCACGACCGTCTTCGACGAGTGGGTGCGGCTGGATGTGGGCAAGGTCTTCGTGCAGACGTTTGAAGCCGCGGTGCGCTCCTGGCTCGGCCTAAACTCATCCGGGATGTGCATCTTCGATCCCACCTGCGGCCATGGACTGGCGCTGGAGCACAACGGCGACCTCTACGCCTGCGACCACTTCGTCGAGCCTAACCACCTGCTCGGCAACATCCTGAAGAGCCCCATGGCCGAGCTGGCCGCTTCCGAGCAGCAGCAGCGGTTCGGGCGCGCCAAGCTGGAGAGCCTCCCACGCTTCTGCCGCGAATGCGAGGTGCGCTTCGCCTGCAACGGGGAGTGTCCCAAGAACCGCTTCATCACCACCCCGGAGGGCGAGCCCGGCCTGAACTACCTCTGCGCCGGCTACAAAACCTTTTTCGAGCACATCGACGGCCCGCTGAAGCTTCTGGCCGAGCTGCTGCGCCGCGGCCGGCCGGCCGCGCAGATAATGACCCTGCTGACGCAGGTCGAAGGGCGGGCGGAGGTGGGGACTGAGAAAATCGGCCGCAATGCCCCCTGCCCCTGCGGCAGCGGGCTCAAGTACAAAAAATGCCATGGCCGGCTCGGAAATAGTGGAGCCGGCCAAGCGGGTGAAACCCCCGTGCACCCTTCTTGATCAGGAATGGAAAAAGGGGAAGCCGCATGACCGTGATCGCGATCAACGTACTGCTGGATCCAGATGCTGCCACGGTTGAGAGGGCACGGGCCGTGAACGCGCGGCTACGGGAGGACTATCCGAACGGTTTCCCCCTCGATGCCAACCACGCACCGCACATCACCCTTCTCCAGCGGTTTGTGCGGACGGCGGACCTCGACGCGATCGCGAATGCTGTGAAAGGCGTGCTGCAAACAGAGCAGTCGATGAATTGGGAGACCAGGGCGATCGGCCTCTATGCCCTCTTAGAGGGAAGTCTCGGGTTGGCCGGGATCGTCATCGAGCCGACCCCGGATCTGCGACGACTCCAGCAGAGGGTCATCGACGTCGTCGCCCCGTTCGCTGTGGATAAGGGGACAGCCGAGGCCTTCGCGCCCCGCCCCGACGGCGCGGCGATCGGCCAAGCGACCGTTGACTACGTCAACACCTTCGCCGGACTCCGCACCGGCACGAACTACCACCCTCATCTGACCGTCGGAATCGGGACCAGAGACTTCGTGGACGCGCTCCAAGCGGAGCCGTTCCAGCCGTTCCCCGTCCGAGCAGACTCCGTAAGCCTGTACCAGTTGGGGGACTACGGTACCGCCCAGAGGAAGCTCCATGAACTCCATCGCTGCTGATCCGCTACCCTCCTGGAACGATGGCCCCGTCAAACAGGGGATCTTCGCGTTCATCGCCAGGGTGACGAAAGAAGGATCACCCGACTTCCTGCCACCGGTGGAACGCATTGCCGTGTACGACAACGACGGCACTCTCTGGCCGGAGAATCCGATGCCGTTTCAGGCAGCCTTTGCCATCGACGAACTGAACCGACACATCCCCGCTGAGCCCAAGCTCGCTTCGGATCCCATGGTGCAAGCCGCCTTGGCCGGCGACTTTGCAAAACTCCTGAAAGGCGAACACTTCGATGGCCTGATGAAGATCCTGGCACTCACCCATGCAGGGATGACGATCAATGAGTTTCGTGACGCCGTGGAGGCATGGTTCCGATCGGCCAGACACCCGCGATATGGCAAGCCCTATGACGAACTCACCTACCAACCCATGCAGGAACTCCTGCGCCATCTGCGGGCAAATGGCTTCAAGAACTTCATCGTCTCCGGTGGCGGCGCGGACTTCATGCGCGTCTGGGTGGAGCGCGTCTACGGCATACCACCGGAGCAGGTTGTCGGCTCGACAGCGCGGACGACATTCGAGCTGCGCGACAGCGGACCGGTGCTGACAAAAACACTCGACCATTTATTCGTCAATGACAGGGAGGGCAAGCCGGTCGGGATTCATCAGTTTATCGGTCGGCGACCGACAGTGTGTTGTGGGAACAGCGACGGGGACCACGCGATGCTGCAATACACCACGATCAACAACCCGCGACCCAGTTTCGGTCTCATCGTCCACCATACCGACGGTGAACGCGAATATGCCTATGACGCCGAGACGAAGAGCACCGGCAAGCTTGTCGAAGCCCTCAAGGAGGCCCCCATGCGCGGCTGGCTCGTTGTGGACATGAAGCGGGACTGGAATACCATCTTCCGGCCCGAGTCGAGGTGACTCGTGGAAGGGCGCTGTTGGATAGGCGAATCCATTTCTTTAACCCAGGAGGAGTCAATCATGTCCTTAAAGCTTTACACGTCGCCAGCCACTGAACATCAGGAGAAGATGGCCAACCTTCCTTTCGTGGAAAACCGAGCCGTGGGGGAGACGGCGCAGACGCTTCGCGATGAGCTGCTCTACCACCGCGCCACGCAGACGTACCTGTGGGCGTTGCCGCTCATCAACACGCTCGGCATGCAGCGTGGATCCGAGAAAGCATTCGGCGCAGGATACAACATCCTGCCCATATGGAGGAAGCGCCTCGACGCCAAGACGCTGGTGACCACACCGAACTCGGACGTGATCTATGCGATGAGCTACGTCGATCTCGGCAAGGACGGCCCACTCGTTTTCGAGGCCCCGCCCATGTTGCAGGGCATCCTGCTCGACTTCTGGCAGCGCCCGATCCCCGTCGATGGCGGCAAGTTCGCGGGCGATGTCGGCTTTTTCGGGCCGGATCAGGGGAAGGGCGGAAATTTCCTGCTCCTGCCGCCGGGCTACAAGGGCGACGTTCCGGAGGGGCACTACGTCTACCGCTCGGGGACGAACAACGTGTTTGTGTTCCTCCGGGCGTTCTACGCCGATGCGAGCAACCTGAAGCCGACGAACGACCTGGTCGAGCAGACGAAAATCTACCCACTCAAGGGTGAGGCGAAGGCGATGAAGTTCCCGGACGCCTCCGGCGTGCCTGCGAACATGCTGCCGCCGAGCGACGCGACCGCCTTCGACCAACTGAAGAAGCTGGTGGATGCCGAAGGGCCGCACCTGGCCGACCCGGACTGGATGGGCATGCTGGCCGGACTCGGCATCGTGAAGGGGGAGCCGTTTCAGCCGGACGAACGCACGCGGGGCATCCTCGATCGCGCGGCAAAGACTGCATACAAGATGAGCCGGGTGAACGCCTTCGATGAGGTCGTGTCCGGCCGGTCGTTCCGCATGTACCCCGACCGCCGCTGGGTCAATCCGATGGCCGATGCGACCGCGGAGAACCCGAGCGGCAAGCTCGACCTGAGCTGGCGGCGGGTGGATCGCGGCGGGGCGCTCGATGTCGATTGCCGCCCCTGGTTCTTCGCGAACTACTACAGTGTCAGCCCCGGCATGCTCTCGCAGATTCCCGGCAAGGGAGCGTTCTACGTCATCGCCTTCACCGGCAGCGATGGCGCGCCCCTGACCGGGGGGACGAACTACAGGCTGAACCTTCCGAAGGACGTGCCGGCCGCGAACTTCTGGTCCGTGACGTTGTACGAAGCCGAAAACGCCTCGGGCCTCGCCAACGGCCAGCCCTTCCCATCGCTCGGATCGCGTGACAACCCGGCCCGGAACGCCGACGGCGGCACCGACCTCTACCTGGGGCCTAAAGCCCCGCAGGGCAGGGAGAAGAACTGGCTCGCCACCGTATCCGGCAGAGGGTACTTCATCATTCTGCGGCTCTACGGGCCGACCGAGCCGGCGCTCACGAAGAGCTGGAAGCCCGGCGACGTCGCGAGCGTGAGATGAAGCTCGGCCACTAAAACCTGTCAACTTAATCTGTCATAAGGAGACCAACGAATGATTGGCAACCTTGATGAATTGAAATTCGAGGGCGGCTACCCGACCGTAGAGACCATTCAAAGACTCTACGATCAGCTCGACCTGCAGCGCGCCGCGCAGGCCTACCTGGACTTCATGCCCGCGATTTCGATGCAGGCCTTGCTCGACATGCACCCGCGCGACTACGGGGTCAGCGAGACCGGCGGCATGATTGTGTACACCGAGCCGGGTGAAGGCAGGTCGAAAGACATCGGCCTGACCTACAATACCGAAAGCATGTACGCGAGCCTCAGTGTCGACCTGAGGCAGACGGGCCCGGCGGTCATCGAGGTGCCGCCGAATGTCCTGGGAGTCATCAACGACGGCTTCTTTCTCTACTTGGCGGACCTGGGCAATGCCGGTCCCGACCGCGGCCAGGGCGGGAAGTACCTCCTCCTGCCGCCGGAATACGAGGGCGACGTGCCGGAGGGCCACTTCGTCTTCCGGTCCAGCACCTGGCGCAACTGGGTGATGGCGCGCGGCTTCGAGCAGGAAACGGGGCGAGGCGAGGCCGCGCTGGCGTATTACAAGGCGCATTTCAAGGTCTACCCGCTGGGCGAGGGCATGCACCAGCCGAGCGTCGTCAGCGCGTCGTTCAAGCCGAGCGACTCCACTTTCCCGCGCGACATCCGCTTCTTCGAGCGGCTGCACCAGATGGTCCAGTACGAGCCGCTCTCGGCCTTCACGCCGGAGCAACTCGGTCTGCTCCATGCCCTGGGAATCGTGAAGGGGGCCCCGTTCCAGCCCGACGAACGCATGCGCCGCCTCCTGTCGGACGGCGTCCGCTTGGGCGACGGCATGGCCAAGGCGATCATGTTCGCCAGCCGCGACCCGGAGGCCCCGGTCTACCCGGACCGCCATTGGGAGCGGGTTTTCATCGGCGGGTACAAGTTCGAGCGCGACGGCGCGAGACTCCTGGACGCCCGCACCCTCTGGCACTACGGCGCCATCGTGGTCACTCCGGCGATGGAGGCCAAGATGGTCGGCGTCGGCTCGCAGTACCTCACGACCTACAAGGACGCGAGCGGCGCCTACCTGGCCGGCGGACAGAACTATCGCCTAAGGCTGCCGAGCGGAATTCCGGCGAAGAACTTCTGGTCGGTGACCGTCTACGACACCGAGACGCGCTCGCTGCTGCAGAACGGCCAGCCCAAGCCGAGCATCAGCAGCGCCTTCGACCAACCCGAGGTGAACCCGGACGGCTCGGTCGACATCTACTTTGGCCCGGCAGCGCCGGAGAGCAAGGAGAAGAACTGGATCCGGACGGTGCCCGGACAGGGCCACTTCGTCTGGATCCGCCTGTACGGCCCGCTGGAGCCCTTCTTCGATCAGACCTGGAGACCCGACGACATCGTGAAAGCCTGAAAGTCGATATGGCATTGCCAACGATTTAACTTTTTCAAGGGGAACTCAATGCAAAATGACACGATAAAAGCGCAACCCCTGCCCATGACTGGCACAATCGATTCCCGCATCGGTTCGTTGGGGTTCGAGGGCGGTTATCCGACCGACGCCACCGTCACCAAGCTCTACGACGAGCTCGACTTCCAACGCGCGGTCCAGACCTATCTCTGGGCCGTTCCCCTGGTCAGCTTTGCCAAGTGGCAGGAAGTCCAGGAGACGATGTTTGGTCAGCAGGACGGCGATCTGGTGTTCATCACCACCTTCCGCGACAGGCTCGGCATCCTGACGTGCAATGACACCACGCCGTACGTGATCGGTTTCCTGAACCTGCAACGGACCGGCCCGATGGTGTTTGACTACCCGAAGGGCCAGACGGCGGGCGGCATCCTGGACTTCTGGCAGCGGCCGATCACCGACCTCGGGCTCACCGGCCCCGACAGGGGCGAGGGCGGCAAGTACCTCGTGCTCGCTCCCGGTCAGGAGGCGCCGCGGGACGTCGGCGAGTATCGAGTCGTGCACTCCCCCACGAACAATGTCTTCCACGCGTTCCGCGTGCTTGTTCCCGATCCCAAGGCGGCCGAGACCCTGATGGCCGGGTACCAGGCATACGCGTACGCGCAACGCGAGAATCCCCGAAAAACGCGCATCATCGCGGCGGGGAATCGGAAGTGGAGCGGGTGGCCCGAGAACGGCATGGAGTTCTGGCGGCTGCTCGCCAAGATGCTCGACCAGGAGCCCGTGCATGAGCGCGACCGCATGGTGGTGGCGATGATCAAGCCGCTCGGCATCGAGAAGGGCAAGCCCTTCCGGCCCGATGTCCGCCAGGCGAAGATCCTGGCGCAGGCCGCAGTGGTCGGGGAATCCATGGCGCGATGCCTCAGCTACGCCAAGCGTCAGCCCGAAGCCCGCACCTACCCCGGCAGGCAGTGGACGAACACAGTCATGCTTGAAGCGAACCAGGAGACCGAGCACCACACCGCCCTGGACGAGCGCACGGCCTACTTCTACGAAGCGTTGACGCTGACCGCCGGGATGACGTCGAAGACGCCCGGGCAGGGGCAGGCGTACCTCGGCATCGAGAAGGACGAGGACGGCCAGTGGCTGCAGGGCGGCAACCGCTACACCCTGCGCGTTCCGCCCGATCCGCCGGTGAGGCAGTTCTGGGCCTTCACGCTCTACGACGTGGAAACCCGTTGTTTCATCGACACCCCGCACGAGCTGGCGGGCCTCGACTCGCGCAAGAAGCTCATCACGAACGCGGACGGCTCCGTGGATCTCCATTTCGGCCCCACAGCGCCCGCCGGCAAGGAAAGCAACTGGCTGCCGACCCTTCCCGGGCGCGGCTGGTTCGGCCTCTTCCGCTTCTACGCGCCGACCGAGCCCTACTTCGACCGAAGCTGGGCACTGCCCGACGTCGAACGCGTCAAGTGACTTGTTGGCCGCTCTCCGGTCGCGATGCAAAACTCGCTGCCGGAGAGTGTTCAAAACAGCGATCTCAGCCCTTCGTCTCCACATGACGAAAGCGGATAAACCCCAGGGCAAGGAGCCCATTATGAGCAGAAATAGTCGGAATGACCAAGGCAGCAGTCCGAAATACGCAGCGAAGGTCCCCGAGTCGATCTGCACCTCCGACATCGTCGAGACCTCCCGGCTCGGCCGGCTCGAGTTCTTCGACGGGATGCCTTCGGACGAGACGGTGCGCAAGGTCTACGACCAGCTCGACTTCGCGCGGGGTGTCGAGACCTTCCTGACCGGCTGCCCGGCGGCCTCGATCTACGCCTTCGTCCAGGGCATGAAACAGGCCGGAATGGCCACTTTCAGCATGGGCATCACCGAACGGCTGCTCGATGCGCGATCCCTTTGGCTGACCCCCAACACCACCACCGTCTACTGCATCGCCGAGATCAACGTCGAAAACGGGCCGACGGTCATGGAGGTCCCGCCGGGGGTCCTCGGGCCGGTGGACGACGCCTACTTCCGCTGGGTCACCGACGTCGGCTTCACCGGTCCCGACAGCGGCCAGGGCGGCAAGTACCTGTTCCTCCCGCCGGGCCACGAAGGCGAGGTCTTGGGCGGCTGTCACGTCGTACCGACGCGCTCCTACCGCAACTGGCTGCTGATGCGCGCCTTCGTGATCGACGGGGACCTCGCGAAGACGGCCGCCCACGTCAAGAAGCACTGGCGCCTGTACCCGCTGAAGGAGGCGGCGAGCCCGCGCGAGCCGCACTTCATGGACCTGAGCGGGCTGCAGTACAACACCATCCACGCCAACGACTTCTCGTTTTACGAGGAGCTCGACGCGGTGGTCCAGTACGAACCGGCCGATGCGTTCAATCCGGAGCTGGTCGGATTGTGGGCCTCGATCGGCATCAAGAAGGGCAAGCCCTTCGCTCCCGACGAGCGCATGAAGCGGATCCTCACCGAGGCCGCCGCCGTCGGCAACGCGACGGCGCGGGCCCTGAGCTACCGCCCGCGCAGCCGGGAACCTTACTTCTACGAGGACCGGCAGTGGTACACGGCCTTCGTCGGCGGCAGCCACGAGTTCATGAGCAACGGCGAGCTCATGCTCGACTACCGGACGTTCATGCACTACATGGCCACGGGCGTCACCCCGGCCATGGCCCAATCCGCAGTGGGTCAAGGGTCGGCCTACGCGTTCACGGCCCACGACGCGCAGGGCCGGTACCTCGACGGCGGCAAGACCTACAGCGTGACGCTGCCGGCGCCCATCCCCGCCAAGGAATTCTGGTCCTTCGTCGTCTACTCGGGTCAGCACCGGGGCCTGCTGGAGACCGACCAGAAGAGCGCCGGCGTCGACAGCCTGAGCCCGGACCTGAAGGCCAACCCGGGCGGTTCCTACACCGTCTGGTTCGCACCTACCGCGCCCGCCGGCAAGGAGGGCAACTGGGTGCAGACCATGCCCGGGAAGAGCTGGTCGGTCCTGGTGCGTCTCTACGGGCCGCTCGAACCGTGGTTCGAAAAGACGTGGAAGCCGGGTGACATCGAGCTGGTGAACTAGCAGTGGTCAAGACCAGGAGAAACCACATGAAAACGACCAGGGTGACACCTGAAAACTACATCCGGGCCGAAACGGACTTTACGTTCTTCAAAGCCATCCAACTGGCGGGCGGGGTCAACAGACTGTTTCATTTTCGGAGCGTGACCCCGCTGGATCAACAGACGGTCGTTCGTATGAACAGGGACACCCTCTATTCGAGTGGGGTGGTCGATACGTCCGGCGGCGCGACCATCACCATGCCCGAAATGCCGGCAGACCGCTATGCCTCCATCTACCTGGTGGATAACGACCACTATGTGCCCTTTGTGATCTACGAACCGGGCACACACCCATTGCCGCGCGACACCCAATACCTGGGCATCCTGGTGCGCGTCCAGGTGTTCGATCCGAACGACCCGGCCGAGATTGCTCTGATCAACGAGCTGCAGGATCAGTTTATTATCCAGGCCAAGAGCGCCGATCCATTTGCCAAACCCGAATGGGACCAGCAATCGCTGAATGCCCTGCGGGCGGAATACGAAAAGGAGTTCCAGAAATTTGCGAAGTATCCCTCCGACTGGCAGGGGCCGCGCGGCAAGGTCAACGAGCAAACACGTCACCTGGCGGCGGCAGGCGCCTGGGGTCTCTTCCCCGAATGGGATGCCACCTACATCATCTACAGCGGCAATCACGACCCCAACGTGTGCCACACCGCCACTTACGCCGTGCCGGAGAACAACGCCTTCTGGTCCATTACGATATACGGCAACGACGGCTTCATCAAAAGCGAGAACAGTATTGTCAACTCTTCGACTGTGAAGCTGAACGCGGACGGCACGTTCACCGTGTATTTCGGAGCGGTGGAAACCTGCGGCGAGGTGCCCAACAGATTGGATACCACGGAAGGATGGAACTTCCTGATGCGCATCTACCGCCCGGGCAAATCGGTTCTGAGTGGGGCTTATAAACTCCCTGGGGTCAAACCCGTGAAGTGAACCGCTCTACTCCAGCGAGAGGCATAGCGCTATGCACCGCTGCAACATGAAACGGAGTATCCGGACACCCTTGGCCTGAGCCATGACACCACGGGCAAGGCGGAGGACACCAACTTCCTGCCGGTCCCCAACGAGGGTTTCTACCTCGTCCTCCGCATGTATGGGGGCGATGAGGACATCCAGGCCGGCAAATTCCCTGTGCCGGTGGTGCAGAAGGTCGGGAAATAATGATGTTCAAGCACTCAAAAAAGGAGGCAAAACATGGCAAAACAGAAGCAACCCAACATTCTCATCATCTGGGGGGATGACATCGGCATCACCAATCTGAGCTGCTACAGCGACGGGTTGATGGGCTACCGCACCCCCAACATCGACCGCATCGCCAACGAGGGCATGCGCTTTACCGACTCCTACGGCCAGCAGAGCTGCACGGCCGGCCGCGCCGCCTTCATCACTGGGCAGAGCCCCTACCGCACCGGCCTGACCAAGGTGGGGATGCCCGGAGCGGACATCGGCCTGCAGGCCGAGGACGCCACCATCGCCGAACTGCTCAAACCGCTCGTCTATGCCACCGGCCAGTTCGGAAAGAACCACTTCGGCGACAAGAACAAGTACCTGCCCACGGCCCACGGGTTCGACGAGTTCTTCGGGAACCTCTATCACCTGAATGCGGAAGAGGAGCCCGAGAACGTGGACTACCCGTCGGACGCGGACTTTCCCAATTTCAAGAAGGTCTTCGGCCCTCGGGGCGTCATGCACAGTTGGGCCACCGAGAAGGACGACCCGACCGAACACCCGCGCTGGGGCCGCGTCGGCAAGCAGAAGATCGAAGACACCGGGCCCCTCACCAAGAAGCGAATGGAGACCTGCGACACCGAGTTCGTCGGCGCGGCGAAAGACTTCATCAAGCGCGCCCACAAGGCGGAAAAGCCCTTTTTCGTGTGGCTCAACACCACCTGGATGCACTTCCGCGTCCACCCGCCGAAGGAGATCCTCGGCCAGGCCGGGCGCTGGCAGTCCTTCTACCATGACGCCATGGTGGAGCACGATAAGCATGTCGGCCAGATGCTGGACCTCCTTGACGAGCTCGGCATCGCCAAGGACACGATCGTGATGTACTCGACCGACAACGGTCCGCACATGAACACCTGGCCCGATGGCGCCATGACCCCCTTCCGCAACGAGAAAAACTCCAACTGGGAGGGCGCCTTCCGGGTGCCGATGCTGGTGCGCTGGCCCGGCAAGATCAAGGCCGGCACGGTCTCAAACGAAATCATCGCCCACCAGGACTGGCTGCCGACGCTCTTGGCCGCGGCCGGCGAGCCGGAGATCGGCGAGAAGCTCAAGAAAGGCCACACGGCCGGGGACAAGAAGTTCAAGGTCCACCTGGACGGGTACAACTTCCTGCCCCACTTCACCGGCAAGGCGGAGAAGGGGCCGCGACCGGGCTTCGTTTACTTCTCGGATGACGGCGACCTGGTCGGGCTGCGCTACGACAACTGGAAATTCGTCTTCGCCGAGCAGCGCTGCCAGGGCACGGTCCAGATCTGGGCGGAACCCTTCACCTTCCTGCGCATACCCAAGGTCTTTAATCTGCGCACCGACCCCTTCGAACGGGCGGATATCACCTCCAACACCTACTGGGATTGGATGATCGACCGCGCTTACCTGACGTATGCCGCACAGTTTATCGTAAGGAATTTCCTTGAGACCTTCAAGGAGTTCCCGCCGCGCATGAAGCCGGCGAGCTTCGGCATCGACCAGGTAATGAAAAAGATGGAACAGGCGTTTAACATCGATTAACCCGAACCGGACTACCGGGTGCCCCGCGCCGCGAGGGCGCGGGGCACCCGGCAGCACGTATGAATCTTTGCGAAATAGTAGCGTCATGCCGGAATGAATCCGGCATCCAGGAAACCACTGGATTCCGGCTTGCGCCGGAATGACAACGTAAAGACAATTACGAGACTGATAATACATGAACTTAGATGGCGGATCGAATCACTCATAACCGCATGGACCACGACGGCACCCGTGAGGCTGTGCGGGCGTTTTACGATCAGCATCCCTATCCGCCGGCGGTTAAGGACCTCGACGGCTATCGCCGTTTATGGCGTGAGGAGGGCAGGCGCCGCGCGGATTTCCACCTGCATTGGCCGGGGAGAGCCTACCGCGAGGGGCTGCAGGTGCTGGTTGCAGGCTGTGGGACCTCCCAAGCGGCCAAACACGCCCTGCGCGAGCCTGCATCCCGGGTGGTCGGCATCGATGTGAGCGAGACGAGCGTGCGCCACACAGAGGCGCTTAGGCGCCAATACGGCCTTGGCAACCTGGAGGTATACCGACTGCCCGTCGAACGCGCCGGCGATCTTAGCCGCCGATTCGACAAAATCGTCTGCACGGGCGTGCTTCACCACCTGCCGGCTCCAGAGGAGGGGCTGCGCGCGTTGCGGGCGCTGCTGCACCCCGACGGTGCAATGGACCTGATGGTCTATGCCCCCTATGGCCGGGCCGGGGTCTACATGCTCCAGGAGTACTGCCGACGCCTGGGGATCGGGCATAGCGACCGAGAGATCCGGGAGCTTGCCGTTACCCTGGCGGCCCTACCGCCCCATCACCCGCTGGCCCGCCTTTTGGGCGGGACGCCTGATTTTCAGCATAAAGACGCGCTGGCCGACGCGCTGCTCCACCCCCAGGATCGCGCATACAGCTTGCCGCAGCTCTTTGACCTGATCGAGGGCTGCGGGCTCAGGTTCGGCCGCTGGGTGCGCCAGGCGCCTTATCTTCCGGGCTGCGGCCTTCTATCCGCCACACCCCATGCCGATCGACTTGCGGCGTTGCCGCCACGGGAGCAGTTTGCCGCGGTCGAGCTGTTCCGGGGGACGATGCTGCGCCACAGCCTGATCGTCCACCGGAACGACGGCCCCGATGGCGGCCGGCCGCCCCGTTTCGACGACGACGGGTGGTTTGGCTATGTCCCGATCCGGCTGCCTGAGACGATCTGTGTGCAGGAGCGGCTGCCTCCGGGTGCGGTGGCGGTGCTCATCAACCGGGCCCACACCGATACGGACCTGTTTCTTCCGATCGATGAAGAGCAGGGACGCTGGTTCGACGCTATCGATGGCCGGAAAACGGCCGGTGCGATCCAGGAGCGTGTCGTGGGAGGGGGGCGGCAACCGCCGGAGCGCATCCACGCCCGCAACTTCTTCGAGCAGCTCTGGCGTCACGATCTGGTTGTGATGGATGCATCCGGTTAAAATGGAGAATCAGGAGATTCGGCGCCATGGACAACCCGATCTTTCTTCACTATGTCACATTGACGATTTTCAGCCTCATGCTGGCCATCGGGGTGAACAACTCGTTCCGCCAGGTCACCTACCTCACGAGGCGGCCCGGTCTGCTGGTGCGCTCGCTTCTGTCCGTCATCGTGGTGGTCCCCGGAATCGTAGGTATTCTGCTGTGGGCCGTCCCTCTGCCGCCCCCCGTTGCGACCGGCCTCGCGGTGCTGGCGGCGGCGCCGGGCGCCCCGCTCACGACCAAGCGTACCGAGATGGCCGGCGGGGAGTTGCCATACGCCGTCAACCTGCAACTGACCCTGGCCTTGCTGGCGGTGGTCGTCACCCCATTGATCTTGTCGGTCTATTTTTCCATCTTCGATCTCCTGATCGAAAGGGTGGCCCCGCTCGAAGTGGCCCGCCAGATCGCGCAGGTCACCTTTCTGCCGGTCATCGCCGGCTTCCTTATCCGCCGTTTTCTGCCGGGTGTCGCCGCCCGCATCGGCAACCCGCTGCGGGTGCTGGCCAACATCCTGCTGATCATCCTGGTCCTGATGGTGGTGGTTCTTCTGGCCCTCGTCCCCGATCTACGGGGTATGCTCAACCTGGGCTGGCCGGCCACCGCGGCCATTGTCCTCATGGTAGCGCTTTCACTGGCTGCCGGCCACCTGCTGGGAGGGCCGACGCAGGAGAAGCGGGCGGTGCTGGCCGTCGCGAGCATCGCGCGCAACGTGGGCCTCGCGCTCTTCCTCGCGGGCTTGACCGACTACGGGCAGCAATTCGTGCCCACCCTGCTGACCTACATGATCCTGGGAGGGCTCCTGGCCGTGCCCTACGCGCTCTGGAGCAAGCGCCGGGTCAAGCTCGAGGGGGCTGCCTAAGCTCCACCCACCCCCGGGGCCGTGGGATGCAAATTACATGAACTTTTTTAAAAAGCGAGGCAAAAATGTCGGAAAATGAAGACGAAGTGAAGACGAACCTCACGAATGAGCTGGCCAAAGAGCGCAATCGGGCGGCTTACGACCGGACGCTCATGGCATGGATTCGAACGGCCATCTCCCTGATCGGGTTCGGGTTCGCCATTGCCAAATCATACGAATACATAGAAATGGACGCCCTGGAAAAGACCGGGAGATTCATCGACCGGATCCATGCCCCGCTCTGGTTCGGGATGAGCTTCATCGTTCTCGGCATGCTGTGCATTCTCGGGGGAGTCGTCCAGTACACGAAGGTCGTCAAGCAGATCCAGTCCGACCGGTTCAGCTACAGCGAACCCAGGCCCTTGGCAAAAATCGTTGCGTTGCTATTGTTGATCATCGGCATTTTTGCGCTGATCACGATTTTCCAGCGGCGCATCTTGCCGCTGTATGGGATGGCCTCATGGATAGGTTAAGGAGAATTGCTTTGAAATCGGCCGCAATCGCCTTCCTCCTGGTGTTGCTCTCAGCAGGAGTGTTGACCGGTGCAGTTGCGGCCGACACGGAACTCGAACATCTGCACATCATCGACTGGCACGCGCATGCGGCGGGCCTGGGATATGGCGGCTCGGGCGCGTTCATGAACGAGGCGATGCGGGACAATTTTCGCTTCCGGTTCTACCTGAAATGGGCCGGGGTCACCGAAAAGGAGCTCGAAGCCGAGGGCGATCAGCTCATGCTCAAGCGGCTCAGCCAAAAAATCGCGGGATCCCGCTATGTCGATCAGGCCGTCGTGCTGGCGATGGACGGGATTATCGACAAGACGACCGGTGTGTTGGACAAAAAGCGCTCCCAGATCTACGTACCCAGCGATTTTATCGCCCGGGAGACCGCCAAGTATCCCAACCTGCTCTTCGGGGCCAGCATCAATCCCTATCGAAAAGACAGCATCGCGTTGCTGGAGCAGGCGGCCGCCCAGGGTGCGGTGCTGGTGAAGTGGCTCCCCTCGATCATGGACATCGATCCTTCCGATGAGTCGCTGGTCCCGTTTTACAAGCGAATGGCGCAGCTCAACATTCCTTTGCTCAGCCACACCGGAATGGAGAAGTCCTTTGCGCATGCACGCGATGAGCTTGCCGACCCTCTTAAGCTTGCACTGCCGCTCAAGCACGGGGTGATCGTGATTGCGGCCCACCTCGGGGTTACGGGCAAATCGGAAGGCGAGAAAAATTTCGAACGGATCCTGCCGATGTTCGCGGCCCACCCGAACCTCTACGCGGACATCTCGAGCCTGACCCAGATCAACCGCCTGGGGTTTCTCGTAAAAGCGCTGAAAGTGCCGGGGTTGACGGAGCGCCTGTTGTACGGCACAGACTGGCCGTTGCAGTACTTCCCGCTGGTGACACCCGGGTATCATGTCAATCACATCGGGGTCGCCCAGGCATCCCGGATTACCAAAATAAAAAACATCTGGGACCGCGACGTGGTTCTCAAACAGGCCCTCGGGGTGCCGAACTCCGTGTTTGCCCGGAAGGTAGGAGTACTTTCGGATCGAAATCCAAAACCGCTGCATTGACACATGCCATATTTTCAATGCCAGCCAACGAAGAGAGGAGAAAAATGATGCGACCGCTGATGTACTCATCCATTGTTTGTGCAGTCCTATTTTGGGCGCAGATCAGCCCGGCGCAGGATTTCTTCGTTTTCCCCAACCGGGGTCAGAGCAATGAGCAGATGCAGCGCGAAAGAATGGAGTGCCACGCCTGGGCCCGACAGCAGACGGGATTCGATCCCTTTCAGGCCCCTGCAGGTGCACCGCCGCCTGCGGCCGGAGGGTCCACTGCCGGCGGGGCGGTCCGCGGAGGCGCGGTGGGGGCGGCG
>JBGSTS010000051.1:0-1921 GCA_041736435.1 Desulfobacterales bacterium | reverse complement strand
CGGCCTTGAGGTGCTTGGCGCCCATGACGGCGCCCACCCCCGCGCGCCCGGCGGCGCGGTCGCGGTCGTTCATGATGGCGGCAAAGAGCACCCGTCGTTCCCCGGCCGGACCGATCACGGCGGTCTTGGCCTTTTCGTCGGTCTCATGCCGCAGCGCCTCGTCGGTCTGGTGGGTGGTTTTGCCCCAGAGGTGATCGGCCGGCCGCAGCTCAGCCGTGCCGCCGTTGACCCAGAGGTAAACCGGCCGCTCGGCGCGGCCCTCGAAGATGATGGCGTCAAAGCCGCTCTTTTTCAGCTCCGCCGGGAAGTTGCCGCCGGAGTTGGAACAGGTGATGGCGCCGGTGAGCGGCGACGTGGTGGTCACCACGTAGCGGGCGCCCGTGGGTGCGGCGGTCCCGGTTAGAGGGCCGGCGGCCATGATGAGCTTGTTCCAGGGCCCGAGGGGGTCGCACTTCGGGTCGACCTCTTTTCTCAGGTAGTAGATGCCGAAGCCCCGGGCGCCGATGTAGCTCCGGGCCACCCGGGGGTCCAATCTCTCCGTTGCGATCGTGCCGCGCGTCAGGTCCACCCTCAAGATGTAGCCGCACCAGCCATGCATCGGAACGCCTCCTTTCAAACGTCTGAATGAGCCGGTATCATCGCCCGACCCATACCCCGATTGGACCGGCTTTGTCAAAAACGGCGTTTGCAGGTTGGGCTTGAATCCGGGTGGGTTTCAGTGTTTGATGGGGCTCGAAAAGGCAGGTGAAACCATGGTCGACTGGATACCGTTCGGGGAGGGGCGCTACCGGGTTGAGCGTGCGCTTTTGCTGGCCGGGGAGGACCGGGCGGTCGCAGTGGAGGACGCCGTCATCGACGTAACCGAAGGCCCGGGCGGGCGACGGCGCCTGCAGGGCCGGGGGCGGGTGCGCAACGACCTCATGGTGCGGCTGCTCGATGAGTCCGAAGACCTGGATGTTCTCCTCGATCTGGGCGGTGAATTCAAGTATCGGATGTGTCGCCCCGGCCTTCAAGGCGGCAAGGTGTTCTCGCCGGGAGTCCAGTCCTTCATCCAGTTTACGCCGCAAACACCCTGGGAGCCGGTCTCCGAGGAGGATTTCAATTCTCTAATGAGCCGGATCCATATCCTGGATGGGACGGGGGATTGAGGATGGCGGCCTTTGCGCGCTTGAACTCGTCGGCGGTGATGAGGTTTTTTTCGACCATCTGGGCCAGTTGAGCCAGTTCCCGAATGCGCTGCGCTTCCGTGTTTTCGAGCAGCGGCGGAGGCCCGGCCGAAGGCGGCAGGGTGGAGCCCGCATTCGGCCGGCTGAAGGTGACCGATGCCAGTCCGCCCAGAAAGCTGATCTCCATGGTCCCGCCGGCCACGACCGGCGTGCCGCGGAGTTCACGGGCCATCTGTCGGCTTCCCGCCCTGATCCGGCGGACCACCAGGGCGGCCAGAAGGCCGCCGGCCGCCAGGCCGCCCACCAGGATCCAGGCCCAGTAGCGCGCCAGTCCGCCGAAAAATATGACCAGAAGCCCGAGGAGGGTGATGACGACCAGATGCAGGCCGATGATCAGGTGCGCCAGCAGGACGCCCTTTAAAAGTTCGGCACCGGTGTTGGTTTTTCCCGCGGTCATATCGTTATCGTAACGCAATCCGGCGGTTTTGTCACCGCCGGGAAAAGAGGAATCGAGGGAGCATGCGCTATCCCGCGTTCATCGAGTCGGATCTGAAGCTGCCGGAGTTCTGCCGGGTGCGGATGCACTACCGCACGGAGCACATCAGGGATCTTCCCGCGGCGGTGCGCCGCGAGATGGAGGTCGTTTTACCTGCAAGCGGCATCCGCGCCGGCGACCGGGTCGCCGTCGGCGTGGGCAGCCGGGGGATCGACCAGCTCGGTGCCATTGTCCGGACGGTCTGTGCCCGCCTGCAGGC
>JBGSTS010000089.1:0-3907 GCA_041736435.1 Desulfobacterales bacterium | reverse complement strand
CAGATGCCATCTTTTTGGGAACAGCAGAGATTGCTTTTGTTCCTGCCACCTTAGCTACCATTTATATTCAAGAGGCGTTGGCACCTAAAACACGGGGTTTTGTGACTTATGATTTAGAAGGTCGGGTCAAGGAAGAAAGGTGCATTCCGATTGAATAGGGTGTTTCATCCCTCTCAAATTTTCATAGCCTTTCAAGCTGTTCCCATCACTCCACCTTCTATTTTATGAGAAATGAGTCTCCGTGAGCCTTTTTTGACATCATAACATTGCTTGGTTTGCGGCAGATTATTGCCATAAAGGTGAAAATTCGGAGGCCCACAAAACTTTCAGATTCCCATACGCCATCTATCACAGGAAAACGGCAGTCCCGAAAACTGGGGATACTGACAGCCTGTACGTAATAAATCCTGTTTTTTCTATTTATATTGGTTGGTTAGTTTGTCTTTTCCTCTTCCACTTTTTCTGCTTTGTCAAGTCTTTTTTCCCGTTCAACGATGTGATCGGATGTCGGCTTTAACGTTTCCTGCCAGGCGGATGCGCTGGGGGGATCTCCCACAATCCCCCCAGTGCGGCCGCCGGGTCCTTTCCCATTTTATAGCACATGACGCTCCATCACCCTGGTAATGGCCTTGTGGTAGTCCCGCTGCACCTTGAGATTGGACACCTGACAATAGCGCTGCGTCGTCTTGATCCGGGAGTGGCCCAACAGATCCTGGATCGTCACCAGATCCGCATCCGCATTGAGCAGCTGGGTCGCCATCGTGTGACGTAGCTGGTGGCAGCTTACTTTCAGCCCGGCCTTGCGAGCGTAATGCTCCATGCGTTTCTGGATGGCACGCACCGATACGGGATTTCCCTTGCAACGGCCCTTGTCTACCAGGAACAGCCGTTTGGCTTTTGAGAAAGCTCTGATCTTCAGATAGTCCACCAGGGCCTGCTGCGCATCGTGGCTGAGATAAACCACGCGGTCCTTGGCTCCCTTGCCGTGGAAGACAAACAGCTGTGAGCGGGGCAGGTCCAACGCACTCAGCGATAGCTGGGCGACCTCCTCCACCCGCAGCCCGCAGCGCAGCATCAGCATGAACATCACCCGGTCCCGCGGGGGATCGATGACAGCAAACAGCCGCGCGACTTGCTCATCGCGCAGATACCGCGGCAGCGGCCGGGCGAGCCGCAGGACATAACCACGCTTGACCGGGTTGACCATCGCCACGGCCTCTTCGTTGATCAGGTAGTCATAGAACCCGCGGATGCTGTCCAAATAGCAGTTGATGGTTTTCGGACTCAAGCGCTTGGCAAGCAGATGGTCGATGAAGGCGAGCACGCTGCGCGAGGAGACCTGCTCGATTGGCTCGGCGACCCAGATCACAAAGTGCTTGAGCGTGCTCATGTAGTTTCGCAGCGTGCACCGGGAGCAGTTGCGCCGCTTGAGGAACCTACGGTAGTTGATGATCGCATCGGTAATCGCCATGGACCCCGTCCTTTTCGATTTTGTCCATCGCGCGGAAGTACTCCTCTTTGCGCGTGACATCGGTCAGCCGGGCGTAGCGGCGGGTCATCTCAATTGAACTGTGGCCCAGCAGCTGCTGCAGGCACTCCAGCCGCATCCCGGCGTTGAGCAATTCACTGGCGAAGGTGTGCCGCAAACAGTGCAGGGTATAGCCCTTGCCCCCAAGTTCGGCTTTCTCCAGAAGTGAGCCGAACCGGGAGCGGACCACTTCATAGCTCAGCGGACGGCCCCCCTGGCCGCAGAAGATCAACGGCGTTTTGCGGCGCCTGAGCTTGAGCCAGTCTTCGAGGCCCTGGCAGGCGTCGTCGGCCAGATAGACGACGCGGCCAACGCGATTCTTTTGGGTCTCAAAGATCTCGATGCGCTTCTCGGGCAGGTTCACATCGGAGACCGCCGTGTTCAACAGCTCCCCGATGCGCATGCCGGTCCGCAACAGAACCAGCACCATCGCCCGGTCCCGGGGCCGCTCGAGCACCGCGAGTAGCCGGCGCACATCCTGCGGGTCGATCGCCCGCGGCAGGCTGGCCGGCACCTTGACACGCAGTTTGCGTTTGAGAAGATCCGGACTGAGAACTTCCCGGTCCACCAAAAACCGGATGAAGGCATACAACGCATCAATGCGACAGCTGATGGAAGCAGGCTTTAGCCCGCGGTCCTGTTCCTGCTCGATGAAGACACACAGATCCTCGCGGCAGAGAAGTTCAAGAAGGTTTCGAGCCTTGGCTTTCAGATACTGCAGGAACACCAGGATGGTCGCAAACCGCGAACGAATCGTGTTGGGCCGGCAGTTGCGCCGGTAGAGGTCCATCAAGTACGGGCCGACATGCTCAGCGCCGCAAAGACCCTGGGCGGCAAGCTTCTCCAGCGCAATTTCGATCAGAATTTGTTTGAGCAAGACCTCGTTTGCGTTCCGCCCGGCATCGCCACGGCAATCGTCGCCGAAAGCCGCTTTTTGTTTCAATTCACCATGCGCACTCGGTCGGGAGGGTACCAAACGGGGGTGTTCTACAGAAACAGGTTCGAGGTTCATCACTGCCTCCTTTCGTTTTTTTGTAGAAAAAACAGGAGGATGATGAACTTCTCACCCGAATCAGTCAATCATCGTTTTATTACGTACAGTGACAGCGAAGCTGGATCCGCTGTCCGCTTGCTGAGCAAGTTGATATCGTTTCCAAAACCCAAATCTTAAAGATGCCATTTTCCGGTTAGGCTTCCTACCTGAGCGCGGTCCAGGAGTGTCTTGGCAACGTTCCCTGCGATGCCTGCCCACACTTACAACCGACTTCGGGCTGGTTGTTATCCAACCACAGATTGGGTTCTTAAAGAACTGATGGGGGTGACCATGCGGCACCCCCTTCATGATTTTCAGTAAACTTCCAGTATTTTAGAGGGTAAGGCCCAATCCTGCCCCAAAATGAAAAGATTTGAATATTTCAAATTTTCAAAATGCGCTCTTGTCGAAGCGGGTCCCCAGTGTAAGGCCGGGGGGCCGGGAACCCCTCCCCGGCACCTCCCGGTAGCCTATTTAAGCATATTTCATCAGATCGTATCACCTCAAATTATTTGATGTTGACAGCTTATCTACACCCACCGTTTCCGCGAAATGGTGAACCCCACCTGCCGTAGCAGGAGTGTCTGGAGGCCGTTCCTTGCGGCCTTTACCCACATTTTAACCACCCGTTCCAGCCGTGGTTTCTCTCGCTGCCCTCGCGGGGATTTGAGTATCAAAGACCAGTTTGATTTACGCCTCAATCGTTAGAGGCATACCACCCTACCACCTCCCGAAATTGATTGGTCTGGAGGCTATCTCTGATGGGTCTGGCAGGGGCTTCCGCCCTATTCCGGCTGGTCGGTCTGTGACCGCTTCCAAAGGTAATCAATCATCTCCTGCTCAAAGAAGAAGCGTCTCCCTGATTTTGGAGTAAGTTGGAAAAACTGGACACCAAAGTTTATGATAAACTACAAACGGAGGTGTCAGAATGGAAAAAGTCCCATACAGCAAATACACCAAGGAGCTGCGCCTGGAGGCGGTACGACTTGTGACCGAGGGTGGGCTGTCGGTCGGCGATGCGTCGATGTGGCTTTCTCTACCCAAATCGACCTTGGAGAACTAGGTACGAGCCTTTAAAGCCGGAAAGCTGGAACGCATCGGTGCAAGCCACCGGCCCCTGACGGATGTGGAGATCGAACTGGCGCGGGTGAAACGAGAACTGGCCCTGGTTCGGATGGAGCGAGACATATTAAAAAAAGCGGCCGCGTACTTTGCCAAGGAGTCGCTGCACGGCACGCGGTGATGGAGCAGATGCGACTGGAGTATCCGCTGGGGATGCTGTGCCGGGTCTTGGAGGTGTCGGTGAGCGGTTTTCATGCCAGCCGAAGCCGAGGGCCTTCGCGGCG
>JBGSTS010000041.1:0-1801 GCA_041736435.1 Desulfobacterales bacterium | reverse complement strand
GGCGTGCGCCCTGCGCATGGCGCTCGCCACCGGCTGCAGCATCGCGTGCGAAAGCCGCTTCGCGCGCAAGAACTACTTCTACCCCGACCTGCCCAAGGGCTACCAGATCTCGCAGTACGAGCTGCCCATCGCCGAACACGGCCACGTGGACATCGAGTCCGGCGGGACGCCCCGGCGCATCCGTATCCGGCGCATCCACATGGAGGAGGACGCCGGCAAGCTCAACCACGACCCGCACCGTCCGGTCAGCCGGGTGGACTTGAACCGGGCCGGCGTGCCCCTGATCGAGATCGTGAGCGAGCCGGACATCGGCTCGCCCGAGGACGCCGGCACCTATCTAAGGCAGCTGCGCGCCATCGTGCGTTACCTGGATGTCTGCGACGGCAACCTCGAGGAGGGCAGCTTCCGCTGCGATGCCAACGTCTCGGTCCGCCCCCGGGGGGCGGAGGCGCTCGGAACGCGCACCGAGCTGAAAAACCTGAACTCGTTCCGCTTCGTGGAAAAGGCCATCGAGTATGAGATCGGCCGCCAGCAGGAAATTCTGCGCGAGGGCGGCCGGATCGTCCAGGAGACGAGGCTCTGGGACCAGAGCCTCGACCGCACGGTCCCGATGCGCGGCAAGGAGGAAGCCCACGACTACCGCTACTTCCCGGACCCGGACCTGCTGCCGCTCGTGATCGACGAGGGCTGGATCGAGGCGGTGCGCCGGGGGCTGCCCGAGCTGCCCGAAGCCCGCAGGGCGCGCTTTGTACGGCAGCACGGGCTGCCGGACTACGATGCCGGGATTTTGACCGCGGACCGCGAGCTGGCCGACTACTTCGAGGAGTGCCTAAGGCACTTCCCCGAACCCAAGCCGGTCAGCAACTGGGTCATGGGACCGCTCCTGGGCCTGTTGAACGCGCAGGGCCTTTCCATCGAGGCGACGCCCATCTCGGCCGGCCGGCTGACCGAGCTTCTCCAGCTCGTGGACTCCGGGGCCATCAGCGCTAAAAGCGCCAAGACCGTCTTCGACGAGATGGCCGCCACCGGCAAGAGCGCCGAGGCCCTCGTGGCGGAAAAAGGGCTGGCCCAGATCAGCGACACCGGCACCCTCGAGGCCTTGGTGCGGGACATTCTCGCGCAGAACCACCGCGAGGTCGAGGCCTTTCGCGGCGGCAAAACCAAGCTCATGGGCTTTTTTGTCGGCGAGGCCATGAAGGCCACCCGCGGTCAAGCCAACCCGAAAACAGTAAACGCAATTCTCAGCAAATTGCTGAGAATTGAACAATAATAGCTTCTATTAGGAGATTGGAATGAAACGGGCAATAGTCATCCTGATGTCTTTTGTGTTCATTTTTCTACCCATATCTGTTTTCGCGCAAGCGAAAACAGTGGCGATCCTGCCGTTCAAGATCAACGCCGACAAGGACATGAACTACCTGCGGGACGGGGTGGCGGACATGCTCAGCTCGCGCCTGCACAAGGCGGGGGAGGTCGAGGTCCTGAACCGCCAGGTGGTGGAAAAAGCGCTCCCGCCGGGTTCTGCCGTCCTGACCGACGACTCCGCCCGTGAGCTCGCACGTCGGCTGGGCGCGAATTTCGTGCTCTTCGGCAGCCTCACGGCCCTTGGCAACAGCATCAGCATGGACGCCAAGATGGTGGACGCATCCGGCGGCCGGCCGACCCTGAGCTTCTTCGAGCAGAGCGAGGACGCCGGAGGGATCATCACCAAAATCAACGCCATGGCGGCCGACATCAACCGGGAGATGTTCGGCCGGGCCACGGCCGCCCGCCCCGCTGCGGCGGCAGCCCCGTCGGCGGC
>JBGSTS010000277.1:0-4086 GCA_041736435.1 Desulfobacterales bacterium | reverse complement strand
TGCGCGCTGCGGGCCAGGCCGCGCGCGCCGGGTACCCGCTCGCCTTTCACTTCGATCCGGTCATCATCTATGACGGCTGCGAGGAGGAGTACCGTCAGGTGGTGGAACGCCTTTTCGAAGCCGTACCGGCGGGGCAGGTCGTCTGGATCAGCTTGGGCGCGTTCCGGTTCATGCCGGACCTCAAACCCATCGTTCAGCGACGCTTTCCGGAATCCAGGATCGTCTACGGGGAGTTCATCGCCGGCCTGGACGGCAAGGCGCGCTATTTCAAGCCGCTGCGCATGCAGGTTCTCCGCAGCCTGGCTCAGGCCGTCAAAAGCCGCTCCCCGCAGACCTGCGTCTATTTGTGCATGGAGGACGACGAGGTCTGGCGACACGCGCTGGGGTTCACCCCGGCCGAGCGCGGCGGTTTGGCGCGGATGCTGGATGAGGCCGCTGTGCGGCATTGCGGGGTGGATGGCGGGTAGGGCAGGGGGTAGGTTTGAACAGCGCCCAAAGAGGCATCAGGTGGGAGGAGCGGCCCGCAAAGCGGGCCTCGCGGAGCGCTTCGCTTGAGGCAAAACCGCTGTGGAAAACATGGGGCTCTTTAAGGCACGAGTGCAGCGGGCGATGATCATGGCGTGGAAGCGGACGACACTCGGATGTGTTCTGTTGCTGGCGCTCTGCGCGGGGTCGGGCAACGCGGGGGAGTGGGCGGCGGTCCGGCGGGTGGCGGACGGGGACACGATCGAATTAAGCGACAGGCGTCTTGTGCGCTACCTCGGCATCGACGCACCCGAAATCGATCACGAGGCCGGCACGGCGCAACCCTTCGGCTTCGAGGCCCGCGCGCGCAACCGGGAGCGGGTCGGCTCCCGGCGGGTGCGCCTGGAATACGATGCGGAGCGCTTCGACGTCTACGGGCGGACCCTGGCCTATGTGTTTCTGCCCGACGGCGCCATGCTGAACGAGGCCCTGCTGGTCGAGGGGCTGGCCTTCTGCCTCACCAAGACGCCCAACGTGAAATACGAGGACCGCCTGCTGCGGGCTCAGCGACAGGCAATGGAGTCCCGGCGCGGGATCTGGCGGGAGTGGCGCGAGACACCCGGCCGCTACATCGGCAACCGCAACTCCCGGCGCTTCCACCGCCACGACTGCCCGGAGGCCAAGCGCATTATGCCTAAAAACCGCATCATGTTTACCACGCGCTGGGAGGCGCACTGGGCCGGCTATTCGCCGTCCCGGGAGTGCCGGCCGGCGTTCACCATTCCCTCCGAGTCTACTCCTTCGCCTTGGCCGCCGCCTCGATGATTTTCTGGGCGATGTGGGCCGGCACCTCGTCGTAGTGGGAAAACTCCATCCGGTAGATGCCGCGGCCGCCGGTCATCGAGCGCAGGTCCGGGGCATAGGTCTGGAACTCGGACATCGGCACGTAGGCGTTGATGATCTGGTTCTTGCCCGCGTTCTCCATGCCCAGCACCCGGCCGCGCCGGCTGTTCAGGTCGCCCATGATGTCGCCCATGAATTCGTCCGGTGCGACGACGGTCACCTTCATGACCGGCTCCAGCAGGACGGGGTCGGCCTGCTCGGCGGCCTTGCGGAAGGCGAGGGAGCCGGCGATCTTGAAGGCCATTTCGGAGGAGTCCACCGCGTGGTAGGAGCCGTCGTCCACGGTGGCCTTGAAGTCCACGCAGGGGAAACCGGCCAGCACGCCGCGCTGAGCGGATTCGACGATGCCTTTTTCCACCGCCGGGATGTACTGCCGCGGGATGGACCCGCCCACGATGGCATCCACGTACTCGAACCCCTTGCCGCGCGGCTGCGGCTCGAACTGGACCCAGCAGTCCCCGAACTGGCCGTGGCCGCCGGTCTGTTTCTTGTGGCGGCCCTGGACGCGCACTTTTTTCTTCAGCGTCTCGCGGTAGGGGACCTTGGGGATGTTGAGCTGAACCTCCACGTTGAATTTGCGCTTGAGCCGCTCGACCGTGGTTTCGATATGGATCTGCCCCTGGCCGTGCAGGATGATCTCCTTGGTTTCCGCCAGGCGTTCGATCCGCAGGGAGCCGTCCTCTTCCAGCAGCCGCGTCAGAGAGGTGAAGATCTTGTCCTCGTCGCCCTTGTTTTTGGCGCTCAGCGCGTAGGAGATGAGGGTGGGAATGGGCTCGACGGGCGTGAAGAGAACCTTGGCCGCCTCGTCGCAGAGCGTGTCCCCGGTGCCGGTTTCCTTGAGCTTGGCCACCGCGACGATGGACCCCGGGCCGGCACCGCCGACCGGTTTCTGCTCCTTGCCGAGGATCACCAGCAGTTGGCTGTAGCGCTCGCGGGTCTCCTTCTTGGAGTTGTAGAAGCTGCCGTCCCCGCCGAGGGTGCCTGAAAATACGCGGAAGATCGTCAGACGGCCGGCATAGGGGTCGGTGATCGTCTTGACCACCAGGGCCGAAAAAGGGTCAGCGGGGTCGGGGTTGCGCTCGATCTGGGCGCCCGTTGCGGGGTCCTTGCCGGCCCTGATCCCGCGGTCCGCGGGTGAGGGCAGGGAGCCCACCACGAAGTCCATCAACTGGTCGATGCCGATGTTGGCGGATGCGGACCCGCAGAGGACCGGCACGAAGGTGCGGTCTATGGTGCCCTTGCGCAGGGCGCGGCGGAGGTCTTCCTCGGAGAGCGTCTCGCCTTCCAAATAGCGCTCGACCAGGGCATCGTCCGCCTCGGCGATGTTTTCGATCAGGGTCTCGCGCTCCGCGGCTGCCTCGTCCTTCATCTCGGCGGGAATGTCGACCACCTTGGCCTTGCCGTCCGGCCCGTACACATAGGCTTTCTGGGCGATGAGGTCCACCACGCCCTTGAAACCGGACTCGGCCCCGACGGGCAGCTGCAGGATGATGGGCTTTGGCGCGAACATCTCCTTGATCTCGGCCAAGGTGCGCGCGAAGTCGGCGCGCTCGCGGTCCAGCTTGTTGATGAAAATGGCGCGGGGCAGCTGAAACTCATCGAGGAATTCCCAGCCCTGCTCGGTCTGCACCTTGATGCCGTCCACGCCGTCGATGACCACCACCGCGCCGTCGGCGGCCTGCAGGCAGGTCTTGGTGTCGGAGAAAAAATTCTGGTCGCCGGGGGTGTCGATCAGGCTGACGCCGTGTTTTTTCCAGCTCAGCTGATGGAAGCCGGTGCTGATGCTGGAGGTGCGTTTGACCTCCTCGGGCTCGAAATCCAGAGCCGTGTTGCCGTCCTCGACGCGTCCGATGCGGTTGATCACGCCGGCATCGAACAGCATGGCTTCGGCCAGGGAGGTTTTTCCGGCGCCGCCGTGGGCCACCAAGGCAATGTTGCGGATGCTTTCGACCTTCTCGCTCATGGAACATCCTCTCCTGAATGGAATTTCGCCCGAAAGCGGGCGCGAAACGATGATTTCTATCCATTCGGGGTTTAAAAATCAAGCCTGAAAAATTTAAAAGCGGGCCTCGCCCGCTTTTAAATTTTTAACAGTGTGAAAAACTCGCGGTTGCCTTTGGGGCCTATGACGGGGGAGGGGATGACGGAGCCGCAGGTGAGGCCGAGACCGTTGAAAAACAGCGCCAGGTCCGCGAGGACCTGCTCGTGCTGGGCCGGGTCGCGCACGACGCCCCCTTTGCCGACCTCGCCCTTGCCGACTTCGAACTGCGGCTTGACCAGGGGCAGAAGCCGGGCGGCCGGCTTCAGGAACCGCAGGACGGTGGGAACCACGAGCTTTAAAGAAATAAAGGAGACGTCGATGGTGATTAGATCGACCGGCTCCGGCACCTTTTCAGGATCGATGGTGCGGATGTTCGTACGCTCGATGACGACCACGCGCGGATCCTGCCGGAGGCTCCAGGCGATCTGGCCGTAGCCGACGTCCACGGCATACACCCGGCCGGCCCCGCGCTGCAGCAGACAGTCCGTGAAACCGCCCGTCGAGGCGCCCACGTCCAGGCAGATCCACCCCGTGACGTCGAGCCCATGGGCATCGAGCGCGGCCTGCAGCTTCAATCCGCCGCGGCTGACATAGGGCAGATCGCCCCCGGCCACCTCGATGCGCTGGTTTTCGTCCACGAGCCGGCCGGGCTTGTCGGCCGGCCGGTCGTCCACGCG
>JBGSTS010000266.1:0-2621 GCA_041736435.1 Desulfobacterales bacterium | reverse complement strand
CCGGTTCGGCCCGCCAGGCGTAGGGCCCCAAGTGGTCGGCGCCCAAAAGCAGGCGTTCGCGGGGAAACCCCAGGCCCTCGGCGATGCCGTCCACAAAGGCGGCAAACCGCGCAGGCGTCATCCCGGTGTAGCCGCCGAACTGGTTGACCTGGTTGGCCGTGGCCTCAACCAGGAGCGGCCGGCCGTCTTCGGCGGACAGAGCGATTGCGGCCGCCAGTACATCGGGGTGGGCCGAACACACGGCATAGATCCCCCCGTGCCTTCCGGCCAGGTGATCCGCTCTCAGTTCTCCAAGGGACATTGGTTCACTACCTCGCCGGCTGCCTGGAAATGCTCCATGATAGCCCACGTTGGCCGGGATGGTCAACGAAATGAAACGCTTGTTGACTCGCCATGTTGAATCGAGTAACTCATTTTTTCCGTACTCGGCAAAACTAAACCTGCTACCCTGAACATCGAACCCTTCTACCTTAGACCCATCATGTCTGAACAGGTTCCTGCATGACAACCGTAACCATCCCGTTCGACGGAAAACCGCTCGGCTTCGATGTCCCGGAGGCAAACCTGGCGCAGGTCATCGGCCCCAACCCCTCGACCCCGCTGGCGGACTTGGATGCGGCCATCGCCGCGGCCCTGGCCGACCCCATCGGGCAGGAGCCGGTCGAACAGTGGGTGCGTTCAACCGACCGCGTGCTGCTGGTGAGCGACGACAACACCCGGCTCACCCCAGCCGACCGTATGATACCACCGCTCCTGGACCGGCTGAACGCCGCCGGGGTGCCCGACCGTCACATCGCCTGCATCATGGCACTCGGCACGCATCGCTACATGAGCGAGGCGGAGATCGATGCTAAGGTGGGGCTTGCGGTCCGGCGGCGGATCCGGGTGTTCAACCACGAGTGGCGCCAGGCTGAAAACTTGGCCGACTTGGGCCGTTCGGCCGCCGGCACCCCGCTGCAGGTCAATCGCGCGGTCGTGGCGGCGGATGTCGTCATCGGCCTGGGGGCCATCGTGCCGCACCACATTCCGGGCTATTCGGGCAGCTCCAAGATCATCCAGCCCGGGGTCTGCGGCCCCAGGACCACGGCTGAAACCCACATGCTCTCCTGCAAGGGCGGCGGGGACTCGTTTCTCGGGATAGAGGAGAACCCCGTGCGCCGCGACATGGACGACATGGCCGTTCGCGTGGGCATGCGCACCATTTTCAACGTCGTCATGGACAGCGAGGGGCGGGTCACCGACATGTTTTTCGGCGAGATGCGCGCCGCCTTCAAGGCCGGGGTCCAGGCAGCCAGGCGGATCTACGGTGTGGCTTATTGCGAAACGCCCGATATCGTGGTCGCGAACTCCTTTCCCTGCGACCTCGACTTCTGGCAGTCCCACAAGTCGCAGTACCCGGCTCAGCGCATGGTCAAGCCCGGCGGTACGATCATCGTCTGCACCCCGGCGCCCGAAGGGGTGAGCCCGGTGCACACGGACCTGCTCGATTACGCGGGCTGGCCTTCGCATGAGATCAAGGCCGCCTACCGGGAGGGCCGGCTAAAGAACGGGGTGGCCGCGGCACTGGCTGTGGCCTGGGCCCTGGTGCGCGAGAAGGCGTCGGTGATCACCTTCTCGCCGGGGATCCCGCCCGAGCACAAGGCAAAGCTCGGCCACACCCATGCGCCCAGCCTGCAGTGGGCGCTGGACGAGGCTCTGCGGCGGCAGGGGCCGGATGCCCGGGTGGCGGTGCTGACCCATGCGCCGGACCTGCTGCCGATCCGGTTGTCGACTTCGTAATCAACCCAATTTCTGCGTTATGCTTCATTTCGCAGTCGCTGCGGTCCCGCCATGGCGGGATACGCCTCGCTCCGCGAAACTCGCACGCCTTGAACTTGGGCTTATTACGTAGTCGACGCGGGGAGCGAGTGTTGGCTTTATCACCAGAATGCCGCCAACCCCTTCACAGAGGGAACCAGGGCATTCGCCGCATATCCATGCAGAAAGGGGGTTTGTTTGGGACGGACGACGCTGCCGATCATCGGCATATCCATGGGGGACCCGGCGGGGATCGGGCCCGAGGTCTGCGCCAAGGCGCTGGCGCTGGAGGAAATCTACGGCATCTGCCGGCCGATCGTGGTGGGGGATGCCGGCGTCATGGCCGACGCCGTGCGCTTCTGCGGCCTGAATCTGAAAACCGCTGCACGAACGAAAGTGGCCGCGGCGGCATTTACGCTCGGCACGGTCGACGTCTTCGACCTGGCCAACCTGCCGCTTGGTCAGCTGCGTCACAAGCAGGTCACCGCGGAGCAGGGCCGGGCCTCCTTCGAATACGTGGCCAAGCTGATCGAGTTGGCCATGGCCGGCGAGATCGACGCCACCGTGACCGGCCCCATCAACAAGGCCGCCATCAACGCCGGCGGGTTCCACTACGCGGGGCACACCGAGATCTACGCCGAGCTGACCCGCACGCGGGACTACTCGATGATGCTGGCCGAGGGGAGCTTTCGCGTGGCGCACGTGTCGACCCACGTGTCGCTGAAGACGGCCTGCGAACGCGTAAAGAAAGAGCGCGTGCTGACCGTGATCCGCCTGGCCCACGAGGCGCTGCGGCAGCTCGGCATCGGCTCGCCGCGGATCGC
>JBGSTS010000263.1:0-4606 GCA_041736435.1 Desulfobacterales bacterium | reverse complement strand
TCTCAACGGGTCCGCTGGAAGGCACCAACAACAAAATCAAAACCATGAAACGGCAAGCTTATGGCTACCGCGATACAGAATTCTTCATGCTGAAAATACTTGGTCTTCATCTCACAAAGTACGCTTTAATCGGATGAACCTAATAAAGCCGCTGAAATGAAATTCCGGTCAGGACGTTCATATCAACCGCTGATAGACTCTTATCTCTGCGAATTTCACGAAGCCGGTTCCGGTTGATTCTGAGTGCCATTGCTGCGTTCTCCTTCCCGATTGCTTGAAATGAAAAACCCCATGACCACCGTCATGGGGTAAAAATACGCAGGGTAAGGGAAAAAAGCTGTAAAGACTTTTTCGCGGGAAAACCCTTTACAGGAGGGAAGGGATCAAGGGAGGGTTATGTCTTCATATCCGCCATTGACTATCTCTTTGTATCGCTGCACCCACTGGAAAGCCTTTGTTCTTGAGCCTTCGGGGTTCTTATCCCCCGGGAACAACTTTCTCGCGATTTCGAGGTCCGTTTTTCCTTCGGCATCCATGTCGCCGGCCTGGAGAATCGTTTCAAAATCCCGATCCAACTTCTTCGATCTCCCGAGCTTCGCTCTTGCGCTTTCGGGCAAAACGCCGGGTGTGCGGAACATGTTATAGTGGGTCTCAATGTCTAATGCTACGTATTCTCTCAAGGCGGGAACGCTTTTGATTTTGGTGAAATCGTATTTCAATGGTTAGGCGCCCGCAACCCATGTGTGTCTTAACGCCCATCGTCGCCTAATCCTCCATCAGCCGATACTCGAGGGCGGTTTGCATAGCGGGAGCATTGACGAAAGATCCCCTCAGCGACGGGCTATCAATCTTCGCTATGAATTCCTCTATTGCACGGGGGACGGAAGACTCAATTAGCTGGTCAAACGAAAGATCGGGATTGAACCGCTCATCCCAGCCCTCAGGCTTCGTTGTCGCCCGAAAACCCTGCTGCCACCAAGAACGATAGCCAGGATTTCGCCGCTTAAATTCCCAACGGTACTTAGCGGCTTGACGCAACTCTTTTGCCTTTCGGCTGAAATGCTCTTTTAAAAGCCCTCTTTTTGGCATGGCCCGCCTCCTGGTGGCGGCCCTGGAAGGTGATCCGGGGAAGGTCGGCCAGGATGTCCGGCTTTTCGCTCCGTCGAGCTATCCCCGGTTAATGTTAACATTTTCAAACTTTTTGTGACATTATTGTGACATAAAATGATTTTTTAGGGTGTTTTTGCTTCTATTGGTTATACAGTCAGTCTTAACTATTTCAATAAGTTGTATAATTTCAGAAAGATAACGAGAGGCTCTGAATCGAATGGGGTTCAAGGGGTCGATGGTTCAAATCCATTCGCCCCGACCAAAATCAGCTTTGATCAAGCGGATCGGTAATGGGACCGGTCCGCTTTTTTTCTGTAGAGGGGATAGCCCGCCACGTGATCAGGTCGCAGCCACCCCCCATCGGGCGCTGCCATGACGGGCGGCAGCCAGTTGCATACGGATGGGGTCACCGCGGATAGCGAAGCAATATCATCGCCATCCGGCTGAGGCAAGAGGCGTCGTCGGATGCAGGAACGGCACCCCGAATCACGGCGCACCGAACCCCCGAGAGTCCTGCCGGCGTAAGCCGACCGGGCGGTCCACGTCTATGGCGGAGACATCGGTGAGACTCAGGCCTCAGGCGCCGCAGGGAGGATTTTCCCGGCCTCATACAGGGTCTGAAAGGCCGCCACCACTCGGGGGTCGAACTGGGAGCCTGAGCCCTCCGATAGGATGTTCAGGATCACCCGGTCCTCCATTTTCCTGCGGTAGGCGCGGTCGGAGGCCATCGCATCGTAGGCATCGGCCACCGAGAGGATGCGGGCCAGGAACGGAATGTCCTCCCGGCTGAGCCCGTCGGGATATCCGGTTCCGTCGAAGCGCTCGTGATGCGCGCGGATGATCCGCCGCTCGTAGTCCCAGAGGCCAAGCTGATTGAGCATGTTCGCGCCGATGACCGGGTGTTCCTTGATCTTGGCGTACTCCTCGACCGTTAGCCTGCCCGGCTTGAGCAGGATGTCGTCGCGGATGCCGATCTTGCCGATATCGTGCAGCGGACCGGCAAAGTTCAGAATGTCCTGCTCCTCGGCGGAGCATCCCAGCCCCCGCGCTAAAACCAGGGCGATCTCGGTGACCCGGCTGGAGTGCTGGCGCGTGTAAAGGTCCCGGGCCTCTAACGCATTGACAAACCCGTACAAGGTGGCGAAGAGGTTTTCGTAGATGTTCTCGTAGACCGCCAGCGTCTCGACGGCGCCGGCAGCACTCTGGGTGGTGAAGGCGAGATAGTAAAGCTCCTTCGCCGTGAAGGGTGCACGGCCGTTCATCGCCGCCGCCGTCAACACCCCGAACACCTTCTCGCGGATCTTCACGGGAACCGCCATCCAGGAATTCATCCCGGCGGGCAGCTCGCTCGAGCCTTCCCCGCCGTTGACCAACAGCGGCAGCCCATCCGCCTGAACGTTCATGATGAGCTCGACCGGCAGGCCATCGGACACCGGAGTCGGGTCGGCATCGCCGCGTCGCCGGTCCTGTGGCCCTTTTTGCCCCGCCGTTGCCACCCGGCAGGGCCGGCCGCCGGAGGTGTCGATGATAAAAAAGTGCGACTCGTCCGCCTGCACCACATCGATGGCGGTGTCCACCGCCCTCTGAAACACATGCGCGGTGGAGTTGGTCGTGGCAAAGCTCCCCATGATTCGGTTCAGGGTGCCGAGTTCCTCGATCTTGGCAAGCAGCTCCCGGTTCAGGGTCTCGAGCCGCTCCTTTCCCTTGACCTCCTGCTTAAGAAGGATGTTCTCCATGAACACCTTCCGCTGACGCTGCACCCGCTGGAAGCTGAGTTCCATGTGCTTGAGATTCACGGGTTTAATTAGAAAATCGACCACCCCCTGTTTCAGCGTCTGGATGGAGGTTTCCAGGGAGGGGTAGCCCGTCATCACGATCACCGGCAGGGTGCTGTCGATGTCGTGGATGCGTTCGGCCAGCTCCAGTCCGTTCATCCCCGGCATGTTGATGTCGGTAAAACAGCAGTCGACCGTTTCTTCCCGGAGCAGAGCGAGCGCCTGGGAGCCCCCCCGCGCGGTATGGATGCGGTAGCCACGCCGGCGGAAATACTCGCCCACGACATGGAGAATGCTCTCCTCGTCGTCGACGACCAACAGCGTGGCCTGCGGATCCGGATTCATCGAGATTGAGGGCCGACGGTCGGTGGTCCGTCCGGCCCGAAGATGCGCTTCATGACTGAAGGTGCCCCCCACGGGTTGGGATGACGACCGCCGCCGAAATGCGCTCGCGGCCGTTCCCTGACATTATCGGCCGAAGCATCGGAAAACTTTACCGTTGGAGCCTATTCCGGCCGTCTGCGGCGCAGGGACCTCCCCCGCGGGGAAGAAATCCCTTGACGAAAACCGGCACCGCCCGCTAATGATGCTTTTTCCGGACCGAACGCTCCATGAATACAGGCCGCCCAGATTGAACTCAACCATCGAAACACAGCCTGGCGCCCTGCGCATCTGCTTGCTCAGCTATCGCAGCAACCCGCACTGCGGCGGACAAGGGGTGTACGTCAAAAACCTCAGCCGGGCGCTGCGCGATTTAGACCACCATGTGACCGTGCTGTGCGGCCCGCCGGAACTGCACCTGGCGGAGGGCATCCGGCAGGTTTTGCTCCCCGGGCTGGACCTCTACAACCCCGCCGACCCATTTCGCACCCCGAGGCTGCGGGAACTCGCCGACCCGATCAACATCATCGAATGGCTGGGCGTCTCCACCATGGGGTTTCCCGAGCCCTTCACCTTTGGGCTAAGGGCCCTGCGGTTCTTCCGGAGGCAGCCGCCGGCCTTCGATGTCCTGCATGACAATCAAAGCCTTTCCTACGCCATCGGCAGCCTCAACCGGCGACTGCCCGTCGTTGCCACGATCCATCACCCTGCCACCATCGACCGGCGCATGGCCGTGCGCGAGCAGCTCACCGTGTGGGGCAAACTCAAGCAGTGGCGCTGGTACTCCTTTCTGAGCATGCAGAAGCGAGTGGCACGCCGCCTGGACCCGGTCATCACCGTATCCGCAAGCGCGCGGCGTGACATCGGCCTCGATTTCGGAATCCCGGACGAGCGCTTCCGCGTCATCCCCAACGGCATCGACACGGGCCTGTTTCGCCCGCTGCCGGGCATCCCCAGGGAGCCCGGCCGAATCATCGTCACCAACAGCGCCGACATGCCCCTGAAAGGCCTCACCCACCTGTTAAACGCCGTGCCTGAAATTTTACGACGCCGCAACCACATCCGGCTGGCGGTGATCGGCACCCCCCGGCCCGGCGGCGCAGTGGAGCGTTTGGTGCGCTCGCTGGGCATCGGGCGCTGGGTCGAATTCACCGGCCGGATCCGCGATGAGGAATTTGTCACCCAATACGCACGCGCGGCCGTGGCGGTCGTCCCATCGATCTACGAGGGCTTCGGGCTTCCTGTCGGGGAGGCGATGGCCTGCGCCGTGCCGGTGATCAGCACGACCGGAGGGGCGCTGCCCGAGGTGGTCGGCGACGCGGGCCTGCTGGTACCTCCGG
>JBGSTS010000217.1:0-33976 GCA_041736435.1 Desulfobacterales bacterium | reverse complement strand
CGCCGCCGCCGCGCTGGCGTGGATGTTCGCCGAGTGGCTCGTCAACAAGAAGCCGACGGTCCTGGGCATCGCCTCGGGGGTCGTCGCCGGCCTGGTGGCGATCACGCCGGCCGCCGGCTTCGTGGGCGTGGGGTCCTCCATTCTCATCGGTCTCGCGGCCGGGGTGCTGGGCTTCTTCTCCGTTTCCAAGCTCAAGCACGCGCTGGGCTACGACGACTCCCTGGACGCCTTCGGGGTCCACGGGATGTGCGGGACCCTGGGCGCGCTGGCCACGGGGCTTTTTGCCGACCCGGCCATTAACAGCGCCGGTACGGGGTTGTTCTTCGGCAATCCGGGCCAGCTGTGGATCCAAGTGGTCTCCATCGTGGCCACGGCCGCCTTCACCGCCGTCGGCACCCTGGTGGTGGTGATGATCACCAAGGCCCTGACCCGCGGGTTGCGGGTCGATGAGGAGAATGAAATGGTCGGCCTGGACAGCGCCGTTCACGGCGAGCGGGCCTTTGAAATTCAGTAAATCGGGCGGGAACCACAAGGAGGCAAATCGCCATGATGAAAAAAATCGAAGCCATCATCAAACCGTTCAAGCTGGATGACGTCAAGGAAGCGCTCAACGAGGTCGGCATTCAGGGCATGACCGTGTCCGAAGTCAAAGGCTACGGGCGCCAGAAAGGGCACAAGGAGGTTTACCGCGGCGCCGAGTACGTGGTGGACTTTATTCCGAAGATCAAACTCGAGATCGTCGTCGCCGCCGACCGGGTCGACCAGGTGGTGACCAAAATCCGGGAGTCCGCCTACACCGGCAAGATCGGCGACGGCAAGATCTTCGTTCTGGAGGTCGAGCAGGCCGTGCGCGTGCGCACGGGCGAGACCGGCGCGGACGCCGTCTGACACCGGACCATCAACGACCACTCTTAAACACCCTACTCACTCAAAAGGAGGAGCACGACATGAAACCCAAAGAGGTCTTGGCGTTTGCCAAGGAAAACGGCGCTAAAATGGTGGACCTGCGGTTCATGGATTTCCCGGGCCTGTGGCAGCATTTCACGGTGCCGATCGGCGAGCTGGACGAAGGCAGCTTCGAGGACGGCTTCGGTTTCGACGGCTCCAGCATCCGCGGGTGGCAGCCGATCAACGCAAGCGACATGCTCGTGATCCCCGACCCGGTTACGGCCAGGATGGACCCGTTTTACGCCGCGCCCACCATCACCCTGATCTGCGACATCGCCGACCCGCTCACCCGCGAGCCCTACTCCCGCGACCCTCGCAACATCGCCAAAAAGGCCGAGGCCTACCTGAAAAGCACCGGGATCGGCGACATCGCCTACATCGGTCCGGAGGCCGAGTTCTTCATCTTCGACGACATCCGCTATGACTCCAACAGCTACGGTGCTTTCTACGAAATCGACTCGGTGGAAGGCACCTGGAACACGGGACGGGACGAGGGCCCCAACCTGGGATACAAGCCGCGACCCAAGGAGGGCTACTTCCCGGTGCCGCCCATGGATAAGTTCCAGGACCTGCGCAGCGAGATGGTGCTGGTTCTGGAAAAGCTCGGTATCGAGATCGAGGCTCAGCACCACGAGGTGGCCACGGCCGGGCAGGCCGAAATCGACATGCGCTTCAAGCCGCTCGTGCAGATGGCGGACCAGCTGATGTGGTTCAAATACGTGCTGAAAAACGTTGCCTACCGCCACAACCACACGGTGACCTTCATGCCCAAGCCCCTGTTCGGCGACAACGGCTCCGGCATGCACACCCACGTCAGCATCTGGAAGGGCGGCAAGCCGCTGTTCGCGGGCGACAAGTACGCCGGGGTCTCCCCGATGGCGCTGCACGCCATCGGCGGCATTCTGAAGCACTGCCGGGCCCTGTGCGCCATCACCAATCCGACCACCAACTCCTACAAGCGGCTGGTCCCCGGCTACGAGGCGCCGGTGAACCTGGCCTACTCGAGCCGCAACCGCAGCGCCGCCATCCGCATCCCGATGTACTCCACCTCGCCCAAGGCCAAGCGCATCGAGTTCCGGACCCCTGACCCCGCCTGCAACGGCTACCTCGCCTTCTCCGCGATCCTGATGGCCGTCATCGACGGGATCCAGAACAAGCTCGACCCGGGCGACCCGCTCGACAAGAACATCTACGACCTGCCGCCCGAAGAGTTGGCCAAGGTGCCCTCGGCCCCCGGCTCGCTGGATGAAGCGTTGAGCTGCTTGAAGGAAGACCACACCTTCCTGTTGAAGGGCGACGTCTTCACCCAGGACGTACTCGACATGTGGATCGATTACAAAACCGCCAACGAGATCGACCCCGTGCGCCTGCGCCCGCACCCGCACGAGTTCTTCCTGTATTACGACATCTGATCGGGTTGTCACCCGAGGGTGGGGCTTTTCAGCCCCCCCTCCCCCCGACGGGCATGCGCCTTACCCCTCCCTCCAAGGTGCATGCCCGTCCTTCAAATGATCCTTCGGAGGTTGATTCGTTCACGATCTGAACCGACCTGGCGGTTGAGTGCTCGTCTCGATATTGAATTGGTATGGTCCGCAAACTCTCCCCTTGTCCCTCATGGCCGATTTCCAGCCCTATCCCCCCCGCACTTTACAAGAAGGCATTTCGGTTCTAATGATACCAGTGCAATGATGGAGTGCAGAAATCAGGGAACCGTCAACCCAGGAGGTGCGTTATGATGCAGGTGCAACCAAAACGCTTTTTGGCGGCCGTCGTTCTGCCTCTGTTTCTGATGATCGGCGGATGCACCACCAAGTGCGTCACATTCAACTCCGTGCCGGCGGCGGCCCAATGGGGCACCCCGGCCGGCCATTCCGCCGGCACCGTGGTCCACACCGAGTCCGGCATCCCAGTCGCCGTCCAGGAGTTTTTCTGGAGCCCCACCACCACTCACTTCGGCAGCACCCGGGTCAGACCGTCCTTCACCGTCTCCGGGCAGCAGTCGATCAACACCAACAACATCAACCTCGAGTTCGATTTCAACCCGCTCTGGTTCACCCCGAACCACGTCACCGTCGTCTTCAGGGACACCGGCGGTTTCGAGAACATCGCGGTCAACGGCAGCACGGTCATTCGCGGCGAGCTCGCCTCCGGCAGCGGCGGCGGTGTCTCCTGGACGGTGAGCAGCACCCCGGAGCCGGGAAACCCGAACAACCGCATCGGAACCGTGACCATCACCGGCAATACGACCCGGCTTAAAATCGGGGGACAGGAGTTCTGGATCGAGTCGGTCTGTGCCAAAAAAATGTGAACTATGAAAGCCCTGATACTCCAGCATGTCCCCTTTGAAGGGCCCGGGAGCATCGCGACGTGGTTGTCCGAGCGGGGCGCTGCCGTTCAAACCACCCGGTTTTACCACTCACCGGTGCTCCCTGACGTCCGTTCGGTTGACCTCGTCATATCGATGGGCGGCCCCATGAGTGTGAAGGATGAGCACGAACACCCATGGCTGAGGCAAGAGAAGGCGTTCATCAGGGAAGCGGTGGGTCATGGGACGGCGGTTTTAGGCGTTTGCCTGGGGGCGCAGATGATCGCAAGTGCCCTGGGTGCACGGGTGTTCGCCAATGCCTGCAAAGAAATAGGCTGGTTTCCCGTGCAAGCGGTGCCCACGGATTCGGATGCGTTCCGTTTTCCGCCCCAGGCGACGGTCTTTCACTGGCACGGTGAAACCTTTGATCTCCCGCCCGGCGCGGTCCATATCGCAAGAAGCGCCGGCTGCGACCACCAGGCGTTTCAAATCGGCAAAAACGTGATCGGCCTGCAGTTCCATCTGGAAACAACGCCGGAAACAGCCGGCCAGATCATTCAAAATTGCCGCAGTGAGCTGGTCGCCGGCGACTACATTCAAGCCGAGCAGGCCCTTCGCGCCGTCCCCGCGGCGGCGTACCGAGAGATCAACAGGCTCATGGGCGAGGTGCTCTCCTACATCACGCGGTGGCCCGGCAGATAGCGGCGTTTAAGCTGATGAAGAACAGAAAACCATGGTTCGTCTTTTGGGCCGTTTGGACCGGGGTGATGGTGACCACAAACCTCGAAGCGGCTGATTTCCTCTTTTCCTGGAGTGCCGGCACGGATCCTTCTGCCACCGCATACGGCATCTATCAGCGTAGCGGAGATTCTGCATACGCAAAGGTCGAAGAGATAAGCGTCCAGGATCTCGACCACCCGGCCAACCCCTCCTACCTGATCACCGGTTTGACGGAAGGAAACACCTACTGGTTCGCCGCAACCGCCATTTCCGGTATGGGTGCTGAAAGCGAATTTTTCGACCAGACCTGCATAACGGTGAACGGGCAAATCGTCGAGTGCACCGACAACGATGACAATGGCACGACTGTTTTTATCAGCTGTTTCATCTCCGCCGCTGGTCTCTAAGACACTTGAATCGGAAGGGCCTCCAATCATGAAACACTGCACACCGCGGTTATGGTGGTTTTTGATGCTATTGGTTTCGCTGGTTGTTGCAGCGGGCTGCTCCGGCACTTCCGCAAAAATCAGAAAAGTCGACTCGCCAACCGAGAAGGAACTGCGAGCCGGCTGGCAAAATTATCAAACCTATTGTTTGGAAAGCGGATATGGAAGCTCGCAGCAGGGGCAAGCCATCCTCTTCCAGCTGAAAGGCGACAAGACGATCCAAAAGAGCAGCGACTGGCAAGAAGTTACAAGTGATCAGATGGCTTCCAGCTGTGCGAGTGTTCTATCCCGTTATTCTCCAGTGATGCAATTGCGAGGCGACAATGACGAAATCTTCGGGTACGTGATCTACGATTTCATTGATGGGCTTTCAACCTCCTTCATCGAACCCAAGACCATACGTCTATTCTACAACGTGAGGCCAAGAGGTGGCCCCTGACCAGATGGTGGTTTGAGGAAGGTTTCTAAGGCATACTCATCGGCTTTGGCAAAACTCACGATGTCGACTGGCCTGTCTTAAACCGGGTTGTGGTTGTAATTTCAAGGAGACCTTCCATGAAATTTTCAGTCAAGACAATCATGATCGCGGGGGTTCTATTGATATTGTTCACGCAGGGGCAGGCCGCCGAAATCGAAACCGGCTTTATGGACATGAAGTGGTCCATGCCGGCAAAGGATTTAGAAGGCTTCACCAGGGTTGGGGGAAACGAAAAAATAACCTATTACGTGAACCCCCTGCAGAAGTATACCTTCTTCGGCAATGAGACCCCGGCAAATGTGGTTTACGGATTTTACGACGAGAAATTCTTTGCAGTCTATGTCGATATAGAAGGCATCGACCTCTTCAGCCAAATCAAAAGCTACATTCAGCACAAGTACGGCATTCCCAACAAGACCAGCCGTGAAACCCGGAGCGCGTTGACCACCACCACCGGCCTGACCACCTACATCTGGAGGCTCAACCAGACCCAGATCAAGTTCAAGCACAATGAAACGTCCGGCAAAATGAAAATATCCCTATACTTCCTTCCCATCGCAAAGCAGGCCAATGCGGAAATTGAAAAGAGCCTGGAAGCCGAACCGTCCGGTTTATTTGGTATAAGCCCATTCCCGTACCAGGCGGAAGGCATCTGGCAGCAGAGAGAGTTTATGAACTTTTAAACCACCGTCCGACCTGCGGTTCGGCCGGCCTGATGGGTGGAGTACCGGTGCTGCCGAAGAAGCGGCGAAATTCACGCGGCTTTTCTCGGCCTAAATGAGGTGGAAGTGTTTTATGGTTCAATGGGGGCACCAACCGCATGAAGGACTCGACCAACCGAGGCTGTTTGAAAGGTTGATGACCGAAATTTCAACCCTCTTCATCGATCTCCCTGCCGACAAGATAGACGGCGAAATTGTTGCTGCGCAGAGGCGCATTTGCGAGCTCCTTAATATCGACCGCTCAACGCTTTGGACCGTCAGCGATGTCGATCCCGGAGTGCTCTTGCTCACTCATATCCATCAACCGCTGGGGCTCCCATCACCTCCTGAGCGTATGAGGTCCACGGATTTTTTCCCCTGGACCGCACAAAAAGTGCTGGCCGGGAAAACGCTTGCCATTTCAAAAATGACCGAGCTTCCGGCGGAAGCTGCCCGCGACCGCGAAAATTACATTTCGTACGGCACCAAATCGACCCTGTTGGTCCCATTATCCGTTGGAAAAGGTTCTGTCTTCGGCGTGTTGACCTTTGCCGTTACACATGAAGAGAAAAAGTGGCCGAAAAGTGTGGTGCAACAGTTTGAGCTGATCGCACAGATATTCGCGAACGCCCTTTCCCGCAAACGAACCGAAGCGTTTTTGAAAGAGCGCCTGCAATTCGAAATACTGCTTACGGATATCTCGGCGCGCTTCGTCAACCTTACCTCCAACCAAGTGGATGGCGCGATCGAAGACGCCCAACGGCGAATCTGTGAATGCCTCGGGATAGATTTGTGTGCGCTCTGGCAGTGGACTCTCGATACCCCAGCGTCGCTCATGATGACCCATATCTACCGATCCCAGGAAGGGCCTCCGCTTCCTCAGCCGATGAATGCGCAAGAGTTTTTTCCGTGGTCCCGGGAGCAAATGATTGAGCGCAACATAATTGCGGTCTCATCCATGGCGGAACTACCAGTGGCGGCAACCCGCGATATGGAGAGTTATCGCTATTTCGGTATCAAGAGCACCTGCGTTCTCCCTTTGGTGGTGGGGGATGAGCCTCCCATCGGTGCACTGGGCTTCAATGCCATGCAGGCAGAACGCACGTGGCCGGAAACGATCGTGAAGCGGCTACAACTAGTGGCTCAGATATTCATAAATGCCCTTGCCCGGGGGCGCTACGAGCGCGAGCTTATCAAAAGCGAGCAGCGCCTGCGTCTGATCACAAATGCCTTGCCGGTGCTCATTTCCTATGTGGGTGCCGACCTGCGCTATCGATTCAACAATGAGGCGTACAGGGTTTGGTTCGGTGTCGGCCCGCAGGAGGCCCTGGGGCGTACCATCCGGGAAGTGGCCGGGGAGCGGTTCTTTCAAAGCGTCAGACCTTACATCGAGCAGGCGCTATCAGGTAAACATGTGCGCTGCGCCCTGGATGTTGAACTGGCGGATGGGCGGCTGTTATCCGTTGAAGCCATCTATGTGCCGGATGTGGGGGAGCAGGGCGTCGTGCGGGGCATCTATGTCATGGGGCTGGACGTCACGGAACGCAACCTTGCTCAGCTGGAATCCAGGCGGCTGCAGGAAGAGTTGTTCCATGCCGGCCGCGTCTCCACCTTGGGGGAATTGGCCGGAACGCTTGCCCACGAAATCAACCAGCCTCTGAGCGCGATCATGAGCAACGCCCAGGCGGCCCGAAGACTCCTCGCCTCCCCGCTGCCGGATATGGAAGAGGTGAAGGAGATCCTGAACGACATCGTCACGGAAGACTCGCGGGCCAGCGAGGTCATCAATCGTTTGCGGGGGTTTTTGAAAAAAGAAGAAATGGAGTTTGAATCGCTGGACCTTAACTTGGTTTTCCGAGAGATTGTGACACTTGTAAACGGGGACGCCCTGCGCCGTGATGTCAGAATAGATCTTGACCTCGACCCTCTTTTGCCTCTTGTACGAGGTGACCGCATTCAATTGCAGCAAGTGGCTCTGAACCTTGTGCTGAACGCCTTCGACTCCATGAACGAACGGTGTCAACGAAACCGCTATGTTCAAATTAGCACCTGCCTCGAGAACTCTCAGGTACTCGCAGCCGTGAGGGACAATGGAGTTGGCATATCCGCAGGAGACACCGAAAAAATCTTCCAGCCGTTTTACACGACAAAGACGGACGGGTTGGGCATGGGATTATCGATTTGCCGTTCGATTATCGTCCGCCATCAAGGCCGTATCTGGGCGCAGTACACCTCAGGCGAAGGGACGATATTTTATTTCAGCCTGCCAGCTGCACCCGCATAGAAAATCCGCCTTACGCATTATTTCCCTCTTATCAGATCACTCGCCTCACCTATTGGCCCCCTGCCCTTGATCCGGATACGACCAAAGTCCTATTTTCAAACCGTCTTCGTAGCTGATACACCTATTTCTGACCCGGCAGAGGCGAAACAGGGCCGGAGCACAGCAAGCCGGTCAACAACCGCAGGCTGTGGCCCGGCAATCATAAAACCAATTCGAAGGAAATCGCCGAACAGCTTAAAATCCGTTTCAGGGAGGAAGGCTGGATTCGGTAAACACGTATGTCAAAGGAGAATGGAATGAAAGCAAAAAAAGCAATCATCATTGCGGTGGTGGCATCCATCATCTCGTTGGGAGCCTTGCCTGCAGGCTCTCAGGAAACGCCGTCGGACAATATGCAGATCGTCGTCGAAAAGATCCGCGCCGACAAAAAGCTCTTCGTCGCAGAGAATATGCAGCTTGCCGATGCCGAAGCCAAGGCGTTCTGGCCGGTCTACAAGCAGTATCAGGATGAGCTGTTTCTGCTGCGCAAACGGACCGCAAAATTGATCCAGGACTACGCGGATGCCTACGAGAACATGAGCGACCCCGCGGCCAAAAAGCTGCTGGACGAGTCCCTGGCCATCGAGGAGGTGGGGCTTAAGCTTCGCCAGGCCTACCTGCCGAAGTTCCGTAAGGCGCTGCCCGAGGTCAAGGTGGCGCGCTACTTTCAACTTGAGAACAAGATCCAGGCCGCTCTCTATTATGGACTTGCCGCCGAAATCCCGCTTGTGAAGTCGGGTAAGTAGGCGTTGAAACGAAAGGACACGATGATGAAATCCATGGGTGTTGTTGCCGCTTGTTTGGTATTCGTCTTCGGCGTGTGTGCGCTCGGACTTCCCGATCCCGCCGGGGCAGCCTCGGCCGCCGAAATCGATCGTAATGCGAGGAAAGCGTTGGATGATCTCTACGCCAAGTCCCCCGCAGCCAAAGCGCTGGGTGAAAAAGCGGTCGGCATTCTCGTCTTCCCGGGCATTGTCAAAGGCGGCTTCATTGTCGGCGGTCAATATGGCGAGGGCGCCTTGATCAAAGACGGAACCACGCTTGCCTACTACAACACGGTTGCAGCCTCTTACGGGCTGCAGGCCGGTCTTCAGAAATTTGGCTACGCCCTCTTTTTTATGACCGACTCCGCCCTGACGTATATAGATAGAAGCGATGGCTGGGAGATCGGCGTCGGCCCCAACATCGTCGTCGTCGATGTAGGGGCTGCAACCGCATTGACGAGCACCACGCTCCAATCCGATGTCTATGCCTTTTTCTTCGATCAGAAGGGGCTGATGGCCGGGATCGGCCTGCAGGGCACCAAAATCACCAAGCTCGATAAATAGATGCCTCCCTGCTACTCTGCTGTATCGCCGCCGGCTCGTCGAAGGCGGCAAGGCAAAGGAGATGCCATGAAACTGTGCGGTCACAAACGAAAAGACCTCCGGGGGCTGGCGATCCTGCTCGCATTCTTGACGGCGACCGCACCCGGGGCCTTCGGGCAGCCGTCCGAGCAGTCCGTCTTCAAACCGGAAGAGCTGGAGCAGGTTCTGGCCCCCATCGCTCTATATCCCGATTCCCTGTTGGCCCAGGTCTTGATGGCGTCGACCTACCCGCTTGAAATCGTCCAGGCCGACCGGTGGGCAAAGCAAAACAAAGACCTCAAAGGGGAGGCGCTGACCGGGGCGCTGGAGAAGCAGAACTGGGACCCGAGCGTCAAATCCCTCGTCAATTTCCCCCAGGTGCTGGCCATGATGAGCGAAAAGCTCGACTGGACACAGAAGCTGGGAGACGCATTTCTGGCACAGCAGAAGGTAAACCACGACGGGGTGGTTTATGAGAAGGACCTCGGCAAAAGCACCTCGAAGGCCGCTAAGGAGATGTTCTCCTTTGACCCGGACAAGACCTGGAAACAGGTCGATTGACGGGTCGGCAAACTTTATTTGTGATGCTTGGAACCGTATATCGGACTAAAGTCCTATATACCGGACGCGCTGTTTCTGTTAAGAATTCCCCGATAAATTCATGGTCGGATAGCGAAACACCACTGTATTCGAAAAAAAGGTCGCAATTTAAATTAACGAAAAGGAGGTGCATCATGTCCAAAAAGCTTTTGATCGCGGTCGCCGCGGCAGTTCTCCTGTTGGTGGGGACGAACCCGGTCATGGCGCTGGATCCGATTCCCCAGAAGTCGGGGTTCAGCGGATACATCCAGCCGGGGGCAGGGTATCTCAGCATCAAGAGCAACACGGTGGCGAAGGTGCTGAGCTTTGATCTGTCGGATAAGAGCATCAACAATCTCAACGACGAGCCCGACTCAGAGTCGATGGCCATTTTTACGGTTCCCTACAAGCTGGCCTACACCTTCGCCGGAACGCGCACCGAGCTCTTCTTGGGCACCGAGCTGGGGGATATGCTCGCCTTCGATACCGCCCAGCAGCTGGGGATCAAGCAGGAGATAAGCACGCTGGGGGTGTTTCAGGCCGGTTTACTGTTCAGCGACCGGGTCAAAGTGTGGCGGGACCCGTATGTGACGGGCAGCAACCGCGACGCCACCGGCCGCAAAAATATGGGCGGACAGCTGGTTTGGGACAAGGTGTTCGGGTCCAATCTGGAACTGGAGTACTCCCTGCGCACGGTGGACATCACCAACGAGGCCAGCGGGGACTCTCTGGTGGGTCTCACCGGTGCGGATCGCGACCGCCTGGACCGCAACGGCACGGTGCACCGCGCCTCTGCCGGCTACGGGTTCAAGTTTGGAAACCGGCACACCCTGACACCCCAGGTACTGTTTTTCTATGAGGATCTGGACGGGGAGGCGATGGCGAACACCGGGGTGGATCTTCAGCTGACCTATGTTTTCGCGGGAGACCCGATCAGCCTGGTGCTGAACGGCTACGCGGGTGAAGCGGATTTCGACAAGAGCAACCCGATTTACGGCAAGACCCGCGATGATGATCGGTATGGAGCCTCGGCCACGGTGTATTACACGAACCCGTGGAACTGGCGGCTTTTCGGCAGCGAGCCGATGCGGTTTTTTGCGACCGGGGCTTATTTTGGTGTTGATTCCAACATCGACTTCTATGACCAGGAGGCGGTATTGGGTTTGGCGGGCGTGGCCTTCCGCTGGAAGTGATCACACCGACGGCAAGAAGGCGGGCGGCTTATAAGCTGACCGCTTTCTTGCTTTACTGGGTAGCAACTTCGGGCGGCAAGCGGGACACGGGTATCGGATGAAGACTTACCCGCTCAAGATCTTCGTCAAGCGCGTTTTGCTGATACGGCTGGGGGTCGCAACCCTGGTGCTCGCCCTGACCGCCGGGGCAGTCACCTTTTTTTTCCAGCAGGACCAGCTCAGCCGGCAGGTTGCCGATATCGGCCGTCAAGGCATTGCGATCCTGACCCGAAGGGTGATGGACGCTGTCGAACGGCAGAACATCGAGCCTCTCGCGGCGCTGCCGCAGGTCTTGGCGGCGGCCGCGGAAACGCCTGCGGCGTATCATTCGGGGCGCTTTGTTTTCGTGCAGTTCTACGACCGCAGCGGGACAGTGGTTGCCGAGGGATCGGCGCCGGAAGCCGGACAAGGAGAAGCCGGGGGCGCGCTGGCGAAAGCGCGGCCGTTGATCTTCCCCGATGCCGACCGGGTCGCAGCCGAAACCCACCGCAGCGCTGACGGTTTGTTCGTCGTGAGTGTGATGCCCGTCACCGACCGGCAGGGGGCTGTGAAGGGTTACGCGCGCGGGGTTTTTGCCGTTTCCACCGAAGCGGCGGAACAGATGCGCGGCGCGGTGCTGCGCAGCGTGCTGATCGTGGTTGCCATCGTCTGCGGCGTAAGCACGGTTCTCTACCCGGTGATTCTCCGGTTGACGCGGCGGCTGGCCGACTTTTCCGCCGGCCTGCTCGACGCCAACCTGGAAACGCTCGCGGTGCTGGGCAGCGCCATCGCCAAGCGCGATGCCGACACCGACGCGCACAATTACCGCGTCTCGCTCTACGCCGTCCGCCTGGGGGAAGCGATCGGTCTCGAAGCTGAGGCGATGCGCGGATTGATCAAGGGCGCTTTTATCCATGATGTCGGCAAAATAGGAATCCCCGATGCCGTGCTGCTCAAACCCGGCCGCCTCGATGCGGAAGAATTCCGGATCATGCAGACCCATGTGGAGCTCGGCGTCGAGATCGTGGACCGCGCCTCCTGGCTGCGGGACAGCATCCCGGTGGTGGAGGCCCACCACGAAAAGTTCGGCGGCGGTGGGTACCCCAAAGGAGCGCGGGCGCAGGAGATCCCGCTGGCAGCGCGAATTTTCGCGATCGCCGATGTGTTCGATGCGCTCACATCGGAACGGCCCTACAAGAAACCCCTCAGTTTCGATGAGACCATGGCGATCCTGGAACAGGGCCGGGGGGTGCATTTCGACCCGGCCCTGCTGGATGCGTTTGCCGGTATCGCCCGAGAGCTGTATGATACCTTCGCCGGCCATGACGGAGCCGATCTGCGGAAATTTTTAGTGGCGGCGGTGGATCGATATTTTTCGGCCGGGATGGAGTCGCTTTTCTATGGATAGAACTGGCTTCATAACCCCGTCTGACGGCTGGGGGCGGCGTTGCAGGCCTCTCGAACGTGCTCACAACCTTTTGAGGTTGCTGCGCTTTCGAATCGGCCTACGTCTTGCCCGCAACCGTGATCCGAGGTTGTGAAACCAGTTCTAAGCATGTTTTTCGCCTCGGTTTTATCCAGAAATTCAGGCGTGGGGCGGTGGGCCTCTCGCCTCGCAAGAAAAGGGGGGTCATGTGAAAGACAAGCGATTTTTCATCCTGATGCTTTTGCTGGCAGCCATCTGGCTGACGGGCTGCCAGGAAGAAAAAAAGGCAACGGCGCCGCCACCGCCACCACCGGAGGTGGAGGTGGCGGAGGTGGTCCAGAAGGACGTCCCGATCTACCAGGAGTGGGTCGCCTCCATGGATGGATTGGTGAACGCCACCATCCTGGCCCAGGTTCAAGGGTACCTCATCCAGCAGAACTACAAGGAAGGTGATTTCGTTAAGAAGGGCACGATGCTCTTCGAGATCGACGCCCGTCCCTTCCAGGCCGCACTGGACGAGGCCAGGGCCGCCCTGGCCAAACAGCAGGCGGTGCTGCAGACGGCCCAGGCCAACCTGAACCGCATCCTGCCCCTGGCCGCCGCCAACGCGGTCAGCCAGCGGGACAAGGACAACGCCGTCGGCTCCGTGCAGAGCGCCGAAGCCCAGGTGCTGGCCTCCCAGGCGCAGGTGCGCAAGGCCGAGCTCGACCTGGGATTTACCAAAATCGTGTCTCCGATTGACGGCATTGCCGGCGCCGCCAACGCCCAGATCGGCGACCTGGTCGGCACCCCTCAGGCGCGGGTGTTGACCACGGTGTCGACGGTGGACCCCATCAAGGTCTACGTGCCCATCAGCGAGCGTGAGTATCTGCAGGTGGTCGGGAAAACCAAGGAGGAGAAAAAAGCGGATGCCGAGAAGACCACCTTCGAGCTGATCCTGACCGATGGGAGCACCTGGCCGCAGAAAGGGACCTTTTCGTTTGCCGATCGTCAGGTGGAGTCCCAGACCGGCACCATCCGCGTGGCCGTCCTGTTTCCCAACCCTGACAACACCCTGCGGCCGGGCCAGTACGCCAAGGTCCGCGCCCTGATGCAAACCGAAAAGGGCGCCTTGCTGGTGCCGCAGCGGGCCGTCGGTGAGCTGCAGGGCCGCCACCAGGTGGCGGTGGTGGATTCCGACAATACGGTGAGCATCCGCGGGGTCACGGTTGGCGAGCGCATCGGGAGCCTGTGGGTCATCCGGGAGGGCCTTGCAGCCGGGGACAGGGTGGTAGCCGAGGGGACCCAGAAAGTGGGCAACGGAATCAAGGTGACGCCCAAACCCTACGTGCCGAAGTCATAACAGCGGTTTGGCATGCGCTTCGAATGGCTCCGATCGTTTTGTGGGGGTCCCGCCTGGGCGGGGCCGCGGTTCAATCGAGGCTGGAAGCCGCTCCCACCCTAATTGATTGCCCATTGGCGGCATAGGAATCAAGCCGGACTCATTTAATCGCCGAAAGGTTGATACATCATGGCTAAATTTTTCGTCAATCGGCCGATCGTGGCGATCGTGATCTCCATCATTTTCGTCATCGTGGGCATCGTGGCCATCCTCGGGCTGCCCATTGCTCAGTATCCGGACATCGTCCCCCCCGAGATCGTGATCAACACCACTTATGTCGGCGCCGACGCGCAGACCGTGGAGCAGTCGGTGGCCACCCCCATCGAGCAGGAGATGAGCGGGGTGGACAACATGAACTACATGTACTCGCTCAACGCCAACAACGGTGAGCTGAAGCTGTATGTGAACTTCGACGTCAAGACCGACGCCAACATCGATCAGGTGCTGGCGCAGATGCGCAAATCCCAGGCGGACTCGAAACTGCCCGCCGAGGTGCGGGACTACGGGGTCACGGTCAAGAAATCCACCTCCTCCCCGCTCATGCTGGTGGTGCTCTCCTCGCCGGGGGGCAGCTACGATGCGACCTTCCTCGCCAACTACGCCTACATCAATTTGAACGATCAGATCACGCGGGTGCCGGGGGTCGCCAGTGTCACCGTCTTCGGTGCCGGGCAATACGCTATGCGCCTCTGGGTGAAGCCCGACCAGCTCGCCAAGCTGAACCTCACCGTACCGGAGATCGTCGATGCCATCAAACAGCAGAACACGGTCAACCCGGCGGGCCAGGTGGGCGCCGAACCGGTACCGGAAGGCCAGGAGTACACCTACGCCATCCGCGCTCAGGGCCGGCTGGAAGACCCGAAGGAGTTTGCACAGATCGTGCTGCGGGCCAACCCGGACGGCTCGCTGGTGCGACTCAAAGACGTTGCCCGCATCGAGCTCGGCTCCCAAACTTATGCCATGTCGGGCCGGCTGAACGGGAAGGCCGCCGCCGTACTCGCGCTCTATCAGCTGCCCGGCTCGAATGCGATCGCGGCCGTGGACGGGGTCACCCGGCTCATGGAAGAGGTGAAGAAAAATTTCCCCTCCGATCTGGAGTACAGCATCCCGCTGGACACAACCCAATCGGTGCGCGAAGGCATCAAGGAGATTCTGCACACCCTGTTCGAGGCGCTGGTCCTGGTGATCATCGTGGTGTTCATCTTCCTACAGGGGTGGCGTGCCACCCTGATCCCGGCGCTGGCGGTGCCGGTGTCGCTGATCGGCACCTTCGCCATGTTCCCGCTCTTGGGGTTTTCCATCAACACGATCGCACTCATGGGGCTGGTGCTCGCCATCGGCCTGGTCGTGGACGACGCCATCGTGGTGGTCGAGGCGGTGGAGCATCACATCGAGCACGGCCTCTCGCCCAAGGAGGCCACGCTGAAAGCCATGGAGGAGGTCTCCGGGCCGGTGGTGGCGATTGCGCTGGTGCTATCGGCCGTGTTCCTGCCGACCATTTTCATCCCCGGGATCACCGGCAAGCTCTACCAGCAGTTTGCGGTCACCATCGCCATTTCGGTCATCATCTCGGCTTTCAATGCCCTGACCTTGAGCCCAGCGCTCTCCTCCTTGATCTTGAAGCCGAAGAAAAAAGCACGCGGGCCGCTGGGCGCCTTCTACCGCGGCTTCAACAGCCTCTTCGGCAAGGCCACCAACGGCTACGTAAAACTCTGCGGGTGGTTCATCCGCAAGGTTGCCATCAGCCTGCTGCTGCTCGTTCTGATGACCGCAGCGACCGGCATGATCGGACGGCTGGTGCCCGGCGGATTCCTGCCGGAAGAGGACCAGGGTTATCTTTACGCCGGGGTGCAGCTGCCCAATGCCGCCTCCCTGCAACGCACGGATGCCGCCACCCGGGAGCTCGAAAAGATCATCATGGAGACCCCGGGCGTGCAATACTGCACCACAGTCGTGGGCTTCAGCCTGCTATCCGGTGTCACGAACACCTACAGCGGCTTTTTCTTCATCACGCTCAAACCCTGGAGCGAGCGCAAGCACCCTGAGGAAAAATACGAGGCCATCATGGCGAGCTTGAACCGCCGCATGGGAAACATCCCCCAGGGGTTCGCCTTCGCCTTCTCGCCGCCGGCCATTCCGGGCATCGGCACTTCAGGCGGGGTGACCTTCATCCTGGAAGACCGCGCCGGCAAAGATATTGCCTTTTTGTGGGAGAACACGCAGCGGTTCATGGAAGCCGCCAGGAAGCGGCCCGAAGTCGCACGGGTGACCACGACCTTTCTGCCCACAGTGCCCCAGATATTTGTCGACGTCGACCGCGACAAGGTCCTCAAGCAGGGGGTGGACCTGAACCAGGTCTACCGCACCCTGCAGGCCTTCATGGGCGGCTACTTCATCAACTACTTCAACCGCTTCGGCCGCCAGTGGCAGGTCTATCTGCAGGCCGAAGGCGAATACCGCACGGAGGCGGAGCAGTTGGGTCAGTTTTACGTGAGAAATTCCGCCGGCGACACGGTGCCGCTCTCCGCCCTGACCTCGACCGAGCAGCGCTTCGGGCCGGAGTTCACGATGCGCTACAACCTCTATCGCGCAGCCCAGCTCAACGTCGCCCCGGCTCCGGGCTTCAGCTCCAACCAGGCCATGCTGGCCTTGGAGGAGGTGTTCCGCCAGAGCATGCCCCGGGAGATGGGCTTCGACTACCTTGGCATGAGCTTCCAGGAAAAAAAGGCCATGGAGGGGGTGCCGGTTTCGGTCATCTTCGGCCTCTCCATGCTATTTGTCTTTCTGATCCTGGCCGCTCAATACGAGAGCTGGTCGCTGCCCTTCAGCGTGCTCCTGGGCACCCCGATCGCCGTGTTGGGCGCCTTTGCCGGCATTTTTCTGCGCAGCATGGAGTTCAATCTCTACGCTCAGATCGGGCTGATCATGCTGATCGGATTGGCGGCAAAAAACGCGATTCTGATCGTTGAGTTCGCCAAGGTGGAGTTCGAAAAGGGCAAATCGATCGCGGAGGCGGCTTTGGAGGGGGCGCGGCTGCGGCTGCGGCCGATCCTGATGACGAGCTTTGCCTTCATCCTGGGCTGCGTGCCGCTTGCCATCGCCTCCGGCTCGGGGGCCGTCTCCCGCCAGGTGATGGGCACCGGGGTCATCGGCGGCATGCTGGCGGCAAGCTTCATCGCAATCTTCCTGATCCCCATGACCTTCTACGTCGTCGAGAAGCTCAGCCACCGGGGAGGGTCGCCGCCCGCGCAGGCTGAAGATCCGGACCCGCACCAGGCGCCCCAGAAGGGAGGAGAGCATGCCTAAGCGCATTCTGTGTGGAATTTTAGCGGCGCTGCTGACGGGCTGCATAACGGTCGGCCCGGACTACCGGCGGCCGGCGGTCGATACCCCTGCGACGTGGCGCTTCGAAACCAAAGAGGCCCAAGATCTCGCCAATACCCCCTGGTGGGAGCAGTTCAAGGACCCTGAACTGAACCACCTGGTACGCACATCCTTAAATGAGAACAAGGATCTGCTCATTGCGGCGGCGCGCATCGAGGAGTTCTTCGGCCGGTATTTCTCCACGCGCGGGGATCAATACCCCACGACCGGCGGCAGCGCTGATGCCTTTCGCCAGCGGTTGAGTGAAAGGGGGCTGACCCGCACCGACGGCAGGGACAACCCCTACAATCAATATGAAACTCTACTGAACGCCGCTTGGGAGATCGACTTTTGGGGCAAGTTCCGCCGGGCGACCGAGGCGGCCCGCGCCGAGCTGCTTGGCACCGAAGAGGCCCGGCGAACCGTTGTCCTGACGCTGGTGAGTGCCGTGGCGACCGCCTATGTGGATATCCGGGCGCTGGACAAGCAGCTTGCGATCACGCAGCGCACCGCGGAGAGCCGTCGGGAAACGTTGGAGATCTTCCGCCTGCGCTTTCGGAACGGAATCATCTCGGAGGTGGATTTGAGCCAGGCGGAGTCCGAGTACGAGGATGCGCTGGCGCGCATCCCGGACATCGAGCGCGCCATCGGCCAGACGGAAAACGCCTTGAGCGTCCTGCTCGGGCGCAACCCCGGCGGCATCCCGCGCGGGCTGAGTCTCGACGAACTCATTCTGCCGGCGGTGCCGGCCGGGCTGCCATCCGACCTGCTGGAGCGACGGCCGGACATCCGTCAGGCCGAACAGCTGCTGGTTGCCGCCAATGCCCGCATCGGGGTGGCTAAGTCGCTTTACTTTCCGACCATATCGCTGACCGGGGCTCTCGGCACCGTCAGCACCGATCTTTCGGACCTGTTCACCTCGGCGTCCCGGACCTGGAATTATGGGGTCCCGGTGAGTGTGCCGCTGTTCACGGCCGGGCGGATCGGCGGGGAGGTCAAGGCCGCCGAAGCCGCGCAGCAGCAGGCCGTTTTGAACTACCAGCAGGCCATTCTGAGCGCCTTTCGCGACGTCGACGATTCACTGCTCGACCGCAGCAAGAGTGGGCAGCGGCTGGAGACACTGGGCCGGCAGCTCAAGGCGCTGCGCAACTACTCCAGGCTCGCACGCCTGCGCTACGACGAAGGCTACACCAGCTTCCTCGAGGTGCTGGATGCCGACCGCAGCCTGTTCAACGTCGAGCTTTCCTACACCAGCAGCCAGAACACACTTTTCCGCTCGCTCATCAATGTCTACAAGGCGATGGGCGGCGGCTGGGTGGATGCCGCGGAGACGTCGGCGGCTGTCCAGCCGGTGAAGGAGGCCAGTTTTTTCCCTTAGGCACATCCGCATGCACCACGAATGGGGTCCCTTGCACCATTAGACTCCATCGCTCACGGATGGTATGATCGGCCATGTCATCGAGTTACGGAAAAATGGGTGTGACTGCCGCAGGAGCGATCTGGTTCTGCGTTCTTCTTCTTTTGCCGGGGAACGGTTTTGCTCAAGGCGACAGCGCCGCGGCCCGCAGCCTCGTGGTAGGCGTACTGCAGGCGCCGCCGGTGATGATGAAAGCGGCCGGTGACCGATGGGAAGGCATTTCCATCGAGATCTGGGAAAATGTGGCGCAGCGCATGGGGGTTGCGTTCGAATACCGGGAGTTCGCCACGTTTGGGACGCTGGTGGACTCCCTTCAAACCAAGACCATCGATCTCATTCCCTCCCTGCCGGTCGAGTTGAGGTTTGAATCGGCCATCGACTTCAGTCAATCCTACTTCAAATCGGGATTGGCGATTGCGGTCCCGGCCGGGGGCGAAGAGTTTCGATGGATCCGGTTTATCGTCGCCTTATTTTCAAAAGACATACTGGGGGCGATTGGGTTTCTGCTTCTGCTCTCCGTGATCTCCGGCATCATCGTCTGGCTGTTTGAAAGAGGGCGCAACCGCGAGATGTTCGACGGCAGCTTGCGGGGGCTCGGCAGCGGGGTGTGGTGGTCGGTTGTGACCATGAGCACCGTGGGCTATGGGGACAAGGCCCCCCAAACGGCCGGCGGGCGTTTGGTTGCGGTCGTCTGGATGCTCTTCTCGATTGTCTTTATCGCCAACTTTACGGCCAACATCACCACATCGCTGACCATGCAGGGGCTGCGGGGCAAAGTACACGGGTTCAGCGATCTTCAGCACGCCCGAGTCGGGACCATCCCCCAATCCCAAGCGATGCATTTCCTGAGTAACCACGCAATCGCCGCCATCCCCTTCGAGGAGATACCGCAGGGGCTTCAAGCCCTCGCCGAAGGTAGAATCGACGCCTTCGTGCTGAATGAACTGCTGCTCAAATATCAGGTCAAAAATGAGTTTCAGGGGAAGGTTCGGGTGCTTCCCGGCGTTTTCGATGAGTATTTTGTGGGCATAGCGCTGCAGGAAAAAACTCCGCTGCGCAAGCCGATCAACAAAGCGCTGCTGGCATTCATGAAAACCCTCGAATGGGTTGAATTGCAGAATCGGTATACCCCGTAGCTGCGGTTATCTCCTCATCGCCCGAATTTCCGCGGCGATTTCCCGGCTCAACGCGGCGACCGCGCGGCTGTGGGCGGCCACCAGGCCCTCGTAGCCGGGCGCCTCGCTCTTCTCATCGATCAGTGATTTCCTGACAGCCATCCCCGGCTTCCCCTTTGGGTGCTTGATGCTCCATAGCGCACTCAGCACCAGGCCTCCTTCGGGGCGCCCGTCGAAGCGATTGACGTGGACGGCCACAATGACGTCCGGGTCCAAGGCGATGTCGTCGGTGGCCGCTGCGGCAGGCACATCACGGAGCAGGATGTTCAGATTCTCCACCAGCACGCGGGAGAAGTCCTTCCTTAGTGTGCCCGCCCAGCGGTGGAAATCGGAGACGCTGACCGTGGTCTCGCCGGTGCGGACGATGATCTGGGGCCGGTCCAAGAGATCCGGCAGGGTCACCGGCCGCACGGCAATGGTAAACTGCGGTTGGGCGGCGACTACGGCCGCAGAGCGGGGCATGGGGGCCAGCGTGTAATATTCCACGGGGGGGCTCACACTGCTGCACCCGATTAAAAGCAGACTGAGTACAAGCACCGTCGTTATAGTGTGAATTCTTCGAACAATTGGATTCATTCTGGTTTTCCTTTCCCGAACAAGGCGGATTCCGGGTGTCGTTCGAGGTAGTCCGCCAGCACCCTGAGCGCTCGCGCCGCTCCGGCAAGCTCTTCCAGGGCGGTGGTCAGGCGGTTTTGCAGCGGAGCATCCGCTCCCAGCGTGGATTCCGCCGCCGCAAGCGATTTGCGGGCCTGTTCGACGGTGGCAGTAAGCTCCGGCGCCGTGCGAGTTCGCAGCTCGGCCGTCAGCAGTTGCAGCTCCTGGACGGCGGCGTTCAGTGATTTTACCGTTTCCATGAGCTCAGGCGAGGTGACGACGCGCCGGGCGCCCTTGATGGTGGCGCTCAGATCCTGGCCGATCTCGTCGATGGGAATTTTGTCGAGCTTCGCCACCAACTGGCTCACCCGGGTGCCGATCTCCTCCAACTGGGTCGGTGTGGTCGGAAACTCCGTATGGCCGTATCGTCCTGCCCGGACCAACTTGGCGGGTTTGGCGTTGGGAAAGAAATCGAGCGCCACGTAATTCTGGCCGGTCAGCAGGTTCCCCGTGCGCAGCTGGGCGCGCATGCCTTTTTCAACGAAATGGTCGATCAGGTTCTCCCGGGTCACCCCCTGGGGCAGCTTGCCGGCAATCGAGATGCGCTCGGGCTCCGCGGCGACGATCACCGGGATCTTGACTTTATTCATCTTGAAGTCGAATTCGGATTTTATGTCGACCACCTGTCCGATCGGGATCCCCCTGAACTCGACCGGCGCCCCTGGCGACAGCCCCCGGACCGATTCCTCAAAGAGCAGCACAAAATAGTTTTTGATGCTGTATTCCTGCTCCTGGGCGGCCTGGCGATTCGAATAGAGTTTAAAAATGGCATCCTCCAGGGCTTGTGTCTCCGGAGCGTGGCTGCTCGGGATAGAGTCAAAGGCAATCCCCCCGACCACGATGGAAACCAGCGACTCCGTGTAGACCTGAAGGCCGGAGGCATCCATCTTAAGATCCACTCCGCTGGCACTCCAAAATCGCGAGTTTTGCCGGACGAAGCCATGGAAGGGGGCGTTGATGAAAACTTTAGCCACAATTTTCTTTCCGTCCTCGCTGAGACTGTAGGCGACCACCTCCCCCACCCGAAGCTGCCGATAGTAAATCGGGGCCCCCACCTCGATGGATGCCTTGCGCTCCGATTCGAGCCGGAAATGACGACCGGGCAGGCCGGTGGTGACAACGGGCGGCTCCTCCAACCCGACAAAGTTGTGGGTCGGCTTCCCCGGCTTTCCGGGGTCAATATCGATGTAGGCGCCTGAAAAGACGGTGCCCAGGCCGTATATGGCACTGGCCGAGACCCGGGCGCGCACCACCCAAAAGCGGGTGTTTTCGGAAAGAAAACGCTCCGCCTCCTTGGCGAGCTGGGCCTTCACGACCACATGGGATAAATCGTCACTGAAAATGATCCCGGTCACCTGCCCGATTTCGACATCCTTGAATCTGACCTTGGTCTTGCCGACCTCGAGCCCCTCGGCCGTTTTGAACGTGATGGTGATCTCGGGGCCCTTTTCGGTCAATGCTTTCACCACCAGCCAGCCGCCGATCAGGGCCGCCACCACCGGCACGAGCCATACCAGGGAAAAGCGGCGCTTGAGGCTCTTGACAGCAGCCACCGGGGTTTCCGCGACGTCAGAGTTGGACGAATGCTGCTCACTCATCTGTTTTCTCCTTTGCATCCCAGATCAGGCGCGGGTCAAAGCTCATGGCGGCAAACATGGTGATGACCACCACGGCGGCAAAGTGCAGTGCGGCCGGCCCGGCCTGGATGGTGGCTAGCGCACCGAGATGCACCAGCGCCACCAGGATGGTGACCACGAAAATATCCAGCATGGACCAGCGACCGACCGCCTCCGTGATGAGGTAAAGACGGGTTCGGTCTTTTAGACGTGAACGGGACCTTCTCTGGACCGAGATCAGCAGGTAGCTGAGAACGAACAATTTCAACAAGGGCACGAAAACGCTGGCGACAAAGATGACCAGGGCGATCGGCCAGGAGCCGGACTGGACGAAATAGATGACGCCGCTCATGATGGTGTCCGACTGGACCGTGCCGAGCGATGTGACCGTGGTCATCGGCAGGACGTTGGCCGGAATGTAGAAGATGCAGGCGGCGATCACCAGCGCCCAGGAACGGGCAATGCTGTCGGGCTTGCGGCTGTAAAGGCGGGCGCCGCAGCGCGGGCATTTATCGGTTCTGGCCTGACGGCCCGGAGGCTGCCCGGGGCAAAGCAGGTGGCACACGGAACAGGCAACCAGTCCGGCATCGCGCGCTGTGGGCCCCGGCGTTTTCATCGGGGGTCCTCCCACCGCTCCCACACCTCGTGCGGGTCGACCGCAGCGGAGGCGGCGGCCATGACGAAGATGAAGGCCGTCAGGCTGTATACCGCAACCCCTGGAACGATCTGGGCCATTTTGGCCAGCTTGACCATGCTGACCAGCACGCCCAGCATGAAAATCTCGACCATGTGCCAGGGCTGCAGGAGCCTCAGGTAGCGGAACACCCGGAACATGCCGGGCGCCCGTCGGTTCAAGCTCACCGGCACCAGCACGTACAGGAAGGCCAGAAGATGCAGGCCGGGGGCGATGAGCAGGTTGAAGGCCACGAGCGCTGCCAGCTGCGGCATGCCCTGGTCGGCGAGGTCACGGATGCCCGAGACGACGTAAGTCCGATGCTCGAGCCCCCCCTGCTTGAAGGTCAAAAACGGGAAGGTGTTGAACATGACGAAGAGGATGGCTCCGGCAACCAGAAGTGCCAGAGGGCGCTGGAAGCTTTTGGGCTTGTTGCGAACGAGCACGGTTCCGCAGCGCGCGCAAAGCGCCGCCGCTCCCTCGGGCACCTGGGGGATCTTCTGAAGAAAGTCGCATTCATGGCAGGCCATCAGGTGCATAGCGGGTATGCGCTTTACAATGTCGCGCGGATCGCCCAGACCGGAGATCATTCCTATCCCAGGCAGAAGTGTTCGAGCCTTACCATCATGGCCAGGCAATTTCAATTGTCGATCAGGAACTCTCGTTGCAACAAGAACAATTTGCGAATCAGGTCGTATTCGAATGGAGATCCGGTCATGAAATAGCGGAACGATTCGGTGTGGCGCTTATCGATCGCGTACAGCCCGGTGAGGCTGTAGTTCAGGATCTCCTCCTGGGTATCGTTCATGCCTAAGTGACCGATCAGTTCCTGCATCATCAAACTGTAGACGATCGTGTCCGCCACCAATCCGGTTGTATCCCGCACGCTGGAGGGGCCCAGGATGGGCAGCACCAGATAGGGTCCGGGCCCCAGGCCGTAAAACCCCAGCGTTTGGCCGAAATCCTCATTCTCGCGTCCAATGCCGTCGACGGTTTTGGCCACGTCGATGAGCCCTCCCAATCCCACCGTGGTGTTGATCATGATTCTGCCGAAGGTGTTCACGGCTTTGACGATTTTGAACTGCAAGAGCGAGTTGGTCAGGTTGGTGATTTCGGTGAGGTTCTTGAAGAAGTTGCTGACCCCCGTTTGAGCGATATCCGGCAGAACGTACTCGTAAGCGCGCACGACCGGTAGGAACACATATTCGTCGAAGATGGCGTTGAAATTGTAGATCCGGCGGTTCATCGGCTCCCAGGGATCGTGGGCTTCGATCGTGTAGGTGACGTCGGGTCTAACGTACTCGCTCACCGGCCGCTTGGCAGGTATGATCGGTTCCTTTTGGACCGGCGCCGTGCTGCAGCCGATCAGGATGCAAAAAACCGCAAGCAACATGAGGCTCAAAGACCGATTCATCGGAGGTGTCCTTTCAGTTCTTGAAGAAATCGAGCAGGTACGCAGCATTGTCCCGGTACTCCATGTTGCCGCAGTGACCGCCGAAAGGGTAGATCTTGGCACGGGCACCGAAGACATCTCTCAGAAAGGCCAAATCCTCGGGAGCCAGAATCAGGTCATCGGCATTATGCATCAGCATGATCTTTGGGGTGTCCCTCAGGTAGGCATCGATGCTGCGCAGCCCCAAACGCTCGATCAACCCGGCTTTGGTGAGACCGGGGCGTTTGGATTGGAAGTAGGGGTAAAAAAGCTCCTCGAAGTAATCGACGAAGCTTGTTCGGTTAGCCACCACCAAGTAGCCGGTGAGCGAATCCGCGCTCCCCAGAACCATGTTTTTGGGCTTGATCAACCCGAAATTGGTCATCACATCGGAGGTGAAAAGCATGTTGCTGGCCGACAAGCGGAATACGGTACCGATCATACCGGCCATGTTTTCCTGTTGGGGCGAGCTGGTCTTGTGGATAGCCCGATACGCCTCGTAGAGAAAGTCGTGCGTGAGGTCCTGATGGCTCATGATTTTGTAGAATTCCGAAAATTTTTTGAAGATTTGCTTGAACCAGGCGTCGAAGGTGTCCGGTCCTCCGGGCAGCGCTCTCAGTACCATGTCGTCCAGGATCTTGGCCGAAGTGTAGAGGCTGACGGCCGGGTTGATCATGCAGACCTTCTTGAAATTGAAAACCTGCTTTTCGTCGTCCAACTTGGCTACGAAAGCCGATTGGGTGGCTCCCAGGCTGTAGCCGGTCAGGTAAAAATCAGAAACCTTGATCCGGTCTTGGACCTGCTCCCAAATCTGGGTCATCACCCGGTAAAGGTCCTTGGCATCGTCCACCGTGTCGCCCGGAACGCTGGATTCGGAAGCGGTAACGATGAAATTCATGTTGGTGGGCGAGGAGAGGCAAACCACGTGAAAACCGGCCTGATAAAAGAGCTTCTGAAAGAAGATCATGCTCGACGAATGAAACGAGCTGCCGGTTCCGGCAATCACGAAGATCAGCGGCGCCTCCTCCTGCTGGTAGCTGAGCGAATAGCGAAAATCGCGTTGATACCAGAACACATCGGGTGGGGTGCGTTCGGGAAATACCTTTACGTTCAACAGGTCATAATCGATCTTTTCAGGCATTTTCGGCTGGAATTCCGCCGGAGTGCCGATAATGGTCGCCACGTACGGGTCCTGGAACGGATAGTCATAGGCCGCGGCTGTTCCGCCCGGAATACCCAGCAGCAAAACAGATACCAGCATTTGAACGATACTTTTCACGCCATCTCCTTTCGATATACATAACTGCTTATTTTCCTAGAAACCCATATGGCCGGCCGCGTCGATGGCCCCGATGGGGGTCACGCCTTGGATTCCGCCCATTCTATAGGCTTCTACCAGGAAGCGGTTATGCCTTTAAATAGGACCATGGTCCTATGCGGAGGACGATGGGATGGGAAGGACGCTATCAGGCCGAACGAGGGGCAGCTACGGTCCCAGGCCGATCTTTTCTGCGGCCCTGACAAGATCGGCAACCGACTTCACCTTCATTTTTGCCATCACCCTGCCCCGATGGATTTTGATGGTCTTTTCGCTGGCACCAAGCTCAAAAGCGATCTGTTTGTTCAGCATCCCACGAACCACTAGTGCCATTACTTCCCGTTCACGCGGGGTCATTGTGTAGAAACGCTTCGAGACAGCATCTCGTTCGCCCCGCGCAGCGCGCTCCAGTTCGTCGCGTTGGAGAGCCTCGTGAACGGCCCGGAGCAGGTCGTCAGCGTTGAAGGGTTTGGGGAAGAAATCGACCGCGCCCGCCTTGATGGCCTTTACGCTCGACGGGATATCGCCATGGCCGGTGATGAATATAATGGGGATAAACCGTTCGGATGCCTGCAATGCCTGCTGCAGTTGGATCCCATCCAGCCCCGGCATCTGAATGTCGAGCAAGAGGCAGCCCGGTGCTGGCGCAATTTTCCAGTAGTCGAGAAATTCATCCGCTGACGCAAAACATTCTATAAGGTAGCCGGCCGACTTCAACAGCCGTGCCAATCCTTTGCGAACCGGCGCGTCGTCATCCACGATGAAAACCGTTTGAGAAGATGCTTTCATTTCCACTGCCGGTAGGCCCGCTGATCAGGTCAGGTCACTTCTGAATCAGCACCTGATCCGTCACTCGCGTGCGAAGATCCCGCCAATAAACATCGTTGCCTAAGCGCAAATTTTATACAACCCGACGAACTATAATTCAACCCGCAAAGCGAAGAACAGAATTCGGGCAACGGTCGGTTCCCCCGGATCCATGCCATAGATCGCAGGGCGGCATAGGTCTTCCTCGGAACGTGTTGACCGCGGCCACGAGCCATAGGACCAAGGTCTTATTCCCAACTCGTGATCCGGCCTGTTACATAGTGTCCATCCATAACGGTATCTTTCGACCCATGCCGGCGTGCTCGCTCTTCGCAATCCTCGGCGTAGACTCACTACGCCTGTGGTTGCGAAATCGCTGCGGCCTTGCCTTGGACCGAAATCCACCATTTCTGGAGAGACACCAAACAGACTACCATGACATGGTGTTTAATGAAAATTTCAAATGGGTTCTCCCCCACCCTCCTCGGACTGACACCGAGAGCAAGGTCTTAACAAATGTCGGACACGCACCCACTCATCCACGTAGTCGACGATGACCGCTCTGTGGCTCAGGGGTTGAGTCGGTTGCTGCGCTCCTGGGGCATGCAGGCGCGCACGTTTGGGTCCGGCGAGGAGTTCCTGAACGCCCTGAAGGAGTCGCCGGATGCGGATTGCTGCGTGATCGATGTGCAGATGCCCGGAATGACAGGGTTGGAGGTTCAGGAAACCCTGAATCGCAGCGGCAGGAATGTGCCCGTCATATTTATTACCGCCCACTACGACGATGGGATCGAATGGCAGGCGTTGAAGGCCGGTGCGATCGGATTTCTGAGAAAACCGTTTTCAGACGAACTGCTGGTGGGCCTGATCCGAAAAGCGCTGCAGGGCCGGACAAAGCCGAAACCATGCGAAGGTGTGGATAACGAAAAGACGCCAGGGAGGTAGGCTGCGATGCAGTTCAGTGACTGGTTAGGTACAATTGTGACCATTTTCGCCGTGATCATGGCGTTCGGCTACTGAGTAGGGAAAGGGGGTGTGACCATGGCGGGCAGGGGCAGGCTCACAGATGACAACGAATCCAGGGACTCATTGCCCTCCGAGTCCAACCAACAGCGATTCGAACCGACGCGCACCGGCCTTGGCCCGGAAACTCTCGCCCGTGCGCTCAAGGACAACCTCTACTACGCACAGGGGCGACTGCCGGAGGTGGCAACGCCGCACGACTGGTATGCGGCCCTGGCCTACACGGTGCGCGACCGCTTGCTTCAGCGCTGGATTAAAACGGTTCAGTGCCTGATGAAACAGGACATTCGGGTGGTCAGCTATCTTTCGGCCGAATTCCTCATGGGGCCGCACCTCGGCAACGCACTCGTCAATCTGGGAATCGCTGAGGAGGCCCGTCAGGCAGTGGCTTAGCTGGGTCTCGATCTGGACGATCTCGTGGAGCAGGAAGAGGAGCCGGGCCTCGGCAACGGCGGCCTCGGACGTCTGGCGGCCTGTTTCTTGGATTCTCTGGCAACGCTGGAGGTCCCTGCGATTGGCTACGGCATTCGCTATGAGTCGGAATTTTCGACCAGGTGATTCGCGACGGATACCAGGTGGAGATCACCGACAAGTGGCTGCGGTACGGCAACCCCTGGGAGCTGGCTCGTCCCGAGATCGCCTACGATATAGGGCTCGAAGGACATACCGAAACCTACTACGAGCCTGCAGGGCATTTGCGGGTGCGCTGGGTTCCCGGCCGGTTGGTCAAGGGCGTGGCGTACGACACCCCCGTTCTGGGCTACCGGGTGAACACCACCAACCTCCTGCGCCTGTGGAAGGCGGAGGCTGCCGAGTCCTTCGATTTCGACGCCTTCAACGTGGGCGATTACTTCGGTGCCGTGGACGAAAAGATCACCTCTGAGACCATCACCAAAGTCCTCTACCCCAACGACGAGCCCTATCAGGGAAAGGAACTTCGACTTGCCCAACAGTACTTCTTCGTATCCTGTTCGCTGAAAGACATGATTCGTATCCACCTTCTTTCCGGGAATAACCTCGACTCCTTCGCCGGTGCGTGGGCGGCTCAGCTCAACGACACCCATCCCTCCATTGCAGTGGCAGAACTCATGCGGCTGTTGGTGGACGAGCACTTCATGGAGTGGGGGTTGGCCTGGGGAATCACTCGGAGCACCTGCGCCTATACCAACCACACCCTTCTACCCGAAGCTTTGGAAAAATGGCCGCTGCCGCTTTTTCAACGCGTGTTGCCCCGGCATCTTGAGATCATCTACGAGATCAACCGGCGCTTTCTGGGTGAGGTTCAGGTACGGTTTCCGGGGGACGACCAACGGTTATCGCGCCTCTCGCTCATCGACGAGGCGAGCGAGAAGCATGTACGCATGGCCCATCTAGCCAGCGTCGGCAGCCACGCCATCAATGGCGTCGCCGTACTGCACTCAAACCTGTTGAAGCAGACTGTGCTTGGCGATTTCTATGGACTGGAGCCCGAAAAATTCCAAAACATAACCAATGGGGTCACGCCTCGACGCTGGATGCTTCTCAGCAACCCCCGGCTTGCGGCATTGATCAGCGGCAAGATCGGGGAATCTTGGGTCAATCACATGGAAAGGGACCTGCCGCAGCTGGAGCAATGGGCCGACGATTCGGCATTTCAGTATGAGTGGCAGCAGGTCAAGCGGGCCAACAAGGCCGATCTTACCGGCCTGATTCGGGAACGGACCGGGATTGCCGTCGACCCGGACACTCTTTTCGACATTCAGGTGAAGCGGCTGCACGAGTACAAGCGGCAGCACCTGAACGTGCTTCACATCGTCACCCTGTACAATCGCCTGAAAAAAAACCCCGGCAGCGACATCACGCCACGAACTTTCATTTTCGGGGGTAAAGCCGCTCCGGCTACTTCATGGCGAAGCTCATCATCAAACTCATCAACTCGGTGGCGGAAGTGGTCAACAACGACCCGGACGTGGCGGGACGCCTCCGAGTGGTTTTCTTCCCTGATTTCAACGTCAAAAACTCCCAGCACATCTATCCGGCGGCGGACCTCTCCGAGCAGATTTCCACCGCAGGCAAGGAGGCTTCGGGCACGGGAAACATGAAGTTCACCATGAACGGGGCGCTCACCATCGGGACCCTGGACGGCGCGAACGTGGAGATCCGGGAGGAGGTGGGTGCGGAGAATTTCTTTCTCTTCGGGCACACGGTGGAGGACGTTGCAGGGCTGAAGGCCGCGGGCTACAACCCCAGGCGCTATTACGACTCCAATAGCGATCTCCGCGAGGCCATCGATCAGATCGGCTCCGGGCGTTTCGCGTGCGGCGACGGCGGTCTTTTCAGCCCACTGCTCGATTCCCTGCTTCATAGGGACGACTACCTCGTCATGGCGGACTATGCGGCCTACATCGATTGCCAGGACCGCGTCGCCGACGCCTTTCACGACACGAGCCGGTGGGCGCGTATGTCGATACTCAATTCGGCCCGTTCGGGAAAATTCTCCTCGGACCGCGCCATTCGCGATTACTGCAACAGGATTTGGAACGTGAAACCGGTCCCGGTGGAGATGGATTAAGAAAGGAAATAACCGTGTCCAATGCCATTTGCGTACTGAACGCGGGCTCGTCCAGCATCAAGTTCTCGCTGTTCGTCGAGCGCGGAAAAAACCTGGAAGCGGACGTCCGGGGGCAGGTCGAGAGCCTCTTCACGGCGGCCCGCTTTGTTTCCAAGGCGCCCGATGGTGCGCTGAAATCAGAAAAATCCTGGCCCGAGGGCTTCGCATTGGGCCATGCGGGGGCGCTCGACCACCTGATCGGCTATCTGAGATCGGTGCTGGGGGACGACCGGCTGCTCGGCATCGGCCACCGCGTGGTGCACCGCGGGCTGACCTACAACCGGCCGGTCCTCGAGTCCGGGAACATGCTGGCCAAGCAGCTGGCCTACCTGGGCCGGGCCGATTCGGCCGGCATTGTCCTGGGAGCGCGGGTTCCGATTATTCTGACCAGCCGCGCGGATTCGGCCGAAGCCCGGCTGGCCTCCTGCGCCGTCGCGGTGGCCTTCGCCCACCGGCTGCGCGGAAAACAGTTGACCCAAAAATCCGTTTAAGGATAACTATAGTCCGAACAAACCGATGCGGTCGGCAATCCGGGTGGGAATTCAAAAATCCGACACCCTGTCAGCGATGAATCCGACCGGTTGCCAAAAGGACTCTCCATGGCTGAAATCCAACGCGACATCACCCGCACCGTTCTTGCGGTCATTTTTATCGGGGTGCTGATCGGAACGTCGCTGTGGATCCTCAAACCGTTTCTCGGGGCCGCGGTGTGGGCGGTGACGATCGTGACCGCGACCTGGTCGTTGATGCGTTCCGTTCAGAAACGCCTCCGGGGACGCCGGGCGCCGGCGGTGGTGGTGATGACCCTGGTCCTTCTCTGCATTCTGGTCGTCCCGCTCTGGCTGGCGATAGGAACCATTGTCTCGAACGCCAACCAAATCAGCGGGTGGGTGAAGTCGCTCTCCACCTTTCAGGTCCCACCGCCTCCGGCATGGCTGGGGCATCTGCCGCTCTTCGGCAATGAGGTAGCAGCGGCCTGGGAGAAGGTCGCGCTGGCGGGGCTGCAGGATTTCATTAATAAGCTCGCCCCGTATGGCGGCATCGCCATACGGTGGTTTGCCTCTGAAGTGGGCAGCTTTGGGGCCCTGGTCTTGCAATTTCTGCTGACCGTGGTGTTTGCCGCATTGCTCTACATCAAAGGCGAGACGGCGGCCGATTGGATCAGGCGTTTTGGAAGACGCCTGGCGGGACCGCGCGGGGAGCATTCGGTCCATCTGGCCGGACAAGCCGTGCGAGGCGTCGCCCTCGGGGTCGTGGTGACCGCCTTGGCCCAGTCTGTTTTAGGCGGGGTCGGTCTTGCCGTCGCCGGAGTCCCATTTGCTGCGGTCCTCACGGCCGTGATGTTCATGCTGGCGATTGCCCAAATCGGCCCCCTGCTGGTGCTGGTGCCTTCGGTGGCCTGGCTTTACTGGAGCAGCAGCGCCGGGTGGGGCACATTTCTGCTCTTCTGGACCCTTGTGGTCGGAACCATGGACAACTTCCTGCGCCCGATTCTCATCCGGAAAGGGGCCGATCTCCCGCTTTTGCTCATCTTTGCCGGAGTCGTCGGCGGCCTCATCGCCTTCGGCCTGATCGGCATCTTCGTGGGACCGGTTGTGCTGGCTGTGGCTCACACCCTTATTACCGCCTGGGTCGATGAAGACGGGGCCGAGTTCGGATCGCTCGACCCGCCAACGCCATGACAGGAGGGGGCTGCTGCTGCAGCCTAACCTCTATTCCGCTATACGTGTTCCAGAATGCTGAAACCGAATCGGTAAACAAGCAAATCCAACAAAGAGAATGGAGACAGGGTATGAAAACAGCAAAATGGATGTTCGTCATGCTGGTGCTCGCCTTTCTGGCAACAGGGTGTGCCGAGGTGGAACGCACCAAGACGCCCTCTGCCTCGCCGGTCATGGACCGTGTCATAGCCCGGGGCGAATTGCGGGTGGGGGTTTCAGGGGACATGCCGCCCATGAACCTGCTCACCAAGGAAGACAAGATTATCGGGGTGGATGTCGACCTGGCCACGATGATCGCGGATGCCATGGGCGTCCGGCTGAGCCTGCAGAAGATCGACTTCGCCGGTCTTCTGCCCGCTTTGGAATCCGGCCGGATCGACATGATCGTCTCCAATATGACGATGACGCCGGATCGCAATCTTAAAGTGGCGTTCGTGGGCCCCTATTTCACCTCCGGCAAAGCCTTCCTGACCAAACGCAGCAGCATTGCCCAGGCCAAGGGGCTGCCAGAGGTGAACAACCCGCAGTTTACGTTTGCCGCTTTGAAAGGGTCGACCAGTGAAGCCGTGATTCGGCAAGGAGCGCCCCAGGCCAAACTGCTGACCGCCGCCACCCAGAACGAGGCCATCCAGATGGTCGTCGACGGCAAGGTCGATGCCATGGTCGCCGACTACCCCATCTGCGTCGTGGCGGCCTACCGCAACCCAGCGGCAGGCCTGATTTCGGTGGTGACCCCGATCACCTATGAACCCATCGGGATCGCCGTTCCCAAGGGCGACCCGCACCTGCTGAACTGGCTGGGCAATTTCCTTAACAGCCTCGAGAAGGCGGGGTACATGGACGACCTCGGGCAGAAATGGTTCGCCCAGCCGACCTGGCTCCCGCAGATGAAGTAATTTCATTCACAAGAGAATAGGGAGGGATTGAACATGCGCCAGAGAAAGCAAACCTGCCCCTTACTCTATGGTGTGTTGACGGCCTGCCTGGTGCTGGCGGTTGGAACGGCCGGCGCCCAACCGGTGAGCATCGATTCCAAGATGCTCAAAAAGCTCCAGGAGACCATCGAACAGCAGCAACTGCTGCTTCAGAAACAATCCCAGGAACTCAAATCGCAATCGGAGGTGCTCAATTCGCTGCAGAAGCAGGTCAACGATCTGAGCAACAAGGCATCCGAAGCCCAGACCCAGGCGGTACAGGCCAAATCCAAGGCCGACATGGCGGTCGATACCGCCAACAAGGCCACGGAAGCGGCCCAGGCGACCGCCCAGCGTGAGGTCAAATCCGGGCAGGACCGCGTCAAGCTTGCCGTCTCAGGCCAGGTGAACCGCGCCGTGAACATGGTCGACGACGGGGACAACACCAAGGCCTACTTCGTCGACAACGATGTCAGCAACAGCCGCCTCCGCTTCATCGGCACGGCCAAGATGACGGAGGACGTGACCCTCGGCTCCCGCATCGAGTTCGCCTTCGCACCGAACGAATCCTCAACGGTCACCCAGGGCAACGAGGGTGGCGACGAGAATTACGTCCAGGGGCGTTGGGCAGAGGTCTCGCTGGACAGCAAGCGCTACGGGAAACTATCTCTCGGCAAGGGCGACACCGCCTCCAACAACACCTCCCAGGTCGACCTGTCGCGCACCGACGTCATCATGTACTCAAGCATCTCCGACATCGTGGCCGGACTGCAGTTTCGCACCAGAGACGGCAAGGATCTGACCGGAATTGAGGTTTCCGACGCATTCAACGACCAGGACGGCCTCAGCCGCCAATCGCGGGTGCGCTACGACACGCCCAGTTTCTATGGCGTCAGCCTTGCCGGCTCCGCGGTAAGCAACCAGCGGTCGGACGCGGCCCTGTTCTGGGGCGGCCAGGGCTTCGGCTTCAAGGCTGCGGGGGCCGCCGCATTGTCCGACCCCAACCAGGATAATGCCAACTTGCGGTACAACGGTTCCTTCTCGATTCTGCATGAAAAAACCGGGCTCAATCTCACCCTGTCCGCCGGAATGCAGGATCGCGAGAACCAGGACGATGCCGCCAATCTGTACGCCAAGCTCGGGTGGATCGCCCGCTTCTGGGATCTCGGGCCAACTGCCTTCGGAGTGGACTACACCCGTTCCATGGATTTGCCTGCTGAAAACGATGAAGGCTATTCGGTCGGCGCCGCGATCGTCCAATCTTTAGATAGTGCCCATCCATAAACCAGCATTTTTGATGCGCACGCAGAGACAAAAAACGCATGCAGTTGACTCGAACACAGCCGGTTCGATTTCCAAGGGGCAAAAAGATCAAATTCTTCTCAATTTCGGCTATGTCGGGATAAGGC
>JBGSTS010000172.1:0-2736 GCA_041736435.1 Desulfobacterales bacterium | reverse complement strand
GGCGTGGTGGGCGGGGCAGCCGCCGATCGTCTGGGGCGGAGCGGCGCTCGTCTGCACCCTGATCTGCTGGCGTCACACGGGTAACATCCGGCGACTGATTGCCGGCACGGAGCCCGAGTTCAGGTTCGGCCGGCGTCACGGCTGAACGCATCCCTCCCGCGAGGTGGTCCGGCTATCGGGTCCAGCCCCAGGCCAGGGCCAGAATCCCGCCGAGCAGCAGATGGCTCTCCACCACGAACTCCAGTCTCAGGCCCGGAAGAATCGCCCCCTTCTCGTAAGCGAGGAGAATGGCGAACATGGCCGCCGGGCAGGCCGCGAGTGCAACCCCTAAGCCCGAGGTGAGCCCGAAGGCGGCCATCAGCGGCAGCCCGGCGATGAGAACGACCAGAAACCCCTTCAGCAGCCGCAGTGATTTTTTCTCGCCCAGCAGGATCGCAATCGTCTCCTTGCCCACCAGCCGGTCGCCCTGCATGTCGAGGATGTCGAAGAACGCGGTGCGCACGAAGACCAGCCCGGCCATCCACAAAAAGACCATGGCATTCGCCCAGCCGTAAGCGCCGGAGTGCGACAGCGGCGGCAGCGCCGCTGTGGCCACCCCCCACGCCAGGGCGATCAGGACGGTCTTGGAGCCCGGGATGTCCCGGATCCTGCGGAACATGAACCCGGCAAAGGACTTGGGGATCAGGTAGAGGTTGTAGGAGAGCCCCGTCAGGCTCATGACCAGCAGCACCAGAAACGGCAGCAACCCCTGACGGAAGGCGATCAGAAGGCCGGCGGCGCCGCAGACCAGCGCCGCCGCGGTGAGCGCGGTGGCATGGCGCTCGTAGAATTTTGCCCGGTCGGGGTCGTTGTAGCGGTCGGCCCGGCTGCCCGTGAGGTGATTGAGGATGTGCATGGACTGAACATACAGAAATGCCATCAGCACAAACGGCAGATAGCGGCCGACCGTTTGAAGCTGCGCGGCAGCGTAGCAAAGGCCGCCGGCCGCCACGGCCACGACCAGGTTGGTGAGCAGGGCCGTGTGCATCAGCGTGTGCAGCGCCTTGTGCAGCGGGGAGCGGTGCCGGAACAGCATGGTTTCGAGGCCGACGATCACCTTGCGGATCACCCAGTTGGGGGTGGAGGCGCCGGCCGAGATGCCGATGGTGCGCGCGGCGAGCAGCCGGCTGAGGTCGATGCCGATGAGGTCGGCTTCGCTCTCCACATGGAAGGCCGGCTTGCCGCTCTTAGCGGCAATTTCGTAGAGACGCCGGGTGTTGCCGCTCGCGCGCCCACCGACCACGATGATGGCATCCACGGAGGCCGCCAGTTCCTGGACCTCTTCCTGGCGTTTTTCGGTGGAGTCGCAGATGGTGTCGTAGACTTTGTAGTGCGGGTGGCGGCGGGAGGCCCAGTCTCTGACCTTTTCGTAGAAGACGGTGTTCTGGGTGGTTTGGGCGACCAGGATGGCCTGGTCGAACCCCGGCAGGGCCTCGAGCTCCTCGAGGCTGGCGACCACGTAGCCATGGCTGCCGGCATAGCCCAGCAGGCCGACGACTTCCGGGTGGTCCTTTTCGCCGACGATAATGACCGCAAATCCCAGCCGGGCGTGTTTGCGGATGATGGACTGCACCCGGATCACCCGCGGGCAGGTGGCGTCGATCACATGAAAGCCGGCGTGCTTTAAACGCTTCTTGGTCTCCGGCGGGACCCCATGGGCGCGAATCAGGATCGTGCCGGCGGCGCACTCCGGAATATCGTCCCGCACCCGGATCCCCTTGGACTCCAGCAGTTCCAGCACCTGGGGGTTGTGAATGAGCGGCCCGTAGGTGCAGATCGGCTCGGGTTGCTTGGCCGGGGCGTCGAGCACCATCTCCACGGCCCGCCGCACGCCCATGCAGAAGCCGGACATCTTGGCGATGACGATCCGCATCGGCGCTGTTATCCCTTGCGGTTCGGCACGGGTTCAACCGGCAGGTTCAAGCAGGACCTTGTTGTCCGCCAGAGACACCGCACGAATCCGGGCCCTGATGAATTTCTGCTCGCCGAAAATACTGACCAGGCGCAGCCCCTCGCCTTCCGGCTCAATGGTGTCCACGTTTTCCATGAGCAGCCGTTGTTCCGGCTCCCCGAGGAGATAGGCACTGACTTCACACATGACGCCTCCAGGTCAACCGCGGCGGTCGATCAGCGGCCGTAAAAGAGTTTCGATCAATTCATCCACGAGCTTGGGCAGCGGCAGGGCGGAGGAGCCCACCACGGTGACATTTTCCTGGGTCAGCGGGAGCAGCAGCTTGGGGGCCGGGCTGGATGCCACGGCTTCTGCGATCGCCGGGCTGACTTCGCCCATCATGGCGTTGGCCAGGACGATGCCGATGGACCCGATGACGACATCCACCGTCGGGACGGTCCGGCGGATGGCGTTTTCCCCGGTGGCCCCCCGATTGGCGCGGGCCTTGAGCATCTGGGCGGTGGCGATGGCGTTGGTGCCCAGGGCGATGATGACGATGGATTCGTCGAAGGCCTGCTTGACCTTGCGGATGATGACGCTGCCGATGCCGCCGCCCTGGCCGTCGATGACACAGATGGTTTTCATGGGGTCGCCTGATCGTCCGCCGGGTGAAAATTTTGCATGAACCGTTCGGGTTAGAGCTTGGAGGCCTTGTTGAGGTTTTTGCGCAGCCGTTTGGGGAGCCGGCGGCCGGCGCCCTTCTTGCGGGTGTCGACCCGCCGCGGGGCGGGCTCTTCCTCGAACGC
>JBGSTS010000156.1:0-9564 GCA_041736435.1 Desulfobacterales bacterium | reverse complement strand
GGGGTCGGCGACCGCGCGGCCCGCGAAGCCTTCGAATTTGCCTTGCAGCGGCAGCTCGACTGCGTGGCGGCGATGAACGCCGAGGGCCGACGCATGCTATCCGAGCTTGCGGCGGACCCCGACAAGGTGGGGGTGGTCATCCTCTCGCGTCCTTATAGCGGGTTTGCCGAAGAAGCGCACATGGGCATCCCCCACAAGTTCGCCTCCCGCGGGGTGCCGGTGATTCCGCTGGATTTCCTGGACCTGGAGCCGGAGCGTTCCAAGCGGCACATGTACTGGGGCATGGGGAAACTCCTTATCAAAGCCGCCCGGCTGGTGGAAAAGCATCCCCAGCTCTTCGGGACCTTCATCACCAACTTCTCCTGCGGCCCGGACTCCTTCTTGATCGGCTATGTGCGGGACATCATGGGGCGCAAACCCTCCCTCACGCTGGAGCTCGACAGCCACACCGCCGATGCCGGCCTCGAGACCCGGGTGGAAGCGTTTCTGGACATCGTCCAGGCCTACCGCCAGCTGAGCACCCAGCGGCTCATCCCCCCGCGCACGGAGAGGTTCACCCCGGCCCGGAGCGTGCTCGAAGCCGGCCGGGCCAGGGTGAAAACCTCTGCCGGCGAGCTGCTGCCGCTGACCGACCCGCGGGTCACCATCCTGATTCCGTCGATGGGCCGGCTGGGAACCGAGGCGTTTGCCGCCTTCATGCGCGGCTACGGCCTCAACGCCAAGGCCCACCGGGAGAACGACGAGGCCATACTTAAGATCGGCCGCGCCAACACCTCGTGCAAGGAGTGCCTGCCGCTGATCCTGACCACCGGAACCCTGCTCAGCTATGTTCAAAACGGCCGCCGGCCCGAGGAGGTCGTGGTCTACTTCATGGCGACCGGCTCCGGCCCGTGCCGGTTCGGCCAATATGCGATTTTCATGGAGGACCTGGTCCGGCGGATGCGCATTCCCGATGTCGCCCTGCTCTCCTTGTCCTCGGACAACTCCTACGTCGGCATGGACAAGAATTTCGAGCGTCACGCCTGGTGGGCGGTCGTCGTTTCAGACGTCATGGAGGACATCCGCTCCATGCTGCTGGCGGCCGCGCTGGACCCGGCCGGCGCCATGGCTGTTTTCGAAGAGGAGTGGCAGCACACTCTCGCCGCCATGGAGCGGGCGGACTTCAAGGTGTTGACCGCCCAGCTTTCCCGCTCCGCCGCGCGCCTGAAGGCCATCGCGCTGCGGCTGCCGCCCCGGAGCGTCCCCACGATCACCTTGTCCGGGGAGATTTTCGTGAGGCGGGACTCCCTCTCGCGCCAGTACCTCACGGAGCGGCTGGCCCGTCGGGGGTTCGCCACGGTGTGCGCCCCCGTGGCCGAGTGGGTGCACTACTGCAACTACCTGGTGGAGAACGGTTTCAACCAGACCCCCCTCTCCGCCCTGCAGAAGTTCAAGCTCAAACTGCGCAACTTCTTCCAGGGGCGCTATGAGACGACCATCAAGGAGATCCTGGCCAGCACCGGACTGGTTCAGGCCGAAAGCCCCGACGTGGAAAAACTGCTCGCCAACGCCCAACCGTATATTTCCGCCGACCTCCCCGGGGAGGCCGTGCTGACGGTGGGCGGTTCGCTGACCGACATCGTGCGCCACGCCTGCGGGGTGATTGCCATCGGGCCTTTCGGGTGCATGCCCAACCGGATTTCGGAGGCCATCCTGAGCGAGGCCATGACCACCCGCGGCAAGCTGGCCGCCGACCCGGCCGCACCCCATGTGCGCACGATCCTGACCGACATCGACAACCTGCCGTTTTTGGCGATTGAAAGCGACGGCTCTCCGTTTCCCCAGGTCATCATGGCCAAACTGGAAACGTTCATGCTCAGGGCCGAACGTCTCCATGAGCGCATGATGGCCGCTACCCGACACTAACCGAAACGTGTCGTTAAACCAGCCACAGGGCCCGCGGGATGACGCCATGACGATCCCGCCCGCAATACGACTGCCTCAACCCGATTTCACGGGCGAGGTCCCGGTCGAGCAGGCCCTGCTGTCCCGTCGCTCGGAGCGGGCCTTTTCCCAGCGGGCCATGTCGCTGGCGGAGCTTTCACAGCTGCTGTGGGCCGCCCAGGGTGTCACCACCCCCCGGGGCTACCGCACCGCGCCATCGGCCGGCGCCAGCTACCCGCTTGAAGTTCATGCGGCGGCCGGCCTGGTGGTCGAACTGCCGGCCGGAATCTACCGCTATCGCAGCCCCGACCACGCCTTGGTTCCATCCGCGGCCGGAGACTTGCGGGCGGAATTGGCCCGGGCGGCACTCAACCAGCGATGTGTGGCCCGAGCCTCGGTCGTGCTGGTGATTGCCGCGGTATATGAGCGGGTGTGCTCCGTTTACGGCCGTCGCGGCGTGCGCTACGCCGACATGGAGGCCGGCCATGCCGCACAAAACATCAGCCTGCAGGCCGTCGCCCTGGGGCTGGGCTCGGTGATGGTCGGGGCGTTCGACGATGCCCAGGTACGCCGAATCGCCGTGTTGCCGCCGGACGAAGAGCCGCTGTACCTGATCCCGGTCGGACGGTAGGAAAAGACCATGGGCAAAGCGCAGCGTGGTGGGGGAAGCAAACCTGCTGTTTTCGACCGTGCGCCCTCGACCCCATGCTCGATGCTGCTTGATGTCACTCTATGCGCTCTGTTCCGTGCCGTGAGGTCGGGTGCCGATGGAGGAGAGCTGATGAAAGGCGCTCGATGAAGCCGGAAAACAAGGCCGTCTGGGGCTGGGCGTTGTATGATTGGGCAAACTCCGCCTTTGCCACCACGGTCATCGCCGGGTTCTTCCCGGTCTTCTTCAAGCAGTACTGGAGCCACGGCGTGGACGCAAACCTCAGCACCGCCCAACTCGGCTTCGGCAACGCCGTTGCCGGGCTGGTGATGGCGCTGCTGGCGCCGCTGCTGGGTGCGGTGGCCGACCGGACATCCGCCCGCAAACGGTTCCTGATTTTTTTCGCCTATCTCGGGGCCTTGAGCACGGCCGGTCTCTTTCTGGTGGGCCAGGGGAACTGGGCGCTGGCCATTTTTACCTTCGCCATGGGCAACATCGGTTTTTCCGGGGCCAACGTCTTCTATGACGCGTTGCTGCCGCGCGTGGCCCCGCCCGAGCGCATCGACGCCGTTTCCAGCCTGGGCTATTCCCTGGGATACCTGGGCGGCGGACTTCTGTTCGCGCTCAACGTGCTCATGACGCTGATGCCGCAGACCTTCGGCCTGCCGGATGCCGCCACCGCCGTGCGGCTGTCCTTCGTATCGGTCGCCGTGTGGTGGGGCGGGTTTACCCTCTTCACGATTCTCTGGGTCCCCGAGCACCGCGCGCCGGCGGCACCGCTTTCCCCGCTGGCAGCCCTTGCGGAGGGGTTCCACCGGTTGCGATCCACGATGCAAAAGATCCGGCAGTTCAAACCGGCACTGATTTTCCTGTTGGCCTACTGGTGCTACATCGACGGGGTCGACACCATCATCCGCATGGCGGTGGACTATGGGCTGTCGCTGGGGTTCCCCTCCACCGACCTGATCACGGCGCTGCTGATCGTCCAGTTCGTGGGGTTTCCGGCCGCGCTGGTCTTCGGTCGGCTGGGACAGCGCTGGGGTCCGCGCCGGGCGATCTTCCTGGCGATCGGGGTCTACATGGGGGTGACGGTCTGGGGCGCCCTGATGACCCACCGCCTGGAGTTCTACGTGATGGCGGTGGTCATCGGCCTGGTGCAGGGCGGCATCCAGGCGCTCAGCCGCTCTTACTACTCGCGCCTCATCCCCCCTGAGCAGACGGCGGAGTTTTTCGGCTTCTACAACATGCTGGGCAAGTTCGCCTCGATTTTAGGCCCCGCGCTCATGGGAGCCGTCGGGCTTCTGGTGCGCCGGAGCCTCATGCCGACCGCTCCCAGCGCCGAGGAGTTGCTCAGGATCGGGCAGACGGCCTCGCGCTGGAGCATCGCCTCTATTCTGATCCTGTTTGTGATCGGGGGGGGGTTGCTTTGTTTCGTGGACCCCAAATCGGCGCGGACTCGGGAAGCGGACCACCGAAGCCCCCTCATCCCGTCCTCACCCCCGGAATCGGCGGGCTGAGGAAGAGGGGCTGCTCGCGGCACTATGTTGAGACGATCGACTCTTTGAGAAGTTGTTGCATGCGGCCCGCGTGGTTGGAAAAAACCCAGTCCACGCCGCGGCGGACCTCGCGCAACAGGACGCTGTGCGAGCCGGCGTAACCGGTGCCCACCTTTTGGTTGAGAGCGTGCTGTCGCCGGATGATGCCGTCGCCCACCACCTGGTAATGCCCGGCCACCCCGGCGTAGCCTGTCCGGGCGGCCATGCGGCTGAAACCTGCGACATTCAACCGCGCCACCGGCAGGCAAGCGCGCGACGGGGCAAAAGGCGTGCGCCGGAACAGGTCCGGCTCGAGCGCCAACAGGTGGAACTCCTCCCCGGGCGTAAGCCCGGCAAAAAGCTCGCCCAGGATCCGGTTCTGGCGCTCAGGCTCGGGATGCGGTTCCGCTTTGATCTCCACCATCAGATGCAGCCTGCCGCCGTAGCGGCCGATGACATCGACCAGCCTCGGCACCCGGGGGCAGATGGCGGCCAGCTCCTCCAGGGTGCAGCGGGAAACCACTTGGGGCAGACCGAAGACCCGCTGCAGCCCGGCATCGTGAATAACGACCGGCACAAGGTCCCGGGTCCAGCGGATGTCGAGTTCGACGCCCCAGACCCCCAGCGCCAACGCGGCATCGAAGGCCGGCAGGGTGTTCTCCAGAACCCCTCGGCGGTCGTGCGCCCCGCGGTGGGCGACGATGCGGCAGTTTTTCAACTGCTCCACGGCCGGCTGCGGCCGTGGCAACCGAGCGTGAACCCGGTCGATGGCCGGAAGCAACAGGCGTTCGAGTCGGTCGAACAGGCTCATGGGATCAGGCCCTTTCTGTCCAGCGGATCGGGGCCATGTTTAGCGCAATTCCGACCCGCTTGTCATTCACTATTTGGGGTTGAAGGAGAGACAGATGACGGATCTCATACGCTGGGTCCAGGTGTGCGTGCCGTTCACCCTGCTGCGGGCGGAGCTGCTCGCGCATTTCACCGCCAACCGGCTCAACCCGGAGATCGGGATCGACGCGCAGGCACTGGAGCGGTTTTCGCTTCAGGACTTCACCGAGGTGGCGGAGGTGCTGCACCGGCACGACCTCACGGTCACCTTGCATGCGCCGTTTGTGGATCTCTCCGCCGGTTCCACCGACCCTGCCATCCGTGCCGTGACCCGCCGGCGTTTCGACGACATTCTTCGGCTCGTCCCGGTGTTCCGGCCTCGTACCGTGGTGGCCCATGCCGGCTACGATTGGCAACGCTACGAGTACTTCCGCAAGACATGGATGGACCACAGCGTCGAATTCTGGACGGAGGTGGCACACGGCCTGAACCCGGCCGGGGCCCGGCTCATGCTCGAAAATGTGTACGAGCACGGACCCGGCGAGCTGCGCGAATTGTTCGAACGCCTGCAGCCCTGCCGGGTCGGCTTGTGCCTGGACTGCGGCCACCTGACCGCCTTCGGGCGGGCGCCGCTCGCGGAATGGCTGGAGGTTCTGGGCCCTTTCATCGGCCAGTTGCATCTGCACGACAACCATGGGGAAAAAGACGACCACCTGCCCCTGGGCCAAGGCCGGATCGATTTTTCCGAACTCTTTGACTATCTGAAAGCCGAATGTCTCCGGCCCCCGGTCATGACGCTGGAAATCCACCGGACCGACGACCTGTGGACAAGCCTGGAATGCCTGGAACGGCTCTGGCCCTGGCCGAAATCGTTGGACCCGGACAACACCGTAAAGGAGGTATCATGAAAAGCTCGCCGTGGCTGGTGTTGGCCGTCCTGTTGTTGGCAGCCGCCGGCAGCGATGGAGATGCTTATGACTATCCGTTGAAAGACCCCTACTTGGCCACGATCATCGGAACGCCCGCGGAGTTCGTGCCGGAGCTGCCGGACCGGGTCGACGCGACGCCCCTGCGTCTCAGGGTGTTCCCGGATCGGCTAACGCCGGAGGTGTTCTGGTACCAACGGGAATTTCAGTATGCGCTGGCCGCGCAAAGGCAGAAGGCTCCGCTGATGTTCGTCATTGCCGGGACCGGCAGCAGTCACAACGCCGCCAGCATGCAGCTTCTCGAGCGGGTGTTCTTCCAGGCCGGATTTCACGTCATCCGCCTGCCCTCCCCCACTCAGATGAACTTCATCACCACCGCCTCGGCGACCGGCGTGCCGGGCCATATCGTCGATGACGCGGCCGATCTCTACCGGATCATGACGCTGGCCTGCGAGCAGATCGGAAGTCGGATCCAGGTGTCCGACATCCACCTGACCGGCTACAGCCTGGGGGCCAGCCAGGCGGCCTTCGTCGCCAAGCTGGACGACGAAAAGCGTCTGCTCAACTTCAAAAAAGTCTACATGATCAATCCGCCCGTCAGCCTGTTTGCATCGGCCAAGGTGTTGGACGGCATGCTGGCGAGGGCCCTGCCCGGCGGCATGGACGAGTTTGATGCCTTTTTTCGGCGCATCCTGGGCCGGTTCGCCGAAATCTACCGGATCATGGGCTATGTCGATTTCAGCGACGATTACCTCTATGCGGTGTATCGCACGGTCTACCAGGATCTTGCACCCAACCAGGACGACCTGGCGGGCATCATCGGGGCCGCCTTTCGGTTTGCATCGATGAACATGGTGTTCACCGCCGATGTCATGGCCAACTATGGCTTGATCGTTCCCAGGAACCTCGTGCTGGGCCGTTCGGATTCGTTGACCGACTATTACAAAGTGACCAGCCGAGTCAGCTTCATCGATTACTTCGAGGAGTTCTTCTACCCCTTCTACAAGGCCCGCACCCCGGACGTAACCCGGGAAACCCTTATCCATGGAACCAGCCTGCGCAGCATCGAGCCCTATCTGCGGAGCGCAACCAAGATCGGCCTGGCCCACAACGAGGATGATGTCATCCTGGCGCCCGGCGATATCGGGTTCCTCAAGGAGCTGTTCGGCCCCCGCGCCAGGATCTACCCGTGGGGCGGGCATCTCGGCAACATGGGCTACAGGGACAACGTGGCGCACATGCTCGATTTTTTTAAAAAATGAGGCGGAGGTGGAGCCCGGGCGGAGCATCCAAAGACCCTCTGCCGCAGAAACCGCTCCGCCGGCAACGCCATCGCTCCAGGGAGGGAGGATGAAATTCCACCGAAGCGCTGCTCCGGCGCTACGGCGTGACGCCTGGGTGCTGCTTTGCGCGGTCGCCTTCGCGCTGTCCGGATGTGCTACGCCGGTCGGCGTGCGCCACCTGGACGCACGTTAGGCCGGCCTGAGCGCACGGCGGCACTCGGTGCTGAGCCGCTCCACCTGGGACTCGCGGCGGCAGCGCTCAAGAAGCCGCAGCGCTTCCTGAAACCGGTTCAGGTTCATGTGGCTGACCGCCAGGCAGATCATCAGTTGTTCATTTCCCGGAAAATGCGACAGCCCCTGCGACAGGGTCTCGACCGACGGCTCGAAGCGGCCGGCCTTTTGCTCCAGGATCCCCAGCCCCAGGAAGGCCCGCGCATCGGGGTGATAGGCCAGGGCCCGCCGGTAAAGGGATTCCGCCAGCTGGGGCTTGTCGGGGATCCGGTCGATGCGGGCGTAATCGCCCTGATCGAAGGTCAGGGCCAGCCGCGAGAAGAAATCCGCGTGCAGCGGCCGGAACTCGGGGTCATCGACCGGGTCAAGGGCACCCGCGAACCCGGGCAAATATCGGTAAAAACTCTCCCGCAGCAACCGGCCGAACTCCAGGACCTGATCGGCCGAAAGGTGCGGATCGGTTTCGAAGTACAAAATGTCTTCGACCCGCTTGAGCCAGATGTCGTCCGTCAAGCCCAGCCGCCGCTTGACGCTTTCGTAAAGGGCGGTCCCGGGAAATAGATCCAGAATGTAGAACACACAGGCGAGAGGTCTGATCTCCCGCATGAGATCGATGCTCGCCTGGATGGTCTCCCGCGTTTCACCCGGGCAACCGTAGATGAAATAAGCCCGGGCCATGATCCCGAAGCGCTGGGTCAATTCGAAGGCCCTGCGGATCTGCGCACTGCTGATGGTCTTGTTCAACCGCCGGCGGATCTCCGGCGAGCCGCTTTCCACCCCGTAGCTGATCTGGATGCACCCCGCCCGGCGCATCCAGCCGAGGAGCTCCTCGTCCACGGCGTCCACCCGTGAAATGGCCGCCCACGTCATGTCCAACCGCCGCGCGACCATTGCGCGGCAAATCTCCAGGACGCGGCGCCGGTTGAGCGTGAAGGTGTCGTCGCTGACGTAGACGAACCGCCGGCCGCGGGCCCGCAACAAGGACAGCTGCTCGACGAAATAGGCCGCCGAGTGGGAACGGACACGGCGGCCCCAGAAGGCGGGCGAGCCGCAGAAGCGGCAGTTTGAGACGCAGCCCCGGGTCAGGGAAACATGGGAGAGGTCGAAATCCCGGGCCGGCATGGGCAGGGTATCCAGATCACGGATGGGGTCGACCGCGACGGTTTTCACCGGGCGGCCGTTTTGACGAAACGCAAGCCCGGGGATGGCGACCGGGTCGGCGCCCGTATCGGTTTCCAGCGATGCCAGCAGGCGGGGGAAGCTGCCGTCGCCCTCTCCGAGCACAATGTAGTCGATCTCCGGGAAGTGCTGCAGCAAATGCTCCCAGAGAAAGCTCGCCCCGACTCCGCCGAAAACGACGGTGACGGCGGGATCGATGCGCTTGGCCATGCGGGCAATTTCGATCCCACCCCAGCGGTTGGCGTGCAGGATCGAACAGCCCACCACCCGCGGCCGCTTCGCTCTCAAATCCCGTTCGATGGCCTCCTGCGCCCGGCTGCGGTCGTGCCAGTTCAGCACCTCGACTTCATGCCCGTGTTCCTTCAGGGCGGAGGCCACGTGGTAGAGCCCCATCGGCACGAATCGGATGTCCTCGTCGTCGATCCGGGGGTCGATAAAATAGGGATGGATCAGAAGGGTTCGCATACATCTAAACAACCAGTGGCGTGAGCTTACCTGCGAAACCAACTCTTGTCAAAAAAAGCGACGCGGCGGCGGCGGCATTGACAGCCGTGGACGAATTTGCGATGAGAACAGCCCAGCGATTGACGCATCCCCCCACACCCCAATGAGGCACCGTGAAGGCGTTTCGCATCACCGCCGTCATCTTACACCTCGAAGGCACGCTGCTGCACTCGCCGCTGCACGCGCTGAAGGCAGCCGCGGGGTGCCCCGACGCCATCGGGCTCCCGGATTTCCTGAGAACCGTCCACCGCTCCGCCCGGCGCACCCTGATCACCGCCGTGGAGCGAATCGAACGGGACGCTCCGGTTTCCGGCTGGAGGCTCAGGCCCGGCGCGCGCCGCCTCATCGGCTTCCTTTGCGGACAGGGTCTGGGGGTGGGCATCATCAGCCACCATGGCCGCCAGGCGGCCCGGCAGCGACTCGAATCCGCCTTTTCCCTGCGCCCGGCTGAACTCGATTTGATCTTATCACGCGAGGATCTGCTCGCCGCCGGCCGCAGGGTCAAC
>JBGSTS010000123.1:0-2226 GCA_041736435.1 Desulfobacterales bacterium | reverse complement strand
GCGCTCTGCGGCTACGCGGCCGTGCCGGTTGCCTCGAACGAGCGCGGGGTGCTCTCGCCGGAGGCGGTCGCGGCCGTGATGGACGAGGAGACGGCCGGCATCATGGTCACCAACCCGAACACCCTCGGCCTGTTCGAGGAGAACATCAAGGCGGTCGCAGAGATCGTGCACGGCAAGGGCGGCCTGGTCTACGGCGACGGTGCCAACATGAACGCCGTGCTCGGCCTGGTGCACATGGGGGAGATCGGCGTGGACGTGCTGCACCTCAACCTGCACAAGACCTTTTCGACCCCCCACGGCGGGGGCGGTCCGGGTGCCGGCCCGGTGTGCGTGCGGCACCACCTCGAACCCTTCCTGCCCGTCCCGCGGGTGCGCTACGCAAACGGCGTCTATGCCTTTTCCGAGGACTACCCTCTTTCCATCGGCAAGCTCCAGGCATTCTGGGGCAACATGGGCGTCCTGGTGCGCGCCTACAGCTACATCCTGAGCCTGGGCGCGGCGGATCTGAAACGGTCAAGCCAGCTGGCCGTGCTGGCGGCCAACTATATCAAGGAGCGGCTGAAGGGGGCCTATCACCTGCCCTACGACCGGCCCTGCATGCACGAGTGCGTCTTCTCCGACCAGCGCCAGCAGGTCCACAAGGTGAGCACGCTTGACATCGCCAAGCGCCTGATGGACTACGGCTATCACCCGCCAACGATCTACTTCCCGCTGGTGGTGCACGGGGCCATCATGATCGAGCCCACGGAAACCGAGTCCAAGGAGACCCTGGATCGATTCATCGAGGCCATGCGGGCCATTGCGGCCGAGGCCGAGCAGACGCCCGAGCTTCTGCACCAGGCTCCCGCCCGCTGCCGGCGGAGACGGCTCGATGAGACCGGCGCCGCGCGCAAGCCGCGCCTCACGGGGTGAGAGGTGAGGACCAAGCAGCGAGCAACGAGCAACGAGTACCGAGCGATTAGCGTTGCACGCCGCCTGCGGCAACGATTTATTAGCAAGTGAGTAGAGACAAGGTAGGAGCGGCTTCCAGCCGCGATTCGATCGCGGCAAGATGCCGCTCCCACCAAAAAGAGCCTAACCTGCTTAGAGTTGCCGAGCAAAGAGGCGCAGGGTGATATTGGTTTGACGTCGAAGCGGCAGAGCTGGGGGATCGTCGATCTGGGGCGGGTTCCCTATGATGAGGCCTGGGCGCTGCAGACCCGCCTGGTCGAAGCGCGCACGGACGGGGTCCTGCCGTACGACCTGGTCCTGGTGCTCGAGCACCCGCCGGTGTTCACGCTCGGCAAACGCGGGGGGCGCGACAACCTGCTGGTGCCAGAGGAGCGGCTCAGTCGCTCCGGAATCACCCTCGTCCAGGCGGAGCGCGGCGGCAATATCACCTATCACGGCCCGGGCCAGCTGGTGCTCTACCCGATCGTGCACCTGCCGGGGGTCGGCATCGGGGTCGTGGATTTGGTCGACCGGCTCGAGGAGGTGATGATCCGCACCTGCGCCGGGTCGGGCGTGCAGGCGGAGCGCAACCCGTTGAACCGCGGTGTCTGGGTGGGCCCTAAAAAGATCGGCGCCATCGGGATCGCCGTGCGCCGCGGGGTGAGCTTTCACGGCATGGCGCTGAACGTGGACCTGGACCTGACGCCGTTTTCCTGGATTCAGCCCTGCGGCCTCCAGGGCGTGGGCGTGACCTCGATCGCAGCGGAAGCCGTGACGCCGGTTGACATCGCAGAGGTCAAACGGGAGATCACGGCGCACATCGAGGCCGTTTTTCAAATCGGCGTGGCGGCGATCAACCGGCAGGAACTGGTGCTCTTGCGATCCCCGGATAAAGAAGTCCCCACCGAGGATGGCATCCCCGCCCAAGCAGGATGTCGAAAATGGGTTCACGGATCAGCGCGATGACGGATGCCGCACCCAAACGCCCGATCTCCCGCAAGCCGGAATGGCTGAAACGCCGGTTGCCGGCCGACGGGACGTTCAACCAGGTGCGGGAGCTCATCGAGGCGGGCCGGCTGCACACCGTCTGCCAGGAGGCCAAGTGCCCGAACATCTGGGAGTGTTTTTCCCACCGCACGGCGACGTTCCTGATCATGGGCGGACGCTGCACCCGCAACTGCGGCTTCTGCTCGGTGGACACCGGCCTCCCCGAGACCCTCGACCCGGGTGAGCCGGCGCGGGTGGCCGAGGCGGCGGCCCGCATGAACCTGCGCTACGTCGTGGTCACCTCGGTCA
>JBGSTS010000116.1:0-29050 GCA_041736435.1 Desulfobacterales bacterium | reverse complement strand
ACCGCGGGGTGCGCTTCCCCGAGGGGGTCATGGTCGCCGACGCTCGCCGCGTGGTGGCCGAGCCCGGCATCGACATCATCGTCGAGATGATCGGCGGCGAGGGCATCGCCCGCGAGTTGATTCTGGCAGCCATCGCCAACGGCCGCCACGTGGTCACCGCCAACAAGGCTCTGATCGCCGCCCACGGCAACACGCTTTTTCAGGCGGCTGCGGCCAAGGGGGTTGACCTCTTCTTCGAGGCCAGCGTGGGCGGCTGCATGCCGGTCATCAAAACCCTGCGCGAGTCGCTGGTCGGCAACCGGATCTCGGCCATGACGGGTATCCTGAACGGCACCTGCAACTACATCCTTTCCAAGATCACCGACGAAGGCAGCACCTTCGCCGATGCCCTTTCCAAGGCCCAGAAGGAAGGCTATGCCGAAGCCGATCCCGGACTCGACGTGGAGGGCCACGACACGGCCCACAAGCTTGCGATCATGAGCGCACTGGCCTTCGGCATGGAGATCAACCTGAGCAAGGTCTACATCGAGGGCATCCCTCACATCACCCCGATGGACATCGAACTGGCCGGCCAGTTCGGCTACCGGATCAAGCTGCTGGCCATCGGCAAGGCCCACGCGGATGCCGTGGAGATGCGCGTTCACCCCACCATGATCCCGTTCGACAACATTCTGTCCAACGTAAACGGCACCCTCAACGCCGTGTCCCTGACCGGGGACGCCTGCGGGGAGATCCTGCTATACGGCCGCGGGGCCGGCATGATGCCCACCGCCAGCGCCGTGGTGAGCGACCTGGTAGACCTGGCCCGCAACCTCCTGGCCGGCGGCGCGGCCGGGCGCCTGCCGGGGCTTGCCTATCAGATGGCGAACATCCGCCGGATCCCGGTGCTGCCGATTGAAGAGATTTCCACCCACTATTATTTCCGCTTCTCGGCCCTGGACCGGCCCGGTGTGCTCGCAACCATCGCGGGCATCCTCGGCCGGCATGGGATCAGCATCCAGTCGGTCCAGCAGAAGGGGCGCAAAAGCGACGGTGCGGTGCCGGTGGTGATGCTCTCCCACCGCGCCAGGGAAGCCGATGTGCAACAGGCCCTGGCGGAGATCAACGCGTTGGAGGTGGCTGCGGCCAAGCCGGTGCTGATCCGGATCGAGAATCCCAACCTGGTGGATTGAGCCGGCTCCCGGCCGGACCGGGTCCGAGCCATGCGAACCGGTCACCGATCGACGCCCTGCGTCTAATAGGAAAGGCGATACCCCCATGCATCTGGTCTGCTCCGACCTCGAAGGTGTTTTTCTGCCCGAGATTTGGATCACCTTCGCCGAAAAAACCGGGATTCCCGAGCTGCGGCTGACCACCCGCGATATCTCCGATTACGACGTTCTGATGGCGCACCGGCTGAAGATTCTAAAAGAGCGCGGTCTGACGCTGTCGGACATCCAGACCGTCATCGCCGCCATGGACCCCTTGCCGGGTGCGGTGGAGTTCCTGGACTGGTTGCGGCCGATCGTACCGCTGCTGGTGGTATCGGACACCTTCGCCGAGTTTGCCGGGCCGCTCATGCGCAAGCTTGGCCACCCCACCCTGCTCTGCAACCGCCTGGCCGTGGCAGCCGACGGCACCATCGAGCGTCACTGCATGCGCCAGGCGGATGGCAAGAAGAAAGTCGCCGAAGCCATGCGCTCGCTCAACTACGCGGTGATCGGCATCGGCGATTCCTACAACGACATCGCCATGCTCCAGGCGGCGGACCACGGTATCCTCTACCGGCCGCCGGAGAAGGTGCGTGCCGAATACACGGGGCTTCCCGTGGCATCCGACTTCAAGGAGCTCAAGCGCATGCTTGCGGCGATTTTGGCAAACGGAAAGGGCGTGAGCCGGTGACGCATCGTACAACCTGCCGGGTGATCTACGGGGACACGGACCGCATGGGCCAGGCCTATTACGGCAACTACTTCCGCTGGTTTGAAATCGGGCGCACCGAGTTTTTCCGAGCGCTCGGACTGGCCTACAGGGCGATCGAGGAGCGCGGCTTTTTCCTGCCGGTTTCCGAGTGCCATGCCAAATACGCAGCGCCGGCGCTCTACGACGAGCTCATCGTGATCGAAACCGCGGTGGACGCCGCGGTCCGGGGCGGGATCAAATTCGACTACCGCATCTTCCGCGAAGACGGGCAAACCCTGGTGGCGGAGGGTTACACCAGGCACGCATTCGTGGACGCCACCGGCCGGGTGGTGCGGCCGCCCGCCTTTGTGCGGGAGCTGATCGCACGATAACTCGAACGCCCCCGCGAGGTGTCGATCATGATTCCCGATGGGTCGATTGCCGTATCGCGGCCTGAGCCCCGGCAGTCGCTCGAACAACATAATCCGGGTCGTTGACCCCTCACCGTGAGCCGCCGCCCCATGCTCTCCATCCACCAGCACCCGTCAGGCCTGAGCTTTAACGTCCACATCCTGCCCAGATCTTCCCGGAACTTGGTGGTAGGAGTGCACGGCGACGGGCTTAAAATAAAGCTGACCGCCCCGCCCGTGGAGGGTGCGGCCAATAAATTGTGCCTCCACTTTCTGGCCGAGCACCTTGGGGTCTCCAGGGCCTCTATGGAGATCCTGTCCGGCCACACCGGCCGCACCAAAAAGATCCTGGTCCACTGCGACCCTGCGAATGTCGAAAAAATCCGGTCCCGGATCAATGCGCTGCTCGATGGGGTAAAGCAGCCGCCATGCGGTTGACGTGATTGTTTAGAAAGCGCTTGACTTGGATCCCGGCATGAAGTATTTAGTTTATGTTTTGGTAAATTGATGCGGGGTGGAGCAGTCTGGTAGCTCGTCGGGCTCATAACCCGAAGGTCGCAGGTTCAAATCCTGTCCCCGCTACCAATTATATCAAGGGCTTACGGTTCATCGCCGTGAGCCCTTTTTGTTGACTGTGTCGTTTTTGTGTCACTTTTTGAAAACAGCGGAATCACTTTGCCACCACCAGGCGATTTTTCCGGTTGACCCCCCTCCCCTTTCTCACGCACCGAATTCATGAAAGCCAAGCCGTCCTTTTTCCAGAGCTTTCCTAACAGCTGCTGCTATCTCATGTATCAAAATCGGTTTCATGACAAACGCTTTTACGCCTATTTGTTTGGCCCGCTCTTGGTCTATCGTGTGGCTATAGCCAGTGCAGATAATAATCGGCAGGTTTGGGTTAATATCCATCAATGCTCTCGCAAGCGCATCTCCCGTCATGCCAGGCATAGTTTGATCTGTGATGACAAGATCAAAATGGTCGGGTTTTGCTTTGAAAAGTTCAAGCGCCTCTATTGGGCTTGTTCGAGCTACCACATTGTATCCTAATCGTTCAAGTGTTTGCTGCCCAATAGCAACTAACATTCTTTCATCATCCACAAACAGTATTCTTTCAGATCCTCCGATTAACGATTTTGGCTGCTCTGTATTGATTGGGGCAGCGATATTAGCTTTAGGTAAATAAATGTAGAAAGTCGTGCCCTTTCCAAGTTGGCTTTCGACCCTAATCGCACCACCATACTTCTTGACAATCCCATGAACAACCGCGAGACCCAGGCCTGTACCAACCCCCTTATCTTTGGTTGTAAAATAGGGGTCAAAAATCTTTGTAATTACATCAGGGGACATTCCATATCCTGTGTCCTTAATGGAAATCTTAACGTATGAACCTATCTCCAGGTCAATCAGGTCATTTTTTTGTGAGGGCTCGATTTCAGTATTTTCTACAACAACCTCTAAACAACCTGACTGATCACCGATTGCATGATGAGCGTTCGTGCAAAGATTCATAATTATTTGGTGGAGTTCAACTGAATTTGCAAAAACAGCCCCTGACTTGTCATCTATTCGGGTTTTGATTTCAATTGTTGTCGGTATCGTTGCTCTAAGAAATTTTAAAGCTTCTTTGGCGACCAGTCCGACCCTGACAGGCATTCGATCTTCATCAGTCTGCCTGCTAAAAGCGAGAATCTGTTTAACAAGATCTTTTGCCCGATTTGCAGCGGTTAAGGCCTCGTTCAGTTCGCCGGCACAGTGCTCTGCACCCTCATTAAGCATGGCAAGCTCGGTATAGCCAATTATTGCAGATAGGATGTTATTGAAATCGTGTGCTATACCGCCGGCCAAAGCTCCTATGGCTTCCATTTTTTGGGCCTGCTGAAGTTGGATTTCGAGTTTCTTTTTTTCTTCCTTAGCTTGTTGTGTCGCAGTTAAATCAATGAGGATTCCTCTGAGACCCGTTGCAGCCCTCCCGCTCATTACTGGGCTGGCATGAGCACCTACCGGGAATGTGGTTCCATCTTTCCTAACAGCGGTGTAGTCCTGTCGGCCTAATATTTTGCCTTGGATATTACCCATGATATTTGTGGCAAGGCGCTCTCTGTCCTCAGGAATAAATACATCCATAACATTAAAGCCATTTGCAACTTCCTTTTGAGTATAACCGAAGAGTTGGAGACCAGTTTGGTTGACATACTTTAGAGTGCCATTAAGGTCGACCTCGAATATGATCTGCGGAAGTGATTCGGCAAGGTCTCTGTATTTTTTTTCTGTATCTTTAATATGCTCCTCTGCAAGAACTCGTTCGGTTATGTCCTGGAAGGTGCCTACAACAGCTGCTTTTTCACCTTCAACGATTTGTTGTAGCCCTCGGACCTCCGCCCATATTTGTTTTCCGCTCTTCGTGATTACCTTGGCAATAATTTTAAAGGGCGATCCGTCCTGCAAAGTTGTGGCCAATGCTGCTTTTATTACCGGGATGGAATCCGGGTCGTAAAACTTTAAACCTTCCTCAAGGCTGGGTCTATAGTCCAATGGAACCCCAGTTAAGTGATGCACTCCTTCAGTCCACTTGAGTTCATCGGTTTTGATGTTAGCCTTCCACCCACCCATACGAGCAATTCTTTCGGTTTGTCGAAGGAATAGCAGATTTTCTTTAAGCTCTTCCTCTGCTCTTTTGCGCTCCGTGATGTCCTGAACCAGGGAGATGAAGTGCAAGGGTGCGCCGTCCTGGTCGCGCTGGACGTTCGCCCAGATGAGGGTTTGAACCACCGAGCCGTTGCGGTGGATGAAACGCCGCTCCTGGCTGCCGGAAGGCATCCGGCCGGAGATCAGGTCGTCCAGGAATTCGGAGCGGCAGCCCAAGTCTTCAGGATGGGTAAAAGTGGCCACGGGCTTGCCAATGAGATCCGCCGGACGGTAGCCGATAATTCGAGCCATCGCCTCGTTGACCTCTTGGTAGATGCCGTCCAGGCTGACAAGGGTGATGCCCACCGAAGCGTTTTCAAACGCCGTGCGAAACCGGGCCTCACTATGGCGCAATGCGTTTTCCGCCTGCTTTCTCTGGACGATACGCCACATACCAGACATAAGTAGCTCAATCTGTCTAATATCGCGTTCGCTATAATCTGTTCCCTTGTCGCCAACCCCGGCTACAATGACAATGCGGTCGTTGTCGAAGATTGGGACCCCCAAGTGGCGTTCGAGGTTGACGTGGCCTTTCGGAAAACCCTTTTTCTGCGGGTTAGGTGCTTTGTAATCGTTTGTGATTATGGCTTTGCGTTGCCTGACCGTTTCCCCCCATAGACCGGTGTCGGCGACCGGGTAAACCCGGGTATTTTGATCAATGCCGCACTCTTTCATGGCGCTGCGCGACCAAGCATACATGTTGAGTACGCTTTCGTCTTCGTTCGTAAAAGCAAGATAGCCGATCCGGCTCCGAGTCAGCCGCACCGCTTCTTCCATAGCGTAAGAGGTAATTTCCTGCAGGGACGCACGGTGCATTAGATTTAATTGAAGCAAGGCCTCCATGCGCTGATCGTCTATGCGAAGTTCCTCCTCCGAGCGCTTGCGTTCAGTGATGTCCGTGAAAATCCCGAAGTGTTGTATTTTCCCCTTGCTTAGAATTGGCACGCCTGTGGATTCCACATTTATCATCTGTCCATCTGATGTTATCATTCGGTGCTCACGGCGGGGAGCAATCCATTTTTCATTTCTGCTTTTTTTAATCCTCTTTATTGATTCAAGCCTGTCATCGGGATGAACAAAATCTAAATACCGTTTTCCAATTAGGTCTTCCTCTTTTTTCGCATTGAATAGCTTGAATGCAGCAGGGTTCGCGTATTTTATTTCTTCGGTTGACCAGACGAGAATCGCATCTGTCAAAGACTCAACGAGTTGGCTGTATTTATTCTCGCTCTCGTGTAGCTCATCTTCCACTTGCTTGCGTTCGGTAATATCGCGGGTAATCGATAGGATCAGGTCTTCCTGATGCAAGCGCAACACACGCGCTGACATAAGCCCGGTGCCTATTTGCCCATCTTTTCGACGAAATCGAGCCTCCAAGTTTTCGACGTATCCATCCTTTTGAAGCGATTGAACGAGACGGCCTCTATCCGCAGGATCAACCCAGATGTTCAAATCAACAGAGGTCTTTCCGACGACATCTGGCCAGGTGAAGCCCATTAATTTTGTAAAACCCTCATTGATGTCGATGTACATCCCGTCTGAAAGACGGTTGAGATTGATTGAGTCGGGGCTGGTTTGGAACGCAAGCCTGAACTTCTCCTCGCTAAGTCGAAGGGCCTCCTCCGATCGCTTGCGCTCGGTAATATCGGTAATGAAACCCTCTATGGCTGCAAGCTCGCCGGTATCCGTGAATACCCCTTGTCCCTTCTCAAGAACCCATTTTTCCTTGCCTGTTGCGGAAAATAGTCTATAGGTGAGGTTGAATTGTTCCCGTTTTGCAAGGCTGCTTTGGATTGTGTCATAAACCATTACCCGGTCATCCGGATGGATTAGATCCGCATAGCTTGTCCGTTGGTTGTCAATTAGATGGTCAGCCTGTAGACCCGTCAATTCGAAACAACCATCGCTTACAAACTTCATGGTCCAGAACTCATCGTTGAGACAGCGGTATGCCATTCCAGGTAAATTGGCCATTAGGGTTGAAAGCCTGCGCTCACTCTCAGCCAACTGCTCCTGCGCGCTTTTTCGATCGGTTATGTCCATGATGTTACCGACAACGCTGACTATCCGCTCATTGTCCCATACAGGTTGTGCCGTAGTCAGAACCCACAATTTTCTGCCGGTTGCGCTGGTAAATGGCAATTCAAAATTATAAGGCTCTCCTTGCTCAGCGCATAGTCGAAAAGCATTTTGGATTAAGGGCCTATCTGCTGGTTCATAGCAGGCAAGGCTTTTTTCTATGAGTTCGGGAGATCCAGGAACCAGTTCACCTTGAAAAAAATCGTGGATTCGATAGGTCTCCTCTGTCCAAAACATGTTTTGTTTCTCGATATTCCACTCCCAGCCCCCGACCTTGCTCAAGCGTTGGGTCGCATTCAAAAGCTCTTCGCTTTCGCTATCCGATGGTGTATACAGCCTCGAGGCCACCAGTTTCTGCTGGAGCATGACATTTTCGGCCATCAGCTCTTCAACCTGCCGACGCAAGAGATCCAGCTCGCTTTTTTTCATTGTCACACTCGGTCCATTTGAGGGTAATGCACTATTTGGATTTTATCATAGTACAGGTCTAAATTAAAAAATTCCAGTACCGCAAAAAAACAATCACCGCTATCAATGCGGCAACTATTCCTGCAGCAACTACCGCTACAGGAAATTCATCATTTCCTTTTCTGATGGAGCCTTGACCTGTGGCTTGCCTTTTGCCGCATCGAAACCGATATCCACCTCCTCGGTTTCGTTGACCCAAAACAGCCCCCCACACGCAGGACATTTTGCCAGCCAAGGATGCTCCGAAAGCATCGGAGCATAGGTTCTGCCGTCCGTGAAATGTTTGGCGTTAATAGTGTTGCCGGAGAGAGTGTTCTCCCGGACGAAACGGGCCTTGCAGTGAAGGCATTCTCGGATTGTCAGCACCGGATAATCGGTTAACTCAATTTCTTTTTCCATGGGTTGTTAGGCATACTCCTTCAAAATGATTTCATCGAGCGACCGCTTGGGCACGTGGTGTATTTGCTTACCATCGCGCCAATACTTGATATCTCCGCCGCTCTCTATGTATTCGATCCGGACCTCCTCCTTGGGCTTGCCGAGAGCAAGAACCAGAAGAATTTGCAAATGGTCCACAATGGCCAGGTCTTTGCGAAGTCCTTCCCGGTTGATCGACCCCAGTATGCAGCCGCCAAGTCCGGCTTCAACGGCTCCCAGAAGCATGCTCTGGCAAGCGATCCCGTGATCGCAGAAGAACTCCTTGTGGATGTTTGTGTCTCCTAAAATCACGATGTAGGCAGAAGGCTTCTCTCCTTCGGACGGCCCAGACCAGTCTTTTAAGTATGCAGCCCAGGCCAAGCGTTTAAATATAATCTCGTTGGTTTTTGGGTCGCAGGAGAGAAGGTATTTTAACGATTGGAAATTCCCACCGGAGGCACTATGACGGGCCAAGTCAACCAATTCCCGGAGCTTTTCGACCTTGATAGGATCCTTCTGATAATAACGGCGATAACTCCTGTTTTTTTTGATCATATCCTTGATCATGCCTGAACCTCCCTTGTCTGTTGATTTATCCGATATTTGCTAACGATTCACCCTCTTCATTTTCGCAGCCCTTTGGAGTGCTAAAAATGACGTGCCTTCTTTTCAGTTTTCGGGTTCATTGCCTGGTAAGTCTATAACCTGCGATCTCAATTCAGCGAGAGCGTCCAAAACCTGTTGCTGAAATTCGTGCGGGCCATAAATTACCCCCCACCCCTTCTGCAACTGAAACAGGCCGTCGTAGGCGGTGTCGTGGTACGATCGCAGCCGATGAGGGATCTCGTACTCCGTCAAGACGGAACTCAGGAGTTGAGCCTCAATGGCGTTTTCGAGGACGGCGATCTGAATGAAAGTCGATTCCTGTTCCATCCCTTCACCTCCAGCCATCAATATGCCATCACAAATAACATGATGCGTTGTCCGTCAGCAAAGCTCTGTTATAAGGTATGCGGGTCTCCAAATCGCGACAGGACCGCATACTTGTAGCCGTTACAAGATCGAAAGATTTGCAGGATGCTGCAATTCGGTTGTAAGCGTCTTGCTTTTAACGGGAAGGCCGATAAATCTTTTTAGGATTGATTCGGTTTGACCAAGGCAACCCAGAATTCTGCCAACCGTTTAAGGTTCTCTGGCCTTGCTGCGGGCCTTCCCTGCGAACATCACCTTGAAATCCATGCTCAACGTATTTTACCTTTGAGAAGCCGTTTTTCAGCAGCAGCTCGGCACTGGGAAGCCCCCGCGCACCGCCTGAACGACACATGGTAATAATCAGCGAATCCCGGTCGAGGCCCTTTTTGGAAAGTGCCTTGTCCACTTCGGCGATGAAGTTTTTGTTGAAATTCATTTGAAAAGCCGCATGTTCATCATTGAAATCAAACGGGTCTGTGATTGCCAACGGGATGTTCCGGTCCACGCTGTCGGTAAAGCCGATGAACATGATCTCCATCGGATCACGCACATCGATAAACAGTATGGATCCGCCCTGTTCATTTACAAGCCGGTAGGCTTCCGTTGGCGCGATACCAAGCCTATGCTCAGCCCCTAACACTGAAATCGGCACCAAGAGTATCAAGAGGCTTACCCATTTCTTCCACATCCGCAATGTCCCTCCTAATTTCAATCGTTGGGGGTAATGATCACATGGGGATTTTCAACGAATCCTTATGGGCTTTCGTATGAACACCCTCCTTATATCAGGTCAAGGATTTATAATCTAAGCCTCCACGCATTTTTAAGATCCACGAAATATTCCACTATCATACAACCTTCGACTATCGATGCCACTTTGTTGACTGTGTCGTTTTTGGGTCACTTTTTGGAAACAGCGGGATGGCCTTTCCAAAAGCATAATGAAAAACACAAAACTGCCGATAATGGTTTTGAGCGATATTTTTCACGCCGGGAGATTACGATGGAAAATAAATCCGTGGGGATCCTGCTGGTTGATGATGACGACACCGTTCTGGATGTTGGGATGATGATGCTGACGAAAATGGGGTACCAGGTCATGGGTGCAAGAAACAGCTCAGAGGCTGTCGAAGTGTACCGGGCAAATCGCGACGTCATCGATCTGGTATTGTTGGATTACAACCTCTCAGGCGAGAGCGGCGCTGACACTTTCAAGAGAATACGAGAGATCGACCCAAATGCTAAAGTGGTCCTCTCGACCGGTTCCGGTGAAAATCAGGAAATTCTGGATATCATGACCCTTGGCTGCAGGGGTTTGCTTCAAAAACCGTTCGGGCTCAATACGCTTGCTGAAAAAATACATCTGGCCTTGAGCTAAAAAACCGCTCTGATGACCCTTTGGCACAGGCGCTGACCTGTAGCAATGCCGCACCCGTTCACGCCGCCAACCCTGTTTCCGACAGCTGGTCTTCTCGCTCCCGGCTAAGCGACCGGCGGGAGCGGTTTCGTGGCTCGAATGTCCACCCCCTTTGTGGTGCATGGCGGATGAACCCGGCACGATCATGCGTTGCAGCCGCCGTCCACGTTGAGGGTTGCACCGGTGATATAGGTCGCTTCAGGCCCGGCCAGGAAGGCGACCGCAGCGGCAACCTCCTCCGGGCGGCCGTAGCGGCCAAGCGCCGTCCGCGCTTTCTGGTGCTCCGCCCCTTCACCGGTTGCCGGGTTCAGCTCGGTATCGATCGGGCCGGGCTGAACGGCGTTGACCAGGATGCCCTTGGCGCCCAGGTCCTTGGCCCAGCTGCGGCTGAAGCCGGTCACAGCGAACTTGGATGCGTTGTAGACGCCCATGCCCGGCCCCGTGGCGCGCTCGCCCAGCATGCTGCTGATGTTGATGATGCGGCCGCCGCTTTTCATCTTTTTGACAGCCGCGTTGGTCAGCGCGAACACCGCATCCACGTTGATTCGCATCAGCCGCTCGTAGTCGACGGCCTTGATCGCCCCGATATTGCCACCGCAGAACACCCCCGCGTTGTTCACCAGGATGTCCAGCCGCCCGAAGTCCCTGATAACCTTGCCGAGCAGTCCCGGCATGGATTTCGGCGCGGCGGCATCGGCCGCATAGGACTTGACGTTGACCCCAAGAGCAGAGAGTTCCTTCAACAGGGCCTTGGCCGCTTTGGCGGACACGCTGTAGGTAAACGCCACATGAGCGCCGTCCTTCGCCAGCCGCCGCACGATGGCGGCGCCGATCCCGCGCGATCCTCCGGTCACCAGAGCGACCTTTTCGTTAAGTGGTTTGCGCATGCATCCTCCTTTATGAACCGGCATCTGCCGCCCGGTTCATCGTATTCGCTCGAGTGCAAACGTATGCGCTAAAAGCGGAAGGTCAAGGATGCTATTCGCCCAGCCGTTCCGGCAGCCTTTCGGATTTCACATCACGGCACCGATTTGCCAGGGAACGAACTCGTCGTTGCCGATGCCGGACAATTCGCTTTTAGTCCGGCTGCCGGAGGCAACCTCCGACATGCGCCGAAAAATAAGGCCTCCAAGCTCTGCGACCGAGGCTTCCCCGTCTGCAACCGGGCCGCAGTTGATGTCCATGTCCTCGGCCATGCGTGTGTACATAAGCGTGTTGGTGGCAAGTTTGATCGAAGGCACCGGCCGGCAGCCGTAAACGGACCCCTGCCGGTGGTAAAGCAGATGAGGTTTGCCCCGCCGGCAACGATCCCGTTCAGAGAGACGGGGTCGTACCCGGGAGTGTCCATGAAGACCAAGCCCTTGGCCGTAATCCCGGAGAGGGCATCCGACCCGCCGCACTCCAGACCGACGATGAGACGGCCGGCCGGAACGGGCCCTCGCCGAGCGCCGGCGGCGACCGGAAGCATCTCGCGCACCCGCGCCACGGCTTCCTGAATGGTCCGGCGCGTCCCGCCCTTTTCTTGGATGGTCATGGTCTGAACCATCAGGTTGGCCCTTCGCTCCTTCCGATCGACGACCGCATCGACCTGCATCACCTCGCAGCCCAGCCCGATGAAAAGCACTCCGGCAAAGTTGGGATGACGGCTGTATCCGGCCAGGCTGTCGCGCAGGTACTCGAACCCGGTGCCGCTGCCGGCCATGCCGCAGCCCAACCCATGGCAGATGGGGACGATTCCATCCACGCCGGGGTATTCTGCCAGCGCCTCGCTCCGAAATTCGTCCGCGATCAGCCTAACCACCGAGGATGAACAATTGACCGTGCTGATGACTCCTATGTAGTTGCGGGTTGCGACCCGGCCGTCCGGCCTGACGATACCCTGGAAAAACTCAGGCGGGTCGGCCGGATCCAACGGTGGTCGCACATCTTGGCCGACGGCGTAATCGCGCTCGAAGCTGCCCATGCCGAGGTTGTGGGTGTGCACATGGTCGCCGGCGCGAATGTCGCAGTTGGCCATTCCGATGATCTGTCCGTATTTGGTGATGCTCGCCCCGGCCGGTATCGGCGCGGACGCCACCTTGTGTCCCGCCGGAACCGCCTGCCGGCAGATGATGTTCTCTTGAGCCAGACGGTGCCCTTCCGGCAGGTCCACCAGGGCCACGAACACATTGTCCAGCGGGTGCAGGTGCAGGACGTGGGATTGGGTCGGCATGATGATCCTCTCCTCGATTCATGGTCGTTCGACAAGGCCGCAGCTTAAATTCAGAAGCGCCGCCGGTATCGAGCTACCTTCTCTTCGTCGACGGCAACCCCCAATCCGAAAGACTGCGGCAAGGCGGCGTCGCCGTCGGCAACCTCGATCGCTTGGTGGACCACATCGTCCACGTAGAACGGCGGGCCATGGATCTCCGCGGCCGAGGCCACGCTGGAAGTAGCTGCATAAAAATGCATGGCCGCGGCCATCCCCGGCGAAGTTTCGAGGCAGCCGCCCAGAAAGCAGGGAATGCCGGACCTGCCACACAGTTCGGCGATCGCGCGGCACCGGAAGATACCCCCGCATTTCGGCACCTTGATGTTGATCACATCCGCGGCGCCCATGGCAATGCAGCGGCGGGCGTCGTGCACCGTGTAGACGCTCTCGTCCGCGGCAACCGGCGTTTTGAGCCTTCTTGCCAGCAGGGCCATGCCCTCCAGATCCCAGGCCGGCAAGGGTTGTTCGATCCACTCGAGGCGGTAGTCTTCCATCCGCGCAAATACGCTCAGGGCCGTGTCCCGGTCGTAGCCGCAGTTGCCGTCGACCCTCAGGCGTACAGCCTCTCCCACGGCATCCCGCACCGCTTCGACCCGCCGGATGTCGGCAGCGGCATCGAGGCCGATCTTGATTTTGATGGTGTGGAACCCCTGGGAGACCTGTCGGGCAGCCGATATGGCCGCTTCCTGCGGCGCCACAATGTCGACGACTCCAATCAACGGCACCCGCGCCTCCCGCCGGCCTCCCAGCAGCGTGGAGATAGGCGTCCCGGCTGCCTGGGCCGCCAGGTCGTAGACGGCCAGATCGATGCCGGCTTTCGCCATCAGGTTGAAGGGCACGATGCAGTCCATGCGCCGGTGGATCTCCATAAAATCGCTTGCATCCAGGCCGACGACTCCAGGGATCAGGTACTCGGTCAGAATTTGGTAAAGTGAATTCTGATCGTACCCGTAAACTTCCAAAAACGTGGTGGTTTCCCCCCAGCCGACGTGGCCGTGCTCGTCCACCAGACGCACCAGGACATGGTTCGAGTGGGTGAGCGTGCCCGCGGCAATCTTGAACGGCTTTTTAAAGGCGATGCGGATGGGGATGGCCTCTCCACCGGCTATTTTCATGTCGACCGTCCCGGGCGGCGGGAGTTCGGCCTGCGGTAGGCAGACTCCAATTTTGCGCGGTAGGCGCCTTCGAGCGTCGCAAGTCGTTTTCCCATGTGCTGTAGATGCTCCATCATGGCCAGAGCGGCCGCTTCCGGATCATGCCCGGCGATGGCGCACAGAATCCCGCTGTGCTCCTCCGTGCGGTGGATGACCTTCTTGACCGGTTTGACCTTCAGGATCACCTCGCCGGTCAGCCGAAAAAGAGAGCTGGCCATCGCCTGCAGCAGGCGATTGCCGCTTATCTCCGCGAGCAGATAGTGAAACCGCAACCGGTTGGAGACAAATTCGGTATGGGAGCTGCTCACGATCTGTTCGGCGGCGAGGATATCCTTAAGGCGCCGCACGGATTCGACATCGACGCGCGCCGCGGCCAGGCGGGCGATCTCGCACTCGATCAGGAGCCGGGCCTGGATCAACTCCGCCACGGACACCTTGTTGTAGAGAAACAGGTCCAGGAAGGCGTTGCCCAGGTGATCCATGGACAGATCGGTCACGTAGGCACCGCCGGTCGGCCCCTGCAGGATCTTCACCAACCCCGTGATTTCGAGCTCCCGCAAGGCCTCGCGAACCACCACCCGGCTCACCTGAAATTGCTCGGTCAGCTCGCGCTCCGTAGGCAGCCGCTCGCCGGGCTTGAACCGGCCGGTCAGGATGGCGGCCCTGAGCTGGCTGACGATCTCGACGGCGATGCGATTCTGTTTGATGGGCATGAAGGGCATGGCGTTTGCACCGCTGGCGCGTTCCGGGTGAAGAGGCTTGACACCGTCGTGCATATATGTATAACGTTAGTCCAAATAGGAGTCAAGACCACTCATTCAAAGGAGGTGCCGGTATGCGCAGATGGTGTGTTGGGGTGCTCGTCGCGGTGGTGGCCGTCCTGTTCGGTGTGGGCGCACTCTCCGCTCAGGAAATCAAAGGGCCCATCAAGATTGTCGTGCCCTACCCGGCCGGCGGCGGCTCGGACGTCGTGGCCCGCCTGATCGCCGACAAACTCAAGGACTCGCTGGGCCAGACCGTCATCGTGGAAAACAAACCCGGCGCCGGCGGACGCATCGGCACCGAGTACGTCAAGGGTCAGCCCGCGGACGGCGCCACCATGCTGGTGGTCAACCCGGCCCTGTTTGTCGTCGCCCCGGCAGTCTTCTCGAAGCTCAATTATGACCCGGAGGTCGATTTCGCGCCGGTGTCCCTGATTCAGAATTACCAGTTCTGCGCCTCGGTGCCGACGAGCTCGGCAATCAAAGATGTGAAGGGCCTGATCGAGTGGATCAAAAAGAACCCGAATCAGGCCAACTACGGCTCCCCGGCCGCCGGCAGCCTGCCCCACTTCTTCGGGCTCATGATCGGCAAGGCCGCCGGTGTGGAAATGGTACACTCCTCGTACAACGGATCGGGCCCCTTGGTGACGGCCCTGATCGGCAACCAGATCCCGATCGGCGTGGACGCCTACGACGCCCAGTCGGCTTACCACCCGGACAAGATCCGCATCCTTGCCACGGCCGGAGCCGCTCGCAAAAAACCGGACATCCCGACCTTCAAGGAGCAGGGCTTCCCGGAAATCGAAGGCGTGGGCTGGAACGGTATCGTCGTTCCGGCCAAGACCCCGAAACCCATCATCGACAAGCTGAGCGCCGCGATCGTCAAGGCCGTCACCTCACCGGATGTGGCCGAGAAGATCCAGGGATTGGGCAGCGACCCGGTCGGGACCACGCCTTCGGAATTCGCCGCCATCCTGAAGAAGGACCGCGAGCGCTGGGTCCCCGTCATCAAGGCCTCGGGGTTCAAAGCGGATTAGGCTGGCGCGGGTCTCACTCCCGCTTTACCCGGAACGACGGCAGCACCGGGGCAACTCCTGTCGTTTGCCCCGGTGCCTTTGGGGCCTTCGGCCCGGCCGATCGATCCCGCGAACCCCCCGGTACCTTTATGCACATTCGCCACCCCAAGGATTTCTTGACCGGCGTGATGTTCATTTTCTTCGGAGCGGCCGCCATGGCCATGTCCGTGGGGTTGAACATCGGCACGGCTGCGAAAATGGGGCCGGGATATTTCCCATTTGTTCTCGGCGCGCTGTTGGGTGTATTGGGCGCCGTGATTCTGCTGAGAGGGGTTGCCGGGGCAAGCGGCTCGCACGAATGGCCCATCCTGCAGGTCAAACCTTTGGCGGCCGTGCTTCTTTCAGTTGTTCTTTTCAGCCAGGTCCTCCTGCCGTTGGGCCTTCTGCTGTCGACGGTTCTGCTCGTGGTCCTGTCAAGCACGGCGAGTCACGAGTTCCGATGGAAAGAGGCGCTGGTCAACGCCGCCGTGCTGGTGACCATCATCCTGGTGGTGTTCGTCTATTTTCTCGAATTTCAGATTCCGGTCTGGCCGGCGTTCGTTGCAGGCCGGGGTTGAGCGATGTCGTGAGGGTCCCATATGGAGCTGCTGGCCAATCTCGCCCTCGGTTTTCAAACCGCTGCTTCCCCCATGAACCTGCTGTATTGCCTGGTGGGAGCCCTTATCGGCACGCTCATCGGGGTCCTGCCTGGCATCGGGCCGGTTCAGACCATCGCCATCCTGTTGCCGACCACGTTTGCCCTGCCGCCGGTTTCGGCCCTGATCATGCTGGCGGGCATTTACTACGGCGCGCAGTACGGCGGCTCCACGACTTCCATTCTGGTCAACGTGCCGGGTGAAGCCTCATCGGTCGTGACCTGCCTGGACGGGCACCAGATGGCGCGCCAGGGGCGGGCCGGCGCCGCGCTGACCATCGCGGCCCTGGGGTCATTCGTCGCGGGATGCTTCGCTACGCTGGTGTTGGCCGTGCTGGCGGTGCCGCTTTCCGAAGTGGCGTTCAAATTCGGTCCGGCCGAATATTTTTCACTCATGGTCTTCGGCCTGATCGGTTCGGTGGTGCTGGCCTCGTCGTCGTTGATCAAGGCCGTAGGCATGATCGTGCTGGGCCTTCTCCTTGGAATGATCGGCACCGACGTCACCAGCGGCGCTCACCGATTCACCTTCGGCATCCTCGAATTGTCGGACGGGATCGGGTTCGTCTCTCTCGCCATGGGTCTCTTCGGCATTTGCGACATCATCAACAGCCTCGAAAAGCGCGAAAAACGCGACATCCTCAAGACCAAACTCACCGGCCTGTGGCTGAAAAAAGCGGACCTCAAACTCGCCCTGCCGGCGGTGCTGCGCGGGACCCTGCTTGGTTCGCTGCTCGGGATTTTGCCGGGCGGCGGTGCAATCATCTCCTCCTTTACCGCTTACATGATCGAGAAGAAAAGCTCGCGCCACCCGGAAAGCTTCGGCAAGGGGAACATCTGCGGGGTGGCCGGACCGGAATCGGCCAACAACGCGGCCTCACAGACCTCTTTTGTGCCGCTGCTCACGCTCGGCATCCCGCCCAACGTCGTCCTGGCCATGATGGCCGGGGCCATGATGATCCACGGAATTCAGCCCGGCCCGCGGGTCATCACCAGCAACCCGGCCCTTTTTTGGGGCGTGATCGTGTCCATGTGGATGGGCAACGTCATCCTGGTGCTGCTGAACCTGCCGCTGGTCGGGATCTGGGTCCGGCTGCTTTCGGTCCCCTACCGCCTGCTGTTTCCCGCAATCCTTCTTTTTTGCTGCATCGGTCTCTACAGCGTGAACAACAACACCTTCGACATCGGCCTGACCGCCCTGTGCGGGTTTCTGGGGTATGTGTTTCACAAGCTGGAGTGCGAGCCGGCACCGCTGATCCTGGGCTTTGTATTGGGGCCGATGATGGAGGAGAATCTGCGCCGGTGCATGCTGCTCTCGCGCGGGGACCCCACGGTCTTCTTCACCCGCCCCTTGTCGCTGACCTTTCTGGTGTTGGCGGCAGCCATGTTGATCGTGGTGGCCCTGCCGACCATCCGACGCGGACGCGCAAAGGCCTTCACGGAGTAATCTCACAGAAGGAGTTCGAGATGACCTACCCCAGTGTCCACCCCACCGGCGCCACCATCTATGACCCGGCCCGTTGCTGGAACGGATACACCGTGTTTCAGGCCAAGGAGCTCGGGGCGCTGCTGATCGACATGAACGGCGGCGAGGTGCAGCTGTGGAAGGAGCTGCACGGCATGCCCAACCGCATTCTGCCGGGAGGCCACCTCATCGGCAGCACCGGCGAGCGCAGCACGGCCTTCGGCAGCCAGGACGGCATCGACTTGGTCCAGGTCGACTGGGACGGCAACGTCGTGTGGCGCTTCAATCGGTACGAATTCATCGAGGACCCGGGCGAGACGCCGCAGTGGATGGCCCGCCAGCACCACGACTATCAGCGCGAAGGCAATCCGGTGGGCTATTTCGCCCCGGGCCTGGAGCCCATGACCGACCGGGGCAACACCATGATGCTCTCCCACAAGAATATCATCCACCCGGCCATCTGCGACAAGCCGCTCTTGGACGACACCATTATCGAGGTCACCTGGGAGGGCGATGTGATCTGGGAATGGGTGTGCAGCGAGCATTTCGAAGAGCTGGGCTTCCGCGAGGACGCCAAAAACCTCCTGTTCCGCAACCCCAACTGGCTCAAATCGGGGGGCGGCATCGGCGACTGGATGCACATCAACTCCATGTCCCTGCTGGGACCCAACCGCTGGTTCGATGCCGGGGACAACCGCTTTCACCCCGACAACATCATCTGGTGCGCCCGCGAGGCCAACATTACGGCCATTGTCGAGAAGAAAACCGGACGTATCGCGTGGAGGCTGGGGCCGAACTATGACGAGACCGCCGAACTGCGACGCCTGGGATGGATCATCGGCCAGCACCACGCCCACATGATTCCCCGCGGGCTTCCCGGCGAAGGCAATGTCCTGATTTTCGACAACGGCGGCTGGGCCGGCTACGGCTGCCCGAACCCCGGCTCGCCCACCGGCTTCCGCAACGCGCTGCGCGATTATTCGCGTGTGCTCGAAATCGACCCGATCTCGCTGAAAATCGTCTGGCAGTACACGCCGGTCGAGGCCGGACTGCCGTTCCCCGTGGATGCCAATCGGTTTTACAGCCCCTTTGTCAGCTCCGCCCAACGTCTTCCCAACGGCAACACCCTGATCACCGAGGGCTCGGGAGGCCGCCTGATCGAAGTCACGGCCACCCATGACATCGTCTGGGAGTACATCAGCCCCTACCAGGGCAAGATGATGAACACCAACATGATTTACCGCGCCTACCGGCTCCCCTACGCCTGGGTGCCGCAGGTCGACGCGCCCCGGGGACGTGCGATCGAACGGATCGACGCGGGCCGTTTCCGGGTGCCGGGTGCTTCACCGGGCGGCGCAAAACGGGTCGTGCAGGTGGCGGGCGTGTTGCCCTATCGTCCGGATGCCGCCCTGTGCGTGCGCACCGACGTCGGCGAAACCACGTGAGGCCCATGCCGTTTCGTGTTCTTCAGCCTGCGTGTCATCTCCGCCGCGCATAACGAACTCGGCCCGGACGTCACCACGGAGATGACCTGATGAACCCCACCTTGTTCACGGCGACCGGCTGCGTGCGCTGCCGCATCGCCAAAAACTTCATGCAGGCAAAGCGCATCGCCTACGAAGAGCACGATGCTCTGGCCGGGGGAAAAGAGCGCTTCGGGCAATTCTACCGCACTCACCGAAGTTCAGTCGTCCGCGGCAAGGAAGGCATCGAGTTCCCGGTGCTGGTGGACGGCGCTGTGATTCGCCAGGGTGTGGCCGCTGCCGCCGCCTACCTTCAGGCGGGCTCGGCTCTCGACGGATTCATTCGGCGAGGCGAGCCTGCCCCCGGATGGATCGGCGGCATTCATCTTCCGGCAGGCGATCCGGCGGCTCTAAACGACCTGGAGGCGCTCCTTTTATTCTTCAAGAACCAGGGATTGAAACTCAGGCTGGACACCGACGGGCGCAACGCCCATGTCCTGGAGCATCTCCGCGGGCGGGGCATCGGCGACCGGGTGGTCATGGAAATCAAGGGGCCGCCGGTCCTTTACCACATCCTGACGGGCGGCGTGGTCGACGCGGAGGAGATATGCCGTTCCATGAAAGCGGCGGCTTCGTTTTCCGATCGCCGCTTCGAGACAAGGGTCGCGCCGGTAGTCGATGCAGCGGGCGGTCTGCGCTACCTCACGCCCGAAGAAATTGCCGCCACCGCTTGCTGGCTTAAAGAGGTCACCGGAAGCACCAAGCAGCCCTATTTTTTGAGGTGGTTCGATCCAACCGCCTGCGCCGATGAGAGCTTCAGGGCCGCCGAACCGCTCCCCCGGGAAGCCCTTTACCGTCACCGCACGGCCGCGCGCCGACACCAGGTGTTTACGGAAATTGCGAAGGATTCCGAATGCGGATAGATGCGCTGAGCGCCGGCTCACCTGCTGTCATCTTCAAGGGGGGTTTCCCTGTCTCGGCAGCTCTGGCAAAATTTTCGCGGAACCCCTCTTCCGATCCAATGCATCTTTATGACATGCAACTTCCCACAGCCAGGGCAGATGCACTCGACCTTGGATTTGCCAAATAGTTCGCTTTCGGGCGCTTCATCGAACTCCTGATCGGAATCCTCTAAATTTTCTTCGACCTTATTTTGGAAGAACCCTGGTTCTCGTGTCTTCATCCCGGACCTCCTGGATAAGGTTTCCAAGCCTAAAATAGGTTCTTTTCGCCGAAAAACAACTTCACCCTGAACGTTTAACGCGTCCCGTGACGGACCTCCGGCAAAATGTGTCCGGATGAATTGCCCACGGATGGAATTAGCTCGGTGGGGGGATGGCGCCGCGTGCCATAACCTGCTAAGGAGCAGTGTTATTTCGGTTCCTGCGGGCGAATGCCCGCTCAACGCGTCTGAAAGAGAACATCATGCCCCACACCCCGCAGCACATCGCCGCCATCTGTACCGAGTTGAGCATCCAAGGCCGGCAGGCGGAGGCCGTGGCCGAACTGCTTTGCCAGGAGGCCACCGTACCCTTCATTGCCCGTTACCGCAAGGAGGCCACGGGCGGCTTAGACGAGGTCCGGATCATGGCCATCCGCGACCGGCTGGGCCAACTGGCCGAACTGGACCGCCGGCGCGAGGCCATCCTGGCCAGCCTGGAAAAGCACGGGCATCTCACCGAGGATCTCCGGTCTAAACTCCAGGGGGCCGAAAGCCTGGCCGTGATGGAGGACATCTACCTGCCGTTCAAGCCCAAACGCCGCACCAAGGCCGACCTGGCGAAGGAAAAAGGGCTCGAGCCGTTGGCCTTGGTCATCATGGCTCAAGAGGTGGCGGACTCGGGCCGGGCCGCCCTTGCGTTCGTGGATTCGCAGAAGGGTGTGACCTCGCTGGACGAAGCCCTGGAGGGCGCCGGGCATATCCTGGCTGAACGGATCAACGAGGACGAGACCGCCCGCAGCCGGTTGCGGGGTTTGTTCAATGAAAAAGCCATCATCCGCAGCAAGGTGGGAACGGGCAAGGAGGCCGCGGGGGTCAAGTTCAGGGATTACTTCGACTGGCAGGAACCGGCGGCCACGGCGCCCTCCCATCGCGTGCTGGCGATGCGGCGGGGGGAACGCGAGGAGGTGCTGTCGCTGACCATCCAGCCGCCCGCGGAGGAGGCCCTGACCATCCTTGAAGAGCTCTTCGTCAAGGGCACAGGCGCCGACAGCGAGCGGGTGCGGCTGGCCGCGGCGGACAGTTACAAACGTCTCCTGTCGCGGGCCCTGGAGACCGAGTTGCGCGTGAGCCTCAAACAGCGCGCCGATGCCGACGCCATCCGAGTCTTTGCCGACAACCTGCGCGAGCTGCTGCTGTCCCCGCCGCTGGGAGCCAGGCGCGTGATGGGCATCGACCCGGGGTTCCGCACGGGCTGCAAAGTCGTCTGCCTGGATCGTCAGGGTCGGCTGCTGCATCACGACGCGGTCTATCCGCACACCGGTGCGGGCGGTGCCGAAAAGGCCCGCGAGAGCCTGCGGCAGATCTGCGACCGGTTCCGGATCGAGGCCGTCGCCATCGGCAACGGCACCGCCGGGCGTGAGACCGAGGCCTTTGTGCGCGGTCTGGACCTGCCCGAGAGCATCATCGTCGTGATGGTCAACGAAAGCGGCGCCTCGGTCTATTCGGCCTCTGAGACGGCCCGGGAGGAGTTCCCGGACCAGGACCTGACCGTGCGCGGCGCCGTTTCCATCGGGCGGCGCCTGATGGACCCACTGGCCGAGCTGGTCAAGATCGACCCCAAATCCATCGGCGTGGGGCAGTACCAGCACGACGTGGACCCGGAGGGCCTGAAGGCTGCCCTGGGTGACGTGGTGGTCAGCTGCGTCAATTCCGTAGGCGTGGATGTGAACCGGGCCAGCGCACAGCTGCTCACCTATGTATCGGGCTTGGGACCGCAGCTGGCCCGCAACATCGTGGCCGTGCGCGACGAAAAGGGGCCTTTTGCCACGCGCCGGGACCTGAAGGGTGTGCCGCGCCTGGGGCCAAAGGCCTTCGAACAGGCAGCCGGATTCCTGCGCATTCCAGGCGGCGCCGCACCCCTGGATGCCAGTGCCGTGCACCCTGAAAGCTACCCCATCGTGGACGCCATGGCCGCCGATCTGGGCTGCACGGTTCAGGAGCTGATGCGCGACGGCGCCCTGCGCCAGCGCATCGATATCCAACGCTATGTCACCGAAATCGTCGGGGTGCCCACCCTCACCGATATCCTGGCCGAGCTGGCCCGGCCCGGCCGCGACCCGCGTGCGGGCTTCGAGGCATTTGCGTTTGCCGGCAACGTCACCTCCCCGGAGGATCTGAGGCCGGGCATGCAGCTGCCGGGCATCGTCACCAATGTCACGCGTTTCGGCGCCTTCGTGGATGTGGGCGTGCATCAGGATGGTCTGGTGCACGTCAGCGAACTGGCCGACCGCTTTGTCCGGGACCCCGCCGAGGTGGTCAAGCCGCAGCAGAAGGTCACCGTCAGGGTGCTGGAGGTGGACCTGGCCCGCAAGCGCATCAGCCTCTCCATGCGCAGCGGCGCCACATCGGATGGACCCGCGCGAAACGGCCCGAAGCCCCGCCCGGTCTCCAACGCCTCTAAACCCTCGAAGCCCAAAGGAAGCAAGCCGTCCTCCCGGCCCCTACAGCCGTTTCACAACCCTCTGGCCGATGCCCTGGGTCGATTGAAACGCTGACCTCGCACAAGAAGACTGGGTTCCGGCTGAGTTCGTCCACCTCGTTGAACATAGGCTTCGGCGTTGCTGTAATCCTGTCGGGATGCAAGCGCCATTCCCAACCCGGTATCAAGGACGGCGCTGATGTCATCATCGTTGCCGATGCGGCCCTCTCTGATTTTCAAGTCGGCGCCAGGAAGTGCATAAATTCTCTGCATGTGGTATCAACATCACATCGATCCACCCAACGGCTTGCGCCTGGACCGGATTCCCCGCTGCCGGTTCACGTCGCAACAGAGGTTCGCAAATTGCCCACGGCACCCGACATACTCGTTCAGTGCAACGTGCTCAGCAAGTCCTACACCATCCATCCTCTGTTTACGGCGCTGACCCTGGGCTTTTTCGAGGGCGAGCGCATGGGCCTGATCGGCCCCAACGGCTCCGGCAAGTCCACTCTCCTCAGAATCCTGGCCGGGTTGGAGACGCCCGATGCCGGGGAGATCTCCCGCAAGCGGGGCCTCCGGCTCGTCTACCTGCCCCAGGCGGACGAGTTCGACCCGGAGCGGACCATCGCGCAGAGCCTGGCCGCGGCCATCGAAGGCCGAGCGGAGGGGCTGCAGCGAATGCGGGAGACCGCCCAGCGGATGGGCTTTGAAGGGTTGGACCGGTCCGTCGGCACGCTCTCGGGCGGCTGGCGCAAGCGGTTGGCGATCGCCCGCGCCCTGATACAAGAGCCCGACCTGCTGCTCTTAGACGAGCCCACCAACCACCTGGATCTGGAGGGTATTTTGTGGCTGGAGCGGTTGCTGACAAAGGCGCCGTTCGCCTTTGTTCTGGTCAGCCACGACCGGACCTTTCTTGAAAACGCGGCCAACCGCATCGTCGAGTTGAACCGGCTCTACCCGGAAGGGTACCTGCGCGTGGAGGGCAGCTACTCCGCTTTCATCGAAAAACGCGCAGCGTTCGTCCAGGCCCAGAACCGTCAGGAGGCCGTGCTGTCGAACAAGGTCCGGCGTGAGATCGAGTGGCTGCGCCGCGGCCCCAAGGCCCGCCGGACGAAGGCCAAGTACCGCATCGACAGCGCCCACCAGCTCAAGGAGGAGTTGAGTGCGGTCCGAGCGCGCACCGCCCTCGACCTCAAAGCCCGGATCGAATTCGATGCCACCGGCCGCCGCACCCGCCAGCTGCTCCAGGCCACCGGGATCGCGCTCACGCGCGGCGGCCGCCGCCTGTTCGCGGGCATCGACCTCACGCTCTCTCCCGGCAGTTGCCTCGGGATCCTTGGATCCAACGGATCGGGCAAAAGCAGCCTGCTGCAGCTCTTGAGCGGCGAACTCGAGCCCGACGCCGGATGGATCACCCGCGCGGAGGGGGTCCAGATCGTGGTCTTCGACCAGAAGCGCGAGCAGCTCGACCCCGACCTGACGCTGAAAGAAGCTCTCTGCCCATCCGGGGACGCGGTGGTGTTTCAGGGCCGGCAGCTGCATGTCGTCTCCTGGGCCAAGCGTTTTCTCTTCGCCCCTGGGCAGCTGCAGCTGCCTGTGGGCTGGCTCTCCGGCGGCGAAAAGTCCCGCCTGCTGATCGCCCGGCTGATGCTCCAGCCGGCGGACATCCTGCTGCTTGACGAGCCCACCAACGACATCGACATCCCCACCCTCGACATGCTCGAGGAGAGCCTGATGGAGTTCCGGGGAGCCATCGTGCTCATCACCCACGACCGGCTGCTGCTGGACAACCTGAGCGACCGGCTGCTGTGCCTGGACGGTCGGGGCGCAGCCCAGTTTTTTGCGGATCACGACCAGTGGCGCGCGGCCCAAAACGAAATGGACGCGCGCAGCGCCCGTGAGAGCACCCTCCCCAAACTCGCCAGGACAAAACCCTTCCGGCTGCCCTACAAGGTGCAGACCGAGCTCAACCGGATGGAGGGCGCCATCGAAAAGGCCGAGGCGGCAGCGGCGGCACTGCGGCTGCAGCTCGAGGACCCGGTGATCGCAAGCCACGCGCCACGGCTGGGGAAAATTTACACGCAGCTCGAGGGGGCCCAGGCGAAAATCGCGCAGCTCTATGAGCGCTGGGCGGAGCTGGAGGCTCTGCGCGCGCAGCTGGGTAAGCATGGGGAATGACGACCGGCCTTGGAATCCGGAAACCTCAGTCGTCCATGCGGTACTCGCCGTTCAGGGCCAGCACCCGGTTCTTCCAGACTCGGTCCACCTGCTCGGGGGCCGGGACGGCTTTGACGAGCATGATCTCCCGGCAGAACGCCCGCTGATCGTCCCGGGCGGCGTGCATGCCGTAGATCTGCAGCGCGAAGTGCGCAAAATCGCGCACCATGAAATCAAAAACCTGATTGACGATGTCGGGCTCAATGCGGTCAAGCCCGGCTTGCTCCAGAATGAGCTGTCCGTAGACCACAATCGAGAACATCTCCCCCAGCGGCAGGGAAAACGAAGGGTCCATGTCCTGGGCCTTGTCCGGGGCTGCCTGGGCAAGCATCTCCTTGAAAAGGACGATCTGGCGGCTGAAGGCCGCCACGTTGGGCAGCTGGGCGGCGGCCGTGAAGATCGGATTGTAGTCGTGGAACCGAATTGACCCCAGCCCCTTGGTCGGCCCCTGGCGGAAGAGAAACTCGTCGTCCCCGGGGTCTGTCGCCGGCGCCACCGGGGGGTAGTCGGCCGGGTTGAAGAAGTAGTTCTGCATGAACTTGCGGATAAGCTGGACGTTGACGTGCACCGTGCCCTCGAGCTTTGAGGGCCCGCGGATGTCGGTCGCCCCCATGGAGAAATAGGTGTCCTTCTCGAAGCCCTTGGCCGCGATCACGTCCCAGAGCAGGTTGATCACCTCCTCGGCCTGCAGGGTGACCTTCATCTTGCTCGTCGGGTTGTAGAGCAGGTAGCGCCGGTCCGTCTCCGAGGCGCCGCGGAAGTAGTCCGTTGCGCGCCGCTGGTAGAGCTTCATGCCCGCCAGGCGCAGCCAGGCGTCCATGAAGTTCCGGCGCACGTGGGGCATGTCGGTTACGCGCATTCCGTACAGGACCCGGTTGGCCGCGTGGGTGATCGCCTCGTAAAAGCAGTGCTCGACCACACCGATCGAGGCCGGGCCGATGTTGAACTTGCCGATGTTGACCGTGTTCAGCGCCGCGTCCCAGGCCGCCGCCCCCCTGGAGAGCAGCTCCTCCGCGCCGATCGGGTAGTCGTGCAGGGCGAAGTTGGCGACGTACTCCTGGTGCGAGATGACGTTCTGCTTCAGCTCATAGGCCTTGTGGCGGTAGTTGGTCACGAAAAACGCGTAGTCGTCGCTGCCGTCATTGATCCGGCCCAGGGTGGAGACCATCTCGGCCTCGTTGCCGTTGCCGATGTAGTACTTCTCGCCGTTGGCCTTCCAGGCCCCCTCGCCCGCCGGCGTGAGACGGGTTTCGGTTGCATAAATGTCGGCACCGTGCGCACGCTCCGAGAGGCCGAAGGCGAAGATCGCCCCCTGCCGGAGCAGCGCGGCGGCCGTGCGCTTGGCGGCTTCATTGGCGCTCATCCAGATCGGCCCCAACCCCAGGATGGTGACTTGAAAGCAGTACCAGTAGCCCAGCCCGTAGAAGGCCAGCAGCTCGCTGTACTCGCTGTTGCGCGCCGTGTCCCAGCGGCAGTCCGGGTCGCCGCCGGCGTAGGCCCGGGGCGTGAGCAGCTTGGAGAAGATCCGCTCCGCGCCGATGAAGTCGACAAACCCGCGGTACCACACTTTGCGGTTGAACTCTTCGGTCAGCCGGCGCTTGCCCATGGCCTCGAAGAAAGCGACCGTCTTCTCCAGGATGGCCCGCGAGCCCGGGTCGGACACAAGCGTTTTGAGCTTCTTCGGCTGCAGCAGCAGATTCATCGGGGGTTCCTTTCGTTCGGCGCTCATGATAGCCTTGAGGGCATGGCGCCGCATCGTCGTCATCAAGTTTAAAGCGGGTATGGCCGGCAAGGATTTGATTTGAATCCTCGGTTGCGTATACTGTCGGCCTATGCAGATGTCAACCGACGGATGATGGCGGTCGCCTGCGCGCCCCACTTAAAAAGGAAGATTATGCCGATCCGCCGCCCCCAGCAGTTCTCCTCCGCCCACCTCATCACGGCCATCTGTTTCAGCATCCAGGCCCTCGGCGTGGGAACCTATATCGCCTTCGGGGTGTTCTTCAACCCGCTGATCGAGGAGTTCGGCTGGTCCCGGGCCGCCATCGCCGGGGCTTCATCGACCGCCTTTCTCAGCATGGGGATTTTCGGCGTGGTGATCGGCCGCTTGAACGACAGCTTCGGGCCGCGCCGGCTCATGTCGGCCGCAGCGCTGCTGTTGGGGATAGGCTGCGTTTTGACGGCCCGGATCACGACCCTTTGGGAGCTCTACCTCTACTACGGAATTGTCTTCGGCATGGGGCTCAGCGCCATCGATGTCATCGCCTTGACCACCATTGCACGCTGGTTCTCCCACCGGCGTGGCTTCATGACCGGAATCGTCAAGGTGGGAACCGGCGCCGGTCAATTCGTCGTGCCGCTGGTTGCCGGCGGGCTCATCCTGCTGTACGGGTGGCGCTGGACCATTGCGGTCATCGGCACGGTTGTGGCGCTCACGCTTCTGCTCATGGCCCAATTCATGCGCCGCGACCCGGATGCACCGGGATCGACGAACAAAACCGCCCCCGGCGGTTCTATCGCCGCGCCGCCGGAGACCCCCCCCGGGCCCCCGCTCTCGCTCGTCTTCAGCACGCTCCCCTTCTGGACCCTGTGCCTGGCAAATCTTTTCCTCGTCTCCTGCCTTATGGTCATCATGCTGCACATCGTCCCCCACGCCCGTGATTTAGGCATCCCCCCCATCCGGGCCGCCGGAGTTCTTTCCACCATCGGCGCGGTGAGCATGCTGGGGCGTTTCGCCAGCGGACTGGTCATCGACCATCGGGGCAGCAAAACGGTGATGAACACCTGCTTTATCCTGCTGCTGGGCGACCTGGTGTGGCTGCAGTTTGTTGATCGGCTCTGGATGATCTACGCCTTCGGCGCCGTTTACGGTCTGGCCCACGGAGGCTTCTTTACCGCCATCTCCCCCCTTGTCGCCGAACGGTTCGGCATCCACCATCACGGCACCCTCTTCGGAATCGTGGTTTTTTTCGGGACCGCCGGCGGTTCCGTGGGTCCTCTGCTGGCCGGCCATTTGTTCGACGTCAGCGGCAGCTACCGGTCGACCTTTCTCGTCTTGACCGCCCTGGCCCTAATCGCCTGGGCGCTGCTGGCCTGCCTGCGGCCGGTGAAGATCCGTTGAACCGGGCTGCCGGGGGCTGTGGGTTTTCATCGCCCTGCAGCCGAATTCACTCTTCGATCGCCAACGGACAGCGGGCCTGCCGGGGCCCGGGTAGCTCTTTAAGCGGTTTGAACCGTTCGCGCAGAGACCGCCGCCCACCGGCGCCCGGCTGGAACAGCCACACGGCGGCTATCGGCAGCAGCAGGCTCAGGGCCATGCTCACGATCATCAGAGCCCCCAGATCGTCGTAGCGGCCGCGCTCGACCACAAAGACCCGGTTGAGGTATTTCGTTCCGAGCTGGCTGGCTGAAAGCGCCAGGTTGGTGAAGGCGGCCATCACCGCGAAGTAGGTGGCCTTCTGGTTGCGGGGGGCCTCTTTGGCGATCCAGGCGAGCATCGGGATCATGGCCACCTGGCCTAGCGGCGAATCCGCCATGGTGTCGATCAGTGCGATGGTGCGCGCGCCGAAGCCGAGGTTCGCTTCGGTCCACTCGTGCAGACCGTAGAACATGCCGAGAAACGGCAGCGTCATCACCGTTCCGTAGACGGAGAGGAAAACCACAAGATAGGGCACCGGCCGGCGGGCCATCCAGCCGCGCAGCGCCAGCATCCCGGCGATCGCGAGCAGGGACGAAACCTGCCGCAGCGTCCCCATGAAGGCCTCGTCGAAACCGAGCTGATCCATCTGCCACCAGCCGGCGCCGGCGCCGGCGCCGGGCATCGCCCGGAACACGAATATGATGACCGCGATGGCGATGATCTCGCGGCGCTTGTCCGCATTCAAATCGGATAGGACCCGGCGCATCAGGAAGACAATGACCGCAAGCGAGCCGCAAAAGATGATCTCCTCCTTGAAGGGCACCCGACCCAGGGCGAGAAGCAGCGAGAGCAGCACGAAGGCCGCACCCGCCCCGAGAATGCCGCCGTTCAGGCGCGGCGGCGCGAGCCCCCCGGCGGCACTC
>JBGSTS010000100.1:0-3874 GCA_041736435.1 Desulfobacterales bacterium | reverse complement strand
CTCGCAGCGCCGGGCGGCGGCCGCCAGCAGGGAGAGCCCGAGCCCCACCCGGCGCGTGGTCCGCGAGGTGATGAAGGGGTCTTCCGGGTGGCTTGCCTTCTCCGGCGGCATGCCGCGGCCGTTGTCGTGAACGGTGATCTTCAGCCGGTCGGTCTTTAAGGATTCCTCCACCCGGATCGCGATGCGGCCGGCCCCGGCGGTGATTCCGTTCTCGACGACGTCCAGGATGTGCAGCGACAGCTCGCGCATTCAGCTCAGCACTCCTCGGCCCTGCTCCGCACGCAGTGCCAGGCCGATCTCCCGCAGGCGGGGGGCCGCCATCCGGAAGACCGTGGCGGCCCGGCCGATGTCTTTCAAAAAGTGGGCATCCGAGGAGGTGATGCAGGGCAGGGCGCCGATCAGCGGGAAGCGTTCGCGCGCCTTAGCCAGCGGGATCCGGTAGGAAATCTCCACCCCGTCCAGCTCCAGGTCCGGGGGGATGAAGCCCAGCTGGTTGATGATCCCGTTGGCCGGCCGGTCCACGTGGGCGCTGACGCTGAGGCCGCCCAGGGCGTGGGTGCGGCGGACCACCTGCTCCAGGCTGTGGCGCGTGGCGCCGATCAGGAGCCGGGGGTTTTCACACACCACCTCGTTGTCCTCGTTGGCCACGACCTGGTAGCCGAACACCTCGGGCCGGTTTTCGCCGGACAGCCCGGTGTAGACGAACTCCTGCATGGCCAGGGCCTGGTTCAGGTCTTCGAACAGAGCCAGGATGTGAACTTCCTCCCGGGTGCAGACCTCCATGCCCGGCAGCACCGCCAGGCCCGCACGCAATCCTTCGCGCATGGCGGCGCCGGCGTTTTCACTCGAGTTGTGGTCGCAGATGGCGATCAGGTCGAGGCCGGCCTCCCGGCTGCGCCGGATGACATCGCGCGGGCTCATCTCCCAGTCGCCGCAGGGGGAGAGGCAGGTGTGGATGTGCAGGTCGGCCTTGAACTCCCGCAGCCCGCTGAGGTCATCGACCGCCATGGGGTCGCAGGTTCAGGCGGCGGCCGGTTTTCCCACGCCGGCCGCATACAACCGACCCGCCAGGTCGTAGGCGGAGTGCGGGCCGGTCAGGATGGGGATGCCTTCCTGCTCGGCTTTGCGGACGGTCTCCTCGTCCGGGGCCCGTCCCCCGGTCAGGACCACCGCCGCCATTTCCCGCAGGACCGCAACGGCGACGATGTTCTGGTGGCCTTGAACCGTCAGCCAGACACAGCCCGGGGGGGCGTTGGCCATGATCTCGCTCAGCAGATCGCCGCAATAGCCGGCTTTGACCTCGCGCTCCAACCCCTTTTTGCCGGTGGCCGGTTGCAGGCCGAAGTGCTCGACCATCTCCTTGACGTTCATATCACACCCTCCTTGACGACTTCGTAAAAAGGCCCAGCGCGTCGGCAGAAAATCCCCCCAACCCTCTTTGGCAAAGAGGGGCAGGGGAGATTCTACAGAACGTGTCAATTCAGTTTCGAGACCGTATCGGTGGGGGAGCCGGACGGGCTAGAGGCTCTTGCCCGGCTGCCAGCGGCAGTCGTTCTTGTCGGCGCGACCCCGCACCACGTCCTCGGCAAAGGTTCGGCAGTCGGGGGCCCCGCAGGCCCCGCAGCCCCATCCGGCCACCTCCTCGAGGATGGACTCGATGCGTTCCATCTGCTCCAGGGAGAGCGCCGGTTTGCGGTCGCTGAACAGCCGGGTCAGCTCCGAGGCATTCTGGTCCGGCTGAAACCGGCCTTTCTCGTAGAGCCGCAGGATGGTGTTGCGGGGGATGCGACGCCCCAACCCGTAAACGTGGAGCATGCGCTGGACGTTGCTTTTGGCCAGGTACTTGTCCACGGCATTGAGCACCCCCCCCAGGCAGCCTTCGCGGCAGGTTCGAAATTCGAAATACTCCACGTCCTGGAAAAGCCCCATCTCGATTTTCTGCAGGTACTCGGTGGTTTCCTTCAGGCCGGGCACGGCCATGGATTTTTCGATCCGCATGCTGGCGATCTCGCCGCCGGACATGGCCACGAGCGCGGCGTTGCCGGTGGCGCAGGTCTCGAACTCGAGCAGCGTCTCGGAGAAGGGCGCGACCTCGTGCAGAATGGCCTCGACCCGCTGCTTCAGCTCCGGGTAGATCTCGTTGATTCCGATCGGCATGGCCCGGTGTTTGCGGGCCTCCGCCATGCCGTCCACCGGCGACACCGCCATGGTCGGGCAGGGGTTGATGTAATAGGTGATCACCTTGCGGCCCTGGGCCTCGTATTGCGGGATCAGGCGCTCCCGGACTTCGCGGGCCATCAGCGCCACGGGCCGCAGCACCGGCAGCACGTTGGGCAGCAGGCTGGGGAACTGGAACGCGATCAGCCGCACCACGGCCGGGCACACCGGGGAGATCAACGGCCAGGGGGCCTCCCGGGACTCGCGGTTGCGCCGGATGAACTCGGCCGCGGCGAACTGAAACATCTCCAGGAAAATGGACATGTCGATGGTGTGGTGAAACCCCATTTGCCGCAGGCCGAGCAGCACGTCCTTGGGCATGGCGTTGGGAAACTGGGCGTAGAGCACGGGGGAGACGAGGGCGATGGCCACGTGGTCCTGCCCGATGGCCTCGGGCTTGGAAGCGGCCGCGGTGATGGCCCCCGCCGCACAGGTGCGGACGCAGGCGCCGCAGCCGATGCACAAATCGACGAAGTGGATCGAGTTGCGGTTGCGGATGCGAATGGCCCGGGTCGGGCACACCTTGAGGCAGTCGGCGCAGCCGGTGCATCGTTCCGGGTGAAACCGGACGTACGGGGTGGCCTGTAGTTCGGGGGTCATGAAACCGCTTTCTTCCCGTCGAAGGAAAAGTGCATGTGCACGCAGGTCCCCTGGCCCGGCGCGGAATCGATGTGGATTTCGTCCGAATGGTTCTTCATGTTCGTGAGTCCCATGCCCGCACCGAAGCCCATCTCGCGGGCCTCTTCGGAGGCGGTGGAGTATCCGGGCTGCATGGCGCGGTCGATGTCCTCGATTCCCGGACCATCGTCGATGATCTCGAGGGCCAGGCGATCGGCTTCGATGTCCATGTGGATCTGGCCGTTGCCGCCGTGGATCACCGCATTCATCTCACCCTCGTAGCAGCAGATCGCGATGCGCCGGATCAGGGCCGGCTCCAGGTGCATCGACTTGAGGATGTTCTGGACGTGGATGGACGCCTCGCCGGCGTGGACGAAATCCCGCGCAACGATGGGGAAACTTTTGCGAAGGCTGGCCATGAGTGTGCGCGGCGCCCGGCGGCGGCTTATCGCCGCCCGTCCAGCCCGGTGAGACCGAGGGCGTGCAGTCTGCCGCAGCAGGCGAACATGCCATAGGAGGTGGAAAAGAGCGGCATCTGCTGGGTTTTGGCCACTTCGATCACCTCGGGCAGCGGTGTTTTCCCGCGCACGAAGACGATCGCCACCACCCCGGCTATCTTGGATGTTCGCACCGTCTGGACGGAGGTCAGCCCCGTCAGCAGGAGGATGCCGTCGGTCGGCCGGGCGAGCACATCGCTCATGAGATCACTCGCCCCGCAGCGCGTGATCTCGGCGTTGAGCCCGTCCTCTCCCAACAGAACTCTCGCTTCCAGCTCCCGCACGATCTAGCCGAGTTTCATTATCTGCATCCTCTTGTGGGGTCAGGTGAAAACGCCACGCCCGGTGCGGAACACCGAAGGCACTATAAAATGGCGGTCTGCGTGTGTCAAGCAGGGGGGACGGGCGCCGGGCGGCAGCGCGCGGCGATCGCCTCCACCCGGTTCATGACCTCCGCGAGGTCGATCGTCAGCAGGCGCCGGTTGCGCACGAGCGCTCTTCCCGCCACCAGCACCGTCTCCACATCCGCGCCGCCGGCGGCA
>JBGSTS010000069.1:0-3381 GCA_041736435.1 Desulfobacterales bacterium | reverse complement strand
GAGGTCCCCCGTCGCGGCCGCCGCGTCGTAGAGCGCTTCGGCTTCGTCGTAGGCCAGGTTGCGGGCGCGCTCGGAGCTGATGCGCGCGGCGATCTCGGCCTTGGCCTCGTCGAAACTCCGGGTCCGCCCCTCGTTGACCTTTTCCACCTTGATCAGGTGCCACCCGAACTGGGTTTGAACCGGCTCGCCGGTCTCCCCCGGCGTCAGTGCGAAGGCCGCCTCGGCAAACGGCGCCACCACGGCCTCTTTTTGAAACGCCCCCAGGAAGCCGCCCGCGTCCCGGCTGCCCTCGTCTTCGGAGTGCTGCCGGGCCAATTCGGCGAAATCCTTCCCCGCCCGGACCTGGGCCAGGAGGCCGGCGATCTTCTCCCGGGCCGCCGCAACCGCCTCCGGTGGGGCGTCCGCAGCCGCCCGGATCAGGATGTGGCGCGCCTCGACGGTCTTGGGGACCACGAAACGGTCAGGGTTGGCATCGTACTCCTCGCGCAGCTCGGCATCGGTCGTCGCCACCCGCTCGCGGGCCGAGGCAGTCGAAAAGCGCACGTAGCGCACCTTCACTTCGGCTTCGGTCCGGTAGGTCTCCGCGTGGCGCTCGAAGTACTGCGCCGTCTCTTCGGGCGAGGCATCGACCTGCGTGTAGGCCCGGGCGGCGATCCCGACCTGATCGATGCGCACCTGGGTGTTCTCCCAAGCATACCAGTCCTGGATTTCGCCGTCGGACACCTTGACGCTGTCGGTGATGATGCCCTGGATCTTCCGCGTGAGCATGGCTTCGCGCTGCATCGCTTCGAAGGCGTCCGGCGTCAGGCGGTTGAGGCTGAGCATCTGCTGGTAGCGCCGCGCATCGAAGGCCCCGGCGGACTGAAAGGCGGCAATGCCTCGGACGGATCGGGACAGCTCCTCATCGCTCACCTGCAGTTTGAGCCGGGCGGCGGCCTGACGCAGCAGGGTGCGATCGATCAGTTGATTCAGCGCCTGCCGCTCCAGCTGCAGGGCCTTGAGCAACTCGTCGTTCAACCCGGCCCCGAAGTTCTGGCGCACCTGTTCGAGCAGGCGGTTGGTTTCGCTGCGATGATCCTCCCAGGAGATGACATCCCCGTTCACGGTGGCGAGAATCCCGGCCTGCTGCTGGGTGTAGCTGCCGACCCCCCAGAAAACGAACACGACCACGATGGCCCCGAGCAGGATTTTGACCATCCAGGACCCGGCGTGTTTTCGCATCAAATAGAGCATATGTGACATCTCCGTTCGTTAAACAATCAGGTTCAGCGGCGTCTGACCGCGGCTGATTTTGGTCCCCACCGTGCTGGAGCAGTAAGCGCAGAGGTATTCGTATTTGTCGCCTTCCGGCAGCACCAGCAGCAGGCGCTTGCGCACCGGCACCGCCCGGCGGCACTGCGGGCAGAACAGCTCGGTGGCATCGAAGTCCTTGTATGTGCCGGTATCGCCCCGCTGCCGGCGGGCCGATGGCGCCGGCCTGAAGTATGGATTCATAAAGCCCCCGGCCGCCGCATGAAAAAGCGGCGGCACTTCGTTTAAATTACAACGTAAACTATTATCATATTTTTGACGAATGGGTTTGTCAACCTCCCGTCGGGTTGTTCGAGCGCAAAAGAGTGTTGACAGCTTCAGCCCGGCTTGATAGATGGATGAGCTTACTACGTGGGGCTGTAGCTCAGTTGGGAGAGCGCATGACTGGCAGTCATGAGGCCAGGGGTTCGACCCCCCTCAGCTCCACCAATTAGAACACCCGAAGGCCAGCCCCGGAAGCTGGCCTTCTTTTTGAACCGCCCCAGGCAATGGCTCCGCCGGAGAGCCGATCCGATCCGGCCGCTTCCCCCATGAAAAAGACCAAGATCACGGCCATCCGCAACATCGGCATCATCGCCCACATCGACGCGGGCAAAACCACCGTGACCGAGCGCATCCTGTTTTACACCGGCCGGTCCCACAAGCTGGGAGAAGTTCACGACGGGGAGGCTGTCATGGACTGGATGCCGGACGAGCAGCAGCGCGGCATCACCATCACCTCGGCCGTCACCACCTGCCCCTGGAAAGAGATCGAGATCCACCTGATCGACACGCCCGGCCACGTGGACTTCACCATCGAAGTGGAGCGCTCCCTGCGGGTCCTGGACGGGGCGGTGGGGGTCTTCAGCGCGGTCGAGGGGGTCGAGCCCCAGTCCGAGACCGTCTGGCGCCAGGCGGACAAATACCATGTCCCCAAGATCGCCTTTCTGAACAAAATGGACCGGATCGGAGCCGACTTTTACGGCACCGTGGCGATGATGCGCGCCAAGCTCAACGCCGTCCCCCTGGTGGTTCAACTCCCGGTGGGAACGGGCGAGGAGTTCCGGGGCGTCGTCGACCTCATCCGCATGCAGTGGATCCAGTGGGACGAAGCCTCCCTGGGCACGGAGTTCACCACCACAGAGATCCCCGAAGAGATGGCCGAGCAGGCCGCCGACTACCGTGAAAAGCTTGTCGAAACGGTGGCCGAGCAGGACGACGAGTTGATGGAAGCCTTCGTCGCCGAGCTGCCGATCGACCCTGCGCAGCTTTCCGCCGCCATCCGCCGCGCCACGATCCGGCTCAACCTGGTCCCGGTGCTCTGCGGCACGGCGCTCAGAAACAAGGGGATCCAACCCTTGCTGGACGCCGTGGCCCAGTACCTGCCCAGCCCGGCCGACATCCCCCCCGCCAAGGGGATTCACCCGGACACCGGCGAGGCGGTCGAGTGCCCGGCGCGCGATGCCAGCCCGCTGGCCGCCCTGATTTTTAAGGTCTCGATGATCGAGAGCCGCAAGTTGTGCTTCGTACGGGTTTACAGCGGGCGCCTGAAAGCCGGCAGCGAGGTCTATAACCCCACTCTGAAACGCCGGGAAAAGCCGGCGCGGCTGCTGCGCATGCACGCCAACAAGCGCGACCGCATCGAGGAGGCCGGCGCCGGCACCATCGTCGGCGTGGTCGGCCTCAAGGACTCCTCCACCGGCGACACCCTCTGCACGCCGGAGGCGCCGGTGCTGCTGGAAACCATCGAGGTGTATGAACCGGTGATCTCCATTGCGGTCGAGCCCAAGACCCACAGCGACCAGGAGCGGATGAGCGAGGTCTTGGAGAAGTTCGCGGCCGAGGACCCCACCCTGCGGGTGCGCCAGGACGAGGACACGGGCCAGACGATTCTCTCGGGCATGGGCGAGCTGCACCTGGAAATCATCATCAGCCGGATGCAGCGGGAGTTCAACACGGCGGTCAACGTCGGCAAGCCGCAGGTAATGTACCGGGAAGCGATCGGAACCCGGGCCGAAGCCACGGTGGTGTTCGACCGGGAGATCGCGTGCCAGCGCCAGTTCGCCGAAGTCACCCTGGCGGCCGCGCCGC
>JBGSTS010000020.1:0-66572 GCA_041736435.1 Desulfobacterales bacterium | reverse complement strand
TGATGGCGGCCGCCACCTCCCGGAGGGGCTGCGCGCGTACGTAGCGCACCAGGACGCTGCCCGTGGTCGGGCTCACGACCACGTGGTGAATCCCCGCCGCGGCGCGCAAGGTCTGATCGAGCCGCTCGGCCCGTTTGCGATCCCGGCGGATTTCCGGGATGCGAAAACGCGCCCGCCCGGGCAGGACGTGAATCATCTCCACCATGGCTCGCTGCGCCTCCTTACCAAGCGGTCCCCGGCCCTCCTTGCCTCAGAGGTGCGCCATCAATGAGGTAAGGTGCCATACCATACCCTTGTTGCCGCGTGACCTTTTTTTTGCGCCCTCATAAAAATCTAACAATTCGATTATACGGTGAGCGGGCATTGAGATTCAAATTCTTTCTGGTTCGACTGAGGAGCCTAATGATTTCCAAAGACTGCAACATGACCGATTTCGCCGGAGCCCTGCGCGACAAGGACTATTTTGAGGTCATTCGCCTGGCCGATCTCGAGGCGACCGAAGCCGAGCGGCTCGGCCTGAGAGCCCGCGTCGATTCTGCGCGGCGCCAACGCTGCGGCAAGGAATACGCCGAGCTCCTCAAGCATTTCATCTCCTATGTTCGCTATGGGGTGGTGCCGCGCGGGTTGAGCCGTCGCAACCTCGAAATCTTCCAATCCTTGACCCCGGCCTCCCGCCCCCAGCGCGGCCTCTAGCGGAAAACTGACACCCAATAGAACGCCACACTTGCCGCGTCTCTTTGTGGAGCCGTTCCTGCACGTCACCAATTTCTAGCGCAGCGCTAATTTACGGCTAACAGGCGGCCGCCACAATTAATTCATCACATTGTCGGAAAGGGCGACCGTGACGACGACCGTCAGCCAGAAGGCGAGGGGCAGGATCGGCAGGAGTCATCGGGCCGGCTGCCAGTTGCGTGAAGGGACCCGTCGCAAAATGATCAGCGGTGTGGTTTGCCCGCGGTGCGCATCCGAGGCCATTTACCGCTATGGAAGGACCTTAGCGGGACACAAGCGCTACCTCTGCCAGGTGTGCCGGCGTCAATTCACCCTGGCCGCTTCCATCTGGCTCAGCGCCGCCGAGCGTCCCGCCTGCCCCGCATGCGGCAAGCCGATGCATGTCTACATGCGATTGCCTGGTCTGACCCGTTTTCGATGCAGCGATTACCCGAACTGCAGAACTTTTCTCAAACGCGCCCCGCTGGAGAGCTGAGGCCATGCATTACTACTGCCACCATGTACCGGGCAGAATTCGAGTTAAGCTTCCCGACCTCAAGCGGGAGCCGGCGGAGGCAGATCGCGTGGAGAAAATCCTGGGCGGACTCAAAGGCGTAACCGCCGTGAAGGTGACCCCGTTGACCGGAAGCATCGTTGTCCTCTACGACCCGGGTCGAACCGCCCATGATCGGATCCTGGCCACCCTGCAGGATCACGGGTTGTTCGACGCCTCGCTTGCCATCTCCAACGACGAACAGGTGCAGGCCGTCGTGGCTGACGCCGGAATGCGGCTGGGACGCGCCGCACTGGGTTGGGCCGTGGGAAGAAGTTTGAACGCCAGCGGGTTCTCCCTGCTCGCCGCCCTTCTCTAAACGAACTTCATCGGGTTATTACTCCGGCAATAAAACACCGTCAAACACCCTGTCGGTGGGACAGCCCCTTTTCGTCCTTCGCCTGCGTTCATCCGGCCTTCAAGATCTCGACCTTGTCGTTCTTCTCCCAGGGCAGGTCCATGTCCGTGCGGCCGAAATGACCGTAGCTCGCCAGGTTCTGGAAATAGCCGTTGGCGTGCTTGGAGGGCAGGTGGCGCAAGCGGAAGTGTTTCATGATGCCCGCCAGCCGGAACTCGAAGCTGCGCTCGAGCAGGTCCCTGATCTTATCGTCGGGCATCTTCCCCGTCCCGAAGGTCTGGACCTGCAGGCTGACCGGCCGTGTGATTCCGATGGAGTAGCTGAGCATCACCTCGCAGGCGGCGGCCAACCCGGCCGCCACCATGTTGCGGGCGGCGTAGCGCGCGGCATATGCCCCGACGCGGTCCACCCGCATGGGGTCCTTGCCGCTCAGGGCATCACCGCTGTGGCGTGCATACTCGCCGTAGGTGTCGACGGCACTCTTTCTGCCGGTCAGCCCGGAGTGGTGGGAGGGCCCGCCCTGATAGGGGCCGTCGGGATTGATGAGGACTCGGGTCTCCTTGTCGGGCCGGATTTTCTGTTTCTGAAAAACCGGCGTGATCACGGTCTCGACGATGTCGGCCGTGAGCTTTTTCGGGTCCACCTGCTTGGGGTGCTCCAGGCTCGCCATCACCGTGAGGCTGTGGATCCTGACCGGCTTGTTGTCCTTGTAGGCCACTGCCACCTGAACCTTGCCGTCCGGCAGCAGGTAGGGAAGAATCTTCTGGTGGCGGACCTCCGCCAGGCGGCGAGCCAGTTGGTTGGCCCGCATGATGGGCAGCGGCATCAGCTCCGGGGTCTGGTCGCAGGCGAAACCGAACAACGTCACCTGGTTCTTGGCGGCCACTTTGTCGATCTCCTCGTCCGAGAGCTGGGTCTCATCGAAGCGATGAGCCATGTTCAGCGGCAGCTCCTGGGGCGCCGACAGGATGCTGCAGATCTTGGCGTTGAAGTCCGGCTGGTCGTAGCCGATCTTCTGGATCACCTTGCGCGCCAGGTAGGAGAAGTCCACCTTCGCCTCGGAGGCGTAGCGCACGGCGATGAAGATGATGGCGCTCGACACCGCGCACTCGGCCCGCACGCGGGAGAAGGGGTCCTGCTTCAGAAAATGGTCGACGATGCAGTCGCTGACCTGGTCGCACATCTTGTCCGGATGGCCGTCGGTAACGGATTCGGATGTGAAAATCATGTGGTCACCTCACCAGAGATATAAGGTTGAGCCAGTTTGCGCGTTTCGTTGGCGATGAAAGGCCCCAGCGCGCAGGCACCGATGACGGCAACATCGATGAGGGTCGGCGCGGCGGCCCCGAGAACCCCCCGCAGTCCGGGGAGTACCAGGGTGAGCACCTGCAGCGCAAGGGAGCCTCCGATCGCCAGGTCGAGATAGGGGTTCCTCGGCGGGCGCTTGGCATCGAAGATGCTCCTCTTCTCCGTGCGGCAGCTGTAGGCATGCAGCAGCTGGCCGAAGACAAGCGCCTGGAAGGCCAGCGAGCCGGCCCGGGCCCCGCGGCCATAGCGGCCGATCCCGTAGAGATAGGCGGATAGGGCGCCGGTGCTGATGATGCCGGACTCCACGGCCATGACGCGGAAGTCCCGGCCCGAAAAGAGCGGAGCGCCGGCGGGCCGCGGCGGCTGGGTCATGAGGCCCGGCTCCGGCTCTTCGCGCGAGAGGGCCAGCCCCGGGAAGATGTCCGAGATGATGTTGATCCAGAGCAGCTGCATGACGGTCAGCGGAAACCCCAGGCCGAGGGCCATGCAGGCGAACATCACCATGATCTCGGTCAGGTTGGTGGAGAGGAAAAAGTGCACCGATTTGCGGATGTTCCCGTAGGTCGTACGCCCGCCGCCCAGGGCCTGAGCCAACTGCTCCAGTTTGTCGCCCGCGATGATGATGTCCGCCACCTCGCGGGCCACATCGGTGCCGGACTCGCCCATGGCGATGCCGATATTGGCCGCTTTCAAGGCGGGTCCGTCGTTGATCCCGTCTCCGGTCATGGCCACGACGCGGCCGGCATCCTGCAGGGCCTGAACGATCCGCAGCTTGTGCGCCGGGCTGACCCGGGAGTAGACGTGCACGTTCTTGGCGAGCGCCTGGAGCCGCTCGGAGTCAAGCGAGGTGAGCTCGGCCGAGTCCAGGATCTTGAGGGGCTTTTCGCCGCCGAGGTTCAGTTCGCGGGCCACGGCATAGGCCGTAGTGCTCTGGTCGCCCGTGATCATCACGGTTTCGATGCCCGCCCGCTGGAAGACCGCGATCAACTCGGCCACCCCCGGCCGGATGGGGTCGGCCATACCGGCCAGCCCCAGCCAGACCATCGGGGCGGACTCGTCGATCTCCGCCTTCATTGTGAAGCGATTGAAGGCGAAGCCCAATACCCGCAGGCCACGGCCGGCCATGCGGTCGTTTTCGATGTGGATCTCCTGCCGGCGCTCCTCGGTGAGGGCCTTCACCCGACCCTTTACCATTTCGCGGTCGCACAGATCGAGGACGTCGTGCGGGCTGCCCTTGGTGAAGATGTAGCGGCAGTCCTCCGAGGGGCATGAGTGCAGGCTGCTCATGTAGAGCCGGTTTTCCGACCGCAGGCGCAGGCCCACGAAGCGAAAATCCTCCTGCAGGCCGACGATATCGATTCCGGTCGCAGCCGCCACCCGCATCAGGGCCGTCTCCGTGGAGGAGCCGAAGAGGTCGATTTCGCCGCTTTCCTTGTCCACCGTGATCTTGATTTCGTTGCAGAGGGCACAAACGATCAGCAGGTGCCGGATTTCGCCGACGGCGAGGACATCGCGCCCCCCCGGCAAGGGCTCCAGCATATTCTTCACCACGGCATAGCGCGTGCGGCCGGCCAGGATTTCGGTCAACGTCATGCGATTCTCGGTGATGGTCCCGGTCTTGTCCAGGCAGATGGTCTGGACGGCCCCCAGGGTCTCAACCGCCTGCAGCTTGCGAACGAGCACCCCATGCCGGCGCAGGTCGGTAATGCCCATGGCGAAGTTGATCGTCGCCGCAGCCGGAAGCCCCTCGGGCACGGCCGAAGCCGCCAGCGAAATCGACATCTGCAGCATCTGGACCAGGCCGTAGCTGCGTAAAAAACCGATCCCGAACACCACCCCGCAAATCGCCCCGCAGGCCGCCACCAGCTGGTTCCCCATCTGTGCCAGCTGAAGCTCGATCGGCGTCGGCGGGGTTTGAGTGTCGGCCAGCATCGCCTGGAGCATGCCGACCTGGGTGAAGCGGCCGACGGCCACCACCAGCGCGAGGCCCTGCCCGCCGGTCACGAGCGTTCCCATGTAAACCATGTTGGCGCGATCGGCCAGCGGCGTGTTCTCGTGCTTGAGCCTCTTGGCTTCCTTGTGCACCGGCATGCTCTCGCCGGTCAGCATGGACTCGTCGATGCTCAGCCGATCGGCAGACACGATCCGGCTGTCGGCGGCTACGTAGGTCCCGGGTTTCAACACCAGGAGGTCCCCGACCGTCACCTCCTCCACGGCCAGGTGGACGGAGCGTTCCTCCCGGATGACTTCCGCCGTCGGGTGGACCAGCTCCTTGAGGGACTCCATGGTTTTTTCGGCGCCGCTCTCCGTGATGTAGCCGATGACGGCATTGGCCAGCACGACGCCGCCGATGACGGCCGCATCGAGGATGCCCCCGGTCAGAACCGAGATGCCGGCCGCAGCCCCCAGCAGCAGCACCGGCAGCGAGTTCAACTGCTGGAAAAATATTTCGGCTTTTGAGCGCGGCTCGGGCTTGGGCAGGAGGTTGGGACCGTAAGCCTTCAGCCGCTCGGCGGCTTCACTCGCGTAAAGCCCCGCGCGGGCGTCTGTGCGCAGGATGGAGGCGGCCAAGGGGGCCTCCAGCGTATGCCAGGGCTTGTCGAGTGGCGCCGCACCCTCCGACTCCGGGGACAAGAAGCGTTTGAGGGTCTCCACCGGCAAGGCCCGGGCCGGCGAGCGTTTCGCCGCCGATTCAGGCTCCAGCTCGAAGGCTGCAGCCGGCGGCAATCCCTTTTGGTGGATTTCCACCAGGATCTCTTCGATCAGAAACCGGATGGTGTGGTGGTCGTTGTTGGAGTTGAAATTGACCAGGATATTGCCGGTGAGGATGCTGGCCGATACCGAGTAAATCTCCCCTTCGCGGGAGAGCCTCTGTTCAAGGACCCGCTTGAGCATCTCCGAACCGAACAGCCCGTCGATCTTGAAACGGGCCCGGCCCTCTACCTGGGTGTGAATCGATTGAATCATCAACGCTCCGCTGCGAACCGCAGCGTCGGACAGTGTGGATAAGGAGCTTGCTTCATGCCCTCGCTGCCAAGATGTACGCCGTTGTTCAGAATCCCCGGGAATGGTTATGAGGGTGTTCGGAAATCGTTAGAAGTCGGTTAAAGGCTCGGCTGCCATAGAGCCGGGCCCCTAAACGCGCAGTCTCAGGGGCGGCGACGGTGGAAACCGTCAGTCGTGTTCATGGCCGGGGATGGCCCGGATTTCCTTTTCGATCACGTACATCGAAACAAGTCCGAACGCATACCAGAACGCGGTGTACCACGGTGGAGTGGAGAAGCGGCCGCGGAGAATTTCGTAGATGCCGAACCCCAGCAGCATCAGGAAGAAGCCGCTGGGAAGATCAATCCTGCCGCCCGTCACCTGCTGAATGGAGCGGTTGAGACCGGCCACCGGCTTGACCGCCTCGTGCATGAGGGGCCGATGGGGTGGGGTTCCGATTCGAAGCTCGAAAAGACCCTGCTCGCGCCCGAGGTCGGCAACCGCCTCGCCCTCAGCGGCTTTGCCGACAAAGAGCAGACTCGCCGTATGCGGGTTCGCCTCCGGCTGCTCACCTTTCCGGGCATAGGCCTCCTGCACCGAGGCGAAGAAAGCCGAGTCCCCCCGCCGGGAGGGGATTCGAATCCTCAGCCGATTGGGGGAGTGATGGGCGATAAAGGCCTCGGGCACTTCCGGCATAAAGATCCCGTGCACCGCCTGCGGATCAGGCAGCCTGCTTTTTGGTGGTCTTGGCCGGGACCTTGCGGCTTTCGGATATTTCGGCCTTTATTTCGGCCTTGGCCTCGGCCACGATGTCCTCGACCGTTTCCTGGGTTTCGGCCAAAGCCACCTTCGCACCCTCGAAGGCCATGATGCCGCCCTTGATGACCGACTTGGCGACCGGTTTCAACACAGCGGCAACGATCGGCAACACGACCGGTGCCAGCAGTACGGCTGCGGCGCCGATGGCCACCGCACCCCCGAAGCGGATTCCGTTGGTGATACCGAACATGACTCCCTCCTTGCTCGACCCGTTCAGACCGGGCCGCCCTTCATGGTTCGATCCATGCTTCGACGCTCAGGCGCCGGAAAACACCCGGCATTTGCAGCAAAACTAACAAGCAAGATACCGCCGTGTCGAGAAGAAAAGTCATTTAATTACCTATTGAAAATTGCAGATTACACCCGACTTAAACTAGCCGGTCATTAAGTTTGCATTAGTAAATAGTTAGCGGTTCCAAGGCAAAGGGCCTACTAGCCGAAGTGAGCCCTTTGGAGTTAAAAGCCGGAAGAAGTCAAAGATGAATTCATTTGCCGGGGGAATAACGAGATTGTTTCCAGTACATGGAAGCATCGACCGCCTTTAGAAGACGCTCGATGTCCGCGGGATGAACATCGCCGATGGTGCCGATGCGAAATGTATCGAGCTCGGTGACTTTTCCGGGGTAGATCACAAACCCCTGCTTTTTCAGCAGGTCGTAGAATCTCCTGAAATCATAAGCCGGGTTCGCTGGGCTGTGAAACGCCGTGATAATAGGGGAGCGAAAGGCAGGCGACAGCAGCGGCGTAAAACCCATGGCCTGCATGCCGTCGACCAGGGAATCCCGGTTTTTTCGATAGCGCGCATTGCGGGCAGCGACACCGCCTTCGGCCCTGAGCTCTTGGAGGGCCTGATAAAAGGCGTGCACCACATGGGTGGGCGAGGTGAAGCGCCACTTGCCGGGGTGGTTCTCCATGGTCGCCCACTGATCGTATAGGTCCAGGCTAAGCGAGCGGGCACGGCCCTTTGTTTTTTCAAGCTCCTGCCGGCGGGCCACCACGAAGGAGAAGCCCGGCACCCCCTGGATGCATTTGTTGGCGCTGCTGATGAGATAATCCGCTCCAATGGCGACCGCATCCAGGGGGATGCCGCCGAAGCTGCTCATGGCATCCACGATCAAGACCCGGTCGAGCGGTTTGACCACGCGGCCGATGGCCTCGAGCGGGTTCAGCATGCCGGTGGTGGTTTCACAGTGGACAACCGCCACGTGAGTGATGGACGGCTCTTTCTGAAGGACGGCCGACATCCGGTCGATATCCGGCGGGGAGGTTTCACCGCTGTCCAGAACCTGGACCGCGATGCGGCCACGCTGCGCGATGTGGGCGATCCGGCGGCCGTAGGCGCCGTTGGCGAGCACCAACAGCTTGCCCCCCTCCGGTACGGCCGTGGTCACAACCGCTTCCACCCCGAAGGTGCCGCTGCCCTGCATCAGTACGGTGGTGAAACCCGGCTCGGCCGTGGCCAGTGCCGTAAGCTCGCGGCGGATCGCCTGGACGAGCCGGTTGTAATCCTCGTCCCAGGTGCACCAGTCGCGCAGCATCACGGCTTTGACGCTCGCCGTAGTGGTCAAGGGCCCCGGGGTGAGGAGCAGGTAGGGATTTTCGGGCAGTTCCGGGAATTCCATGGTGACTCCTTTTAGTCGATTCGGGTAGTCGTCCCGGTTTCAACTTCCTGGAGGGCGTCATCCAGGATGTCCAGGGCACGGTCCAGCTCCGTGCGTTCGATGGTCAGCGGCGGGGTGCGGGTAGAGAAGCTGCCATCGGACACCTTGAACCTGAGCCCCCGTTTCGGAGCGACCCATGTCCACTGTCACGCGGACCACCTCCCAGACGGACCTGCGCCGGCCACCGGCCTCAGGAACCCATTGCCGTCGGCTCAGGGCTGCTCCCCGGCTGCAAGGCGGGCGTTGATCTCTTCGATGATCGGCAGCACCGCCCAGATGCCCTCCGCCGTGTAATGCGCGCCGGCTGCATTCAGGTCGCGCTCGGCGGAGGCAAGACGGCAAGAGAGCTCGTTCGACTCCAGACGATCGCACGCTTCAGCCGGCAGCCCCAGCAGGTTGCCGGACTTGGTCAGGCCAATGGTCCACATCCCGGCGTTGAGCCCTTCGTAGATATCGCTTGGCGTGTCGCCGATTTTCACCATGGCCTGCATGGGGTAAACCTGAAGTTGAATGGCGTTCAGGTAGCACATCCAGGGATAGGGCCGCCCATCCGGCACATCCGAAGAGGTGACCACGGCATCCGGAAAGTATCCCCTGCGGCGGGCCTCCGGCACCATGACCTCCATCATGGCCCGTGTGTAGCCGGTCGAGGAGCCAACCTTGATAACCTTCTCCCGCATGGCCTGCACGAAGGGGAGAAGCCCCGGGATGGGCTCGGCATGGCCGGCGATCGCGGAAACCATCATCGGTTCGGTTTCGGCGTAAAGCGCGTCGACATCGCTCTCATCGGGTGCCCACCCGTGAACGGATTGCCACGCGGCAACCACCGCCGGAAGCCGGCACATGCTGCGGATGTGGTCGATTTTCTTCAGCCCCATAAACTGCCGGGCCTCGGCCGTGGTGACCGCGATGCCGAACTTCTTGAAAACCTCCACAAAAACGGCCGCAGGCCCGAGGCAGCCGTAGTCGACGGCCGTTCCCGCCCAGTCCAGCACTACCGCGCGCAGTGGACCGGTGTGGAGCGGTTTACGCACAACAGTCGTCATGATGCGCCTCCCTGCTCGCAGGCGGTTGCGGCTCAGCCGTTGGCCCAGGCCTGACTGCGCCGTTTGATGCTGCGGGTCAATCCCCCGAAAATCACGCGAACCCCGATATTGGCAAGCACGATCATCACCGACATGGCGGCCGCGGGGGCCGTGTCGCCGGCATCGTCCATGTTAGCCACCGCCACGGAGGCCAAGGGGATGTCCGCCGAGTAGAGAAAAATGACCGCCGACACGGTCGCCATGGAGTTGACGAAAAAGTACATGCCGATCTCCAGCACGGCCGGCAGGCAGACCGGCACGGTCACCCGGGTAAAGGTTTTGTAGAACGGGACCCCCATGGATGCGGACACGGTCTCGAATTCGTCGTCCAGCTGTTTCAAAGCGGTTGTGGCGGTCAGGAAACCGACGGTGTAGAAATGCACGATGTTGCTGATGACCAGGATGGCCATGGTGGCGTATAGGAAACTGAACGGGTTTGGCACCCACCACCCGAAGAATTCCCAGCCCCGGGGGTTGAAGAAAAAGATGTAGGCCAGCCCGATCACGAGCCCGGGCAGGGCGAGGGGCAGAATGGAGAGAAAATAGGCGGACCGGCGCAGGAGATTCAGCTTGCGGCTCTTTTCGATCAGGTACGCGCTTGCAAAAATAATGACCGTGCCAGCGGCCGCAGAATAAAGGCTCATCCGGATGCTGTTCCAGAAGGCCGGGTAGCCACCGCCGCCGGTACCGGTGAAATGATAGTGCCATAGCCCCAGTTCCAGATGGTAGGGCCAGACCTTGACCAGCGAGGCGAAAAGGGCGGTGGCGTAGAAACCGAGGATCGCCGCTGCCACTAGAGCGCAAAATACAAAAAAGGCGCCATCCCGCAGCAAGCTGAGCTTGGGCTGCAGCGGGACCGACCGGGCGGCGATCATGGCCACCTGGCGGCGCTGCACGATGCGATCCACGACAAAGGCGACCACGGTCGGGACCAGGAGCACGATGCTGACCACGGCCCCCATGGTGAAGTTCTGTTGGCCGATGACCTGCTTGTAGATGTCCGTGGCGAGGATGTTGGTGTTGCCGCCGATCACCTTGGGAGCGCCGAAATCGGTGAAGGCCAGGGTGAAGCAGACGAACACCGCGCTGAGCAGTCCGTATTTGATGCCGGGCAGGGTGACGCAAAAGAAGGTGCGCAGCCAGCGGGCACCCAAAGACTCCGAAGCCTCGTAGAGCCTGGCATCGGCAAGGTTCAGAGCGATGGAGAGGATCAACACAGCCTGGGGAAAAGTGTAGATCGCCTCGGAAATGATGATGCCGACCGTCCCGTAAACCTGGATGTCGACGCCGGCGAAGGTGCCGAAGAACCCCCCCGTGATCAGGCCCTTTCGGCCGAAGAGGTAGACCAGTGCGATCCCGTTCAGGAGCGTCGGGGCGAAAAGAGGCATCATGGCGATGCCTTTGAAGATGCCGCGGCCGGGGATGCGCGAGCGGGTCAGGGCGAAAGCGAAAATGAATCCCAACACGACGGAAATAAGGGTCGTTGACGCCGACACGTAGAGGCTATTGGCCAGCGAGTTCGACAGGGCCGGGTTCTTGAAATAGGCGACGTAATTGGCCAGCCCCACGAAGCCGCCCTGGCTGTCCTGCAGGCTTTTGGCCACCAGCTGGACGACCGGCAGCACCACGACGACGAGAAGCCAGGCACACGTCAGCAGGATCAGCAACCATGAGATCCAGGCCTCTGTGCTCAGGCTGCTCAAAAGCTCCTTCGTCACAATGGGTGACGCCTGACGGGCCGAAGCGTGCATCGGATTAAGCGGTGTACACGCGGAGCCGGTCCTCTGGCAGCTGCACGGGCAGCGTCGCGGCCGGCCGAAGCTCCAGGCGGCGAACCTTCTCCGAGGGGATGTCGGCTTCGACCCGCGCGGCCCCGGGGCCGCAGGGCCCCAGCCGCAGGCCCACCCTGAAGAGCGGACCGCGGTATTCAATCGCCTCCACTTGGGCCGGGAGCGTGTTGGGTGCATCGCGGCGGTCGGACCAGATCAGGATGTCCTCGGGTCGGATGCCGAGCGTGGCGCTGCCGCCGATCGCCAGCCGCTGCGATCCGTTTTCCCCTGCCACCCGCAGGTCGCAGCCGCCGATTCGGTAGACCGCCGTATCCACCTTGACCGCGTTCTCTAAAAAATTCATGGATCCGATGAAGGCGGCCACAAACGGGGTGGCCGGTCGGTCATAGATTTCAAGCGGGGTCCCGCTCTGCACCAGGCGGCCTTTGTCCATGACCAGAATGCGGTCGGCCATGGTCAACGCCTCCTCCTGGTCATGGGTCACCATGATGGTGGTCACCTTGAGCCGCTGCTGCAGCTGGCGGATCTCCTGGCGCAGCAGGACACGCACCTGGGCGTCCAGCGCCGACAACGGCTCGTCCAGTAGCAGCAGGTCCGGCGAGAGGGCCATGGCGCGGGCCAGCGCCACCCTCTGCTGCTGGCCTCCCGACAGCTGCGCCGGGTACTTCTCACCCATGCCTGTCAGCCCGACCAGCTCAAGCAGTTCCGCCACCCGCTGCGCGCTGCGCTCTTTTTGAGACCGCCGGCTCTTCAACCCGTAGGCCACGTTCTGGGCTGCGGTCAGGTTCGGAAAGAGAGCATAGGACTGGAAAACGATGCCCACATTGCGTTTGGATATCGGCAGGCCGGAGACGTCCCGGTTCTCGATGTGCACGCTGCCGCCGGTCTGAACCTCCAGTCCGGCCAGGATGCGCAGTACGGTGGTTTTACCGCAGCCGCTCGGGCCCAGCACACACAGAAACTCGCCGCGCTCGGCGCTGAAGGAGACATCCTGGAGGGCGGTAAACTCCCCGAAGGTTTTGGTGACGCCGGCGACTTTTAAATAGGGCGAAAGATCAAAGGAGTTGCCCATACGGGTCCTCGTTCGAATCCGAGCCGGATGGCGGCCATCCGGCTCGCAAGCGGCGGCAGTAGGAGCTATTTGGCCTCGCTTTTGCTGTCGTAGCGTTTGGTCCATTCCGCCAAGATGCGCTCGCGGTTTTTGGCGGCCCAGTCGAAGTCGTTCTTGGCGAGCTGCTTTTCGGGCTCCTTCGGGTATCCCTCGGGGATGGGGTTGCCGCTCGGGTAGGCGGTCACCGGATAGATCTTGCCGTACTCCTTCATCACCGGCTCGCTGATGGCCCAATCGAGGAAGATTTTAGCCGCCGGTTTGATGGCGGCCTTCTTGATCATGGCGTTGGCTTCTACGTCCCAGCCGGAGCCCTCCTTGGGGAAAACCGTCTCGACCGGCTCGCCCTTCTGCTTCTGCATGAACCCGCGGTAGGCGAAGGAGATCCCGATCGGAACCTCGCCGGCGCCCGCCATCTTGCAGGGCTTGGAGCCGGAGTGCGTGTAGCGAGCGATGTTGGCGTGCAACTTGTCAAGATACTCCCAGCCCGGGGCCTCGCCCATCATCTGCAGCACGGCGGAAACCGTCAGGAAGCCGGTCCCGGAGGAGGCGGGGTTGGGCATTGAAATCTGGCCCTTGTAGACCGGTTTGGTCAAGTCGGCGAAGGATTCGGGGGCCGGCAGTTTCAGCTTCTTGGATTCGATCGTGTTGACGCAGAACCCGGTTTCCCAGGCCTTGATCCCCACCCAGGCCGGCGGGTTGGCGGAGTCGCGCATGAGCGGTTTCACCTTCTCGAGTCCCTTGGGCGCAAAGGGTTCCAGCATTCCCGCCTGCTTGCAGAGCATGAGGCTGGTTGCCGCCGTTCCCCAGACGACATCGGCCTGGGGGTTGGCCTTCTCAGCCAGTAGCTTGGCGGTGACGATGCCGGTGGAGTCCCGCACGATCTTGACGGTGATATCCGGATGCTGCTGCTTGAAGAGGGCGAGGTACTTGGGGATTTCGTCATCCTCTAATGCGGTGTAGACGATGATCTCCTCTGCGGCCAGCACCGCGGAAGGTGCGGCGATAAACAGTGCCAGGACGCAGGCCAGCAGTCCGAAAGATTTGAAGCGGGCAAGAACCGACGGCAACATGGGTGGATCTCCTTTCGCTGAACAACATTAAAAAGATCGCGTGTCGATCGCCGACACGCGCATACCAGGCTGCACCGTCACCTGACACTCCCGTTCACCTCAAGAAGAACAGGCAATGTGAAGCGAGCCTCGCGCGCTTCTGTTAGGATTATACTAGCCTCGGGTTAGTTGTTCGCAAGGCCACGATTTCCTCGGATGTACGGTTGGATACTCCTGGTTATGAACACGCTGTTGATAACGAAAAATAAAAATATACGATTCCGGGAAGATAAAAGGCCTTGTGAACGCCATCGGGTGGATCGCATGCCGCACTTGGTTTCTAGCGGAACTCTAACCTGCTAGTCATTGCCATCCTCCGGCCCCATGGTGTAAGTTATTCTGAAGCGTCATCAGCAAGGTTTTTTCGATCTCAGCAAGCATGGCAACGGGCGGTCAAACAGATTGGAGGATCGGATGGAGGAAGTAAAAAATATCGCGCTGGTCGCGCATGACCATCGAAAGAAGGATCTCATCGAGTGGGTGGAATGGAACTACCAGCCGTTACTGCGGCATCGGCTCATCTGCACCGGAACCACCGGGCGGATGATCGAGGCGGCATTGAAGAAAAAAGTGGCAGAAAGGGCCCTCCCGTTTGAGATTCTGAAATTGAAATCCGGTCCGCTGGGCGGGGACCAGCAGCTCGGCGCTATGATCGTGGAGGGGCAGATCGACTGCATTATATTTCTTTGGGACCCGATGACCCCGCATCCACACGACGTGGATGTGAAAGCCCTGCTGCGCATCGCCGTGCTCTACAACATTCCCATCGCATGCAACCGGTCGACGGCCGATTTCCTAATTTCTTCTGACCTGATGGATCAAAAATACCAGCCGGTCATGAAGGACTACGCCTCCTATATCGAGAGAAATTTAAATCCGGATTTATGAGGCCTCAGCGGTTGGCTTGCATGCCGATGATCGTAGTGATAAAGCAACCGATGATGATAATCAGAAGAACAATATCGTTCATCGTGACCTCCTGAGCCGGAGCAAATTGCTCTACCGTGACAACGGACGCTGCCGCGCAGAAAAAGCCGCTTCAGGCCCGAACGTTTTTGAATGGGATCGAGCTTTCAATTTCTCGAACTCTTGCTGCATAGAAACCATCAGCCCCCGGGTTTCAGTATCCAATTTCAAGGGCTTAGACTCGCTTCTCAAAAACTCGATCATGTCGACCAGTCTGCGGGAATAGTTGCACCAGTCAATGGTAGGGATGCCGTCGCTCCGACATGGGCGCAAGGCCCTTCGATACGCCCGAATGGATTCTCGCTCGGCCAGCAGAATGATATCCTCAAAGCTCCTGCCTTTTAATGACTCCATAAATTCTTTCATGGATGAGGACGGTGTTGTCATTTTTGCCACCTCCGTTGATTCCGGGAAAGCTTTCAGGCAAGCACTGCGGGCAATTGGTCGCGTTCAATCTTCCAAAAAAACGTCATTACATGAAATGATTTGTGAAAAACGGTAAGGAGAAATATCAGTGCAGATTTCAGCAAGAAACGATTAATGGATTTTAATGGGTCCGTCAATGTTTTAATGTCGCAACAAGCGGAATTAATGAAATTTTATTGATTCTGACCATTTTTATTCGCTATCATAATACATTGGACATTTAGAGATTGTAGGTATTTTTTGCGCCAACAAATTCCCAAACGCATTCTCATCCTTTCGGCATCCGTCGGGGCCGGCCACGTGCGTGCGGCGGAAGCCATCGAGCTGGCCCTGCAGGAAATTGCCCCCGGCCTGATGCTGAAGAATGTGGACGTCCTGAGCCTGGCCAGCTCCGCCTTCCGCAGAATATACGGCAAGGGCTACCTCGATGTTGCCCGCCGGGCCCCCCACTTGCTCGGCTATGTCTACGACCTCTTGGACCGCCCTCAGGAGCTGGAGGCGGATCGATTTCGGATTGCCCTGCAGCGCTTGAATCTCAAACCTTTCCTGAAGCTTTTGGAATCAGAGAGCTGGGACGTGGTGGTCAACACTCATTTTCTACCGGCGGAGATCATCGGTTCGCTGCGGACCGCGGGAAAAATCAATGTGCGGCAGGTGACCGTCACTACCGATTTCATGACGCACCGGATGTGGGTCCAACGCCCATGCGATCACTACTTCGCGGCCACGGAGGAGAGCGCGGCGAATCTCGCCTATTGGGGGGTACCAGCGCGGGATATCACGGTCAGCGGCATTCCCGTTCACCCGGTGTTCAGCAGACGCAAAGACCGACTCCGCTGCCTCAGGACCCAGGGGCTTAAGGGGGAGCGGCCGATCCTGCTCCTGCTTTCAGGCGGGTTCGGGGTCGGTCCGATCGAACAGATTTTTTTCAGCTTGCTGGCACTGAACGTCGCCGTGGAGATTGTGGTGGTGTGCGGGCGCAATGATGCGCTCCGGGAGCGGTTGAACCGGGCACCCGCCGCACCGCACCACCGTGTCACGATCGTCGGCTTCACGGAGGCGATCGATGAGCTCATGGCCGCGGCGGACGTGGTGATTTCCAAACCCGGCGGATTGACATCGGCGGAGGTTTTATGCTGCGGGGGTGCGATGCTGATCGTCAATCCGATCCCCGGCCAGGAGAGCCGCAACGCCGATTTCCTGTTGGAAAGCGGTGCGGCGGTAAAGGTCGGCCATCTGGCGACCCTGAACTATAAATTGAATGCGCTGCTCTCTTCGCCGCGTCGGCTGGCTCGGCTCAAGGCCAATGCCCGGCGCATCGCCCGGCCGCAGGCGGCGTATGAGGTCGCGGTCAAGGTCTTGGCAATGCTTGACCGCTCTCCCCGGCGCACCCGACAGCGTCGCAGCCCTTAAACCTGCCGCTATCCAGCTTTTTCCTTTTGGGCTGCCTTCGTCTAAGGATTGCCCGAGATGAGCGGCAGCTCCTCTTTGCCCGCACCAATGACAACCGGCAACCGATTTCTAACCTATTTCACATCAGAGTCAAACAGCCGGACCGGAGTCTGTTCGAATATCCGGCACCCGCCCCGCTCGAAAAATTTACGAGCCTCAACCACGTAAAATGATGCCGCTGCATCGGCGTTCGCAATCAGCGATATGAGACTGCGATGACCTACCTCATCGGATTTCAGGATGACCATGCACTTGATCCGAGTGTGGTCGGCCGAAAGTTTTCCACCTTGGCCGATGCCGCCCGGCGGGGGTTTCCAGTGCCCGAGGCGATTGCCGTCAGCACTGCGGCCCACCGCCTTTACCTGGCCACCGGCTCCTGGCCGGACGGGCTGCGCGACGAGGTCCTGGAGGCCGCCCGCCGCCTCAGCCTGAGCAGAGGCGTTTCCATCCGCTCCTCGGCTACCCGCGAGGACGGCCATCGCCGGAGTTTTGCCGGTCAATATCAGAGCTTCCTTGAGATCGACACCGAAGATGGGCTTCTGGAGCGTATCGAAGCCTGCTGGGCCAGCGCCAGCTCCGAAATAGTGGGCAGTTACGTGAAGGCCCTCAACGTTCGGGGAAGCGACGTTGAAACCCCACGGATGGCCGTCGTCATCCAGCGCATGGTGGAGTCTCACGTTGCCGGCGTGGCCTTCAGCCGCAACCCGCTCGCTCCCGGCAGGGATGAAATGATCATCGAGGCCGTCCGGGGCCACGGCGACGGGTTGGTCAGCGGTCACCGCACACCATGCCGCGCGGCCTTTCTCCGGAGCGGGCGAGTCGAGCTCGAAGGGAGGCGGCGGTCACGTCAGAAAGTGGCGCGGGACACTCCCTGGGAAGAGGTGGCGCGACTGCTGCAGCAACTGGAGCAAGTCTACGATGGTGCCGCGCTCGATATGGAGTGGGCGGTTGACCGGCGTTTGAGGCTCTGGCTGCTCCAGGTGCGGCCGATCACCTCCCTGGCCGGCGCGGGCGTTCTGCCGCCGGCCGGGAGCTGGACCCGCAAGATCGCTGACGATCTCTGGGCCGACCGGCTGACCCCGTTCATGGCCGAGGTCATGCTGGCGCATGCCCCGCGCTTTGACTTGTCGGCCATCGCGCGGCGGGTCGGAATCATTCCGGTCGTGCCGGCCCTGGCGGTCGTCAACGGCTATCTCTATGTCAACTGCGAAGGGATTCGGCGCCTCATCGCCCTCATGCCGCGCCGGTTGCGGTTCAAAGAGTTTCACTCCCTGCTGCCGACGGACTCGCAACTGGAGGATATCCCTACCCCCCCTGCGTGGACGCTTTTGCGCATCGGCTTCTGCCTGGCCCGCCTTCCCCTGAGCGAACCGGGCCTTCTGCCCTGGGTGTGCCTGCGGCGCGCGCCGCGTAACATCGAGCGCCTGCGTGCCCGCATGCGAACGCCGGCCCGGCCTGCAGCGAGCGAAGCGACCGCTTCCGACTTGATCGAGATCCTGCGCACCGATTTGGAAACTCTGGCCTTGATCCAGGAAAACAACCAGTGGCCCTATTCCCACGCAACGTTTTTCACCTGGGTACTTCGCTGGTGGGCCATGGACCTGATGAAACTGCCTGGGACCGAATTTTTAGAGCTCCTCAGCCGGCGCGGCAACAACGTCACCCTGCGGATCGAGCAGTGGTTTCGTGCCATGGGAGAACGCATCGCCGCCGACCGCGACGCCGGCGAACGCTTTCGAAACGAGCCTGCGGAGAGCCTGGCCCGTTCGCTGCCAACCGATCTTCAGAAAGCGCTCGACACCTTCCTCGGCCGCTACGGTTGCCGCTCACGCCACCGCACGCTCGCAATGAAGCGCTGGATCGAAGCCCCGGAAGAGGTGATCGCAATTCTCCAGTCGCTGGTGCGCCATGGCGGGACCACGAGGATAACGCCCGAATGCCGTCCTGCGGCGGAAAGGCCGCGAGGGGCGCTTCTATCGGTGCCACGGATGGCACTGAAGTTGGTTGCTCGCCTGACCTGCCGGTTTCTTGACCTGCGGGAGGAGCTACGATTTCTGCTGGATGAAGTCCTGTTCCATATTCGCGCGGACCTGCTTTCGCTCGGACGGCACTTCGGCTTGGGGGATCTGACCCTTTTCCTAACCCCCGATGAGATCGAACGGTTGGCGGCCGGTCGCCTGCCGCCTATGGCAGCGAACCGGATCGCCGGTAAGCGACGCGAACAGTTTAGTAAACCGGCGGATCCCTGCACGTTTTGGGTTGAGGGCCGGCCGGAATATGATCTCACTCTCGATGGCACGGTCCTGCACGGGATCGGAACCAGTCCGGGGCGAGCCACTGGCAGAGCGGTTATCGTCGTGGATCCTGCGACGGCCGCCATCCACCAGGGGGATGTCGTCGTGGCCCGGCATACGGATCCGGGCTGGACACCCATTCTCAGCCTGGTGGGAGGCCTCGTAATGGAAGAGGGCGGGCTGCTGAACCACTGCTCCATCGTGGCGCGGGAGCTGGGGATCCCCTCCGTGGTCGGAATCCGCCAGGCGACCCGCTTGATTCCAGAGGGCTCCCAGGTGACGATCGATGGGGGAGCTGGACGAGTCATCATCGAAGCGAGTTAGCCCGAACTGAAACCTCCGGAATAGTGAGTCTGCGCCCAGGCTGCGCGAGAGAGCTCGGCCAGACTCCCCCAGTCCCCTTTAGGAATCCAATCGGCGATCATGCGGGCAACGTTTGGGTATTGCGCCCGGACTAAGGTGGGTTTTCCCAAAAACCGGTCCACTTCCTCCCTGTCAAGCCTCTTCATTGTCAGCCCCAGGTTCAGCTCGGCGAGCGCCGCCGCATTGGAGAGCTGCTCCATCTGCCCGGTGAGCGGTTTGACCAGGATTTTTTTGCCGAGTGCCAGAGCCTCGCTGACCAGCTCGAAACCGGCGTTGGTGATGACCCCGCTGCAATCGGTCAGGTCGTTGAGAAAGGCGGTGCGCGAATAGGGCCTCAAGTTCAAATGGCCCGTGCCCTCGGGCTGCTGCAGCTGATGGTAGATATAAAACGCATGAGCATCGAAGGGGCCAAGCAGCCGCAGGATATCGGAAAGCTCCTCGAACGGGAGATAGACGAGTATCTTTCCGGGAACCGGCGCCGGCCGGGAAGAAAATTCCGGCACCACCGGCGGCAGGATCGGCTGTTCGAAGTGGTGCCAGTGCAGTCCGATCGGATAATCCACGGGCGCGAAGTGATCCAGGATGTAGCGCGCCAGAGGGTTTTGGCCCTTGACCGGAATGTCGTGGCAAAAGGCGTACTGGTGTCCGATCCCGATCGATGGCAGCCGATGGCGACGGGCAATGCGCGCGGTTGCCGGCTCGTAGTCGGTGATGACCAGATCGAACCCACGAGCATCGAAGGCGCGGATGTCGACGTAGAACCGGATCAGGTTCAACTGGCGCGCCGTGCGCAGGTGTTGGATCCGGCCGCGATGGGTGGCGAAGGTGAGCCCCCGCAGCGCCGTGTATGGCTCGAAGATCTCCATATCCCAGAGCAAAGCCCGGTCCCGGCCGCTGACGATCACCTGGACCTCGTGACCATCTTCCTTCAGATAACGGATGACTTCGCGAGAGCGGGAGATGTGGCCGTTGCCGGTGCCTTGGACTCCATAAAGAATCTTCATGGCAGCCGTTAGGCTCAAGCCGCCAGAGCAATGCCGAAGAGGGCGCTCAGCATGCCGATGGCCATTCCCGCCAGGACATCGGTGGGGTAATGAACCCCCAGATAGACCCGCGAAAAGCCAACCGATAGAGCCCAGGCGGCGGCCAGCGGAAAAACGACCGGCACCATGTGGGCAAGAAGGGTTGCGATCAGCATGGCGCCCGCCGCGTGGCCTGAAGGAAAACTGAACCGATCGCTTGGGACAATGCGGCCGCATACGGCCGGCAGTTTGTCGGTGGGCCGATCCCGCTTGACGCAGTTCTTGATCAGCTTGTATGCCGGCAGTTCAAGGGCAAATGCCGCCAGGGCCGCCGTCAGGAAGCGCCTTCCCTGCGCATCATCGATCGCTATCAGACCCAAAGCCAGCACCGGGTAGAAATAGCCGTCGCCGCTGCGCGACACCCACGGCATCAGAAGGGATAGGAGCCGTTTTCCGCCCAATCCAAAAATAGCGCTGAACCACTGGGTGTCCCAACGCGTGATGCTATCGACCAAATAGCGCATAGGATTCTCCTTGGAATGGGCCGATGATACCCTCGCATCGTTACCCCTCGGTTAAGGCAGGGTTATTTTTTTATGAGCCGCATCTCAGGCCCTGCAGCCGATCGGGCTGGGGATCGGTGGGTGTCAGATGCGGGCGCCGGCCTGCCGCCGCAGCCGCCGGGAGGCAGCACCGGCGGGGGCTGTGCGGGCATCGCCCCAGAGCGATGCCGAATCCGTCGGCTGCGGTGCCACCCTGAGTTTTGCGCGGGGAATACCGTGCTGGGCCAGCTCGGCCAGCTGGGCTCCGGAGGAGACGTAAACCGTATTCATCTGGCTGTAGAACCACACCGTGTAGCGCCAGCAGAGCTCCTCGATGAACCCATCCCGGGTGATCTCCCGCGCCATGCGCGGCAGCAGGTCGCTGAAGTCGGCCTCCAGCGGCAGCTTCAGAAAGCGACCGATGAACAGGCCGGCCAAACCGGCCGGGCCGGTGGTGGCCAGGTGCACACGGCTGAATCGGCCGGTGTAGCAGTAGTCGAGCATCTCCAGGACCGGCGGGTAGACCAGCCGGTAGTGCGGCTGCTCGTCGAATTCGTAGACCCCGATGGGCTCAAAACGCTTGACGGCCTCGGATTCAACCCCGGTATCGCAGGTCAACAGCGCGCACCGCCGCCCCGGATGGCTGCGAGCATGCGTTCGGATCGATTCCTGCCCGTCGGCTTGAGTGTCCGCAAACACAGCGCACGCCTGCGATGGCGTCGGATCGTCAGGCACGGCATGCCCAAACCGTTCCAACACGGCTTGGCTGAACTGCCGTTGGCGGTTGTAGTGGGAAAACGCCATCGCATAGGGGGTCAGCAGCGTGCAGAACCCTCCGGCCGAGCCGATGGTTTGAAAAATGTTGAACAGGTTGGCCCCCGACACATGGCCCAGGAGATGGTTGGCGCATCCGAGCAGGATCCGGTTGGACATCCTGTCCATGAAGTCGAACCAACGCTCCTCCATCCGCTTGGACATCCAGTCGCCCGCCTCGGGCAGATCGAAAAGCGCCGGATCCTCTTCCAGCAACCGCGACGTCTCCTGCTGCAGGAGCTCCACCAGGGGGCCGGGAATGCTGCCCTGTATTTTGCGGATCCGGCGGTATTGCCACAGAAAATGCAGCCGTGCCAGAAACCCCGATTCAGACCCGTCCGTTAGCCGCAGGCACCGGTCGATGAAGCGCAGCAGGAAATGCTGCGGTGCATCCCGGCTCAACCCGAGTTTCTGACGATAAAACTGGTAGGCGATGCTGTAGAGGTTGTGAGCCATGGCCTGCGGCGAGGAGGGCCGCTGGACCACCCGTGCCTGCCCGGACTCTATCCCGGCCAGGAACGCATCGACGCTCCCGGCGCCCTCCACCTGGGTGAAGTTGCGGGAGATGTTGAGCGAGCTGTGGTCGTCGGAGCCGCCGATCAGATTTTTGCGCCAGGGTTCCGGCCAGAGCGGGGAGATGCCATGGGTGTTCGCCAGACGCTCAATGTCAGCCGGGGTCAAGGCTGACAGCACCGTCTCCAGGCTGCGGTTGGACTCCGGGTTGCTGTCGCCGTTCAATTCGAAATTGCGGAACAACAGCAAGAGCTTTTCGATGTGGGCCACCGTCAACCGATCGTTGACCGCATACATCGGGTGGGCCAGGGCACAGGGTATGGCCGCATCCTTTAGGTAGCGGAGGAGGTCGTAAACGTCGGTGCGGATTTTCTGGATCTCCGCGTGCTGCGCCTCGGTGATGCGGTAGACCAGCACATGGACCTTGCAGCCGTCTTCGGGAAAATAGGCGGTCACCTCTTCGCTCACGAAGGCCCCGGGAAGATGAGCGATCTCGAGGGCACCGTCGATCTTGTTGTGATCCGTGATGGTCACCAGCGTCATGCCCCGCCGCCGGGCAATGTGGTAGAGCTGCAGCGGGTCGGTAAAGCTTTCCGGGCAGCCGATCTTTTGCAGGAACCACTGGGAGGGCCGGGTCGAGTGCCGCGAATGCACATGCAGGTCCGCTTTCATCATAGCTCCTCTGAAAAGGGATTGATCGAATCGCTCATATCAAGCCGAATTTGATCAACATGCTGTTAGTCCCGGATTAAAACACCGCTAAATGTTGATGAAGTTAACCGGGGTGGCGGAAAAAAGGTGAGATACCGAGGAAAAACCCGCAGATTAGAAGTGCGATGCCGCTGGCCCGCTGCAGGACCCGCAGGTGCTCGCGCTTCAGCAGGGGTTTGAGCATGGATGCGCCGATGATGAGGATCGGCGCCCACAGGATTGAACCGCAGAACACGCCGGCCATCAACACGAGCGCCGCGGTCGGCATCGACACCCACGCGGGTCCGCTGATGGCGGAAATGGCTGCGCTGATGATCAGGATCGGCAGCGGGTTGGAAAGCATCAGCAAAAACGTCGATAGGAAGGCCCCCATGAGGTTATAGCCGCGTGTCCCGGAAACACGGCGCGCGCCGGAGGGCTCGCATGTCAGATGAAACCCGACAAAGGCCAGCACCAACCCGCCGAGAGGCTGAATCCAGGAGCGGCCTTGTTCTAAAAATCCCGCGACCAGCGTAATGCCGAGGGCCGCAATGAGGCAGTAGACCGCATCCACCATAGCAGCGCCCAGCACCGCAAGCATGCCTGCCAGCCGGCCGTCCACCAGCGTGTGCCGGATGCAGAGGATACCGACCGGGCCGAGAGGGGCACACAACAAAAGGCCCAGGGCGACCCCCTTGCAAAACAAAAGCTGATCCATTCCGCTCCTTGAACCGGCCGGCGCCGCAGCGCGCTTCCTTAACGGCCGGTTCCCCGATCACGTCTCATCCGACTCTGACCGGGGCACGTTAGCTGTAAGTTAACCTGCGGTTAGTTTTGAATGCCAGATCCCCACCGCATGGAATTTTAGCCGCAATCTAGCACGCTCCTAAACCCCGCCCGCTAGGCTCATGCAACATCAGAGTCGGTAATAAGCAGCTGCGACCGGGGGCTGCCGCCGCCACGCCGGTCCCAGCCACGCGGCATCCCATCTGCTCCCGGTGCAGGGGGATGCAGGGCCCCGGAAAAACTATTTGACGCGGAGGAGACATTATGGAGACGACTGTTTCACACAAACCCATTTTTTCGATTTTACCGGATTTGCCTGAATCCAAAACAAGTCGATGGGCCGCCCGCGGGCTCCGGCCGATCGAGCACGTTCTTGGGCTCACCCGGTGCGCCATGCTTTATGATCGGGTGGCCCACGTCAAGGAGCCGAAACGCTTCATGCACGCCTTGCTGTCCGAAATGGGTGTTCGCTGCGAGCCCAGCCTGCATGAAATCGATCAGATACCCCGCACGGGGTCTTTGGTGGTGGTTGCCAATCACCCTTTCGGAGGGATCGAGGGGATTATCCTAGCCGATCTGCTGATGTCCGTTCGGCCGGATCTGAAAATCATGGCCAACTTCATGCTGAACCGCATCCCTCAGCTTCGACGCCTGACCATCCCGGTCGACCCGTTCAACCGGCCCGGATCGGCCCGCAGCAATACCGGGTCGATCCGGGCGGCCCTGCGCTGGGTAAACGACGGAGGCATGCTTCTCGTTTTTCCCGCCGGTGAAGTCTCGCATTTCAAATTAGCGAGCTGCGAGATTGCCGACAGCGCCTGGAGCCCGGCCGCCGGCCTCATTGCCCGCAGGACTCGGGCTGCGGTTCTTCCGGTTTTCGTGAAAGGCCGCAACGGCATTGTCTTCCATGCCGCCGGCATGATCCACCCGCGCCTGCGTACGGCTCTGCTGGCGAGGGAGTTGATCAACAAGGAGCGCAAGACGATCGAGGTCAAAATCGGGGCCCCCATTCCGTTTCGCTGGATTCAACGCTACGCCGATGATTCACGACGGGTGGAGTACCTGCGTTGGAGGACCCTCATTCTGGGATTCAAACCGTCAGCCGGGATCCGGACGGCCGCGATCGAAAAAATGCCTCACGTGCCCAGGGAGCAGCCGCTGGCTATCCCCCAGGACCCGGATGTCTGTCGCCGCGAGATCGAGCGCCTGCCTGCCTGGCAGCGCCTGGCGCAGAGCGGTGATTTTTCCGTGTGGCAGGCTGAGGCTGGGCAAATACCCAATCTATTGCAAGAGATCGGCCGTCTGCGGGAACTCTCGTTCCGGGCGGCGTCCGAGGGGACCGGGAAGCCTTTAGACCTGGACCGATTCGATCCTCACTACCTGCATCTGTTTGTCTGGAACGAGGCCGCATCCGAAATTGTCGGTGCCTACCGCCTCGGCCGAACCGATATTTTGTTGAGTCGATTCGGCCGGAAAGGCCTCTACACCACTACCCTGTTTCACACCCAGGCGCAATTTTTTAAAAGGCTGGGGTCCGCGCTGGAGCTGGGCCGCTCCTTCGTCCGTCCGGAATATCAGCGCTCCTATGCCCCCCTGCTGCTCCTGTGGAAAGGCATCGGCAGTTTCATCGCCCGCCAACCTCAGTATCGGCGGCTCTTCGGACCGGTCAGCATCAGCCGCGACTACAGCGATTTATCGCGGCGCCTGATCGCAACTACCCTGCTTCAGCACAGTCAGGCGAAGGACCTCTCTCTCATGGTCCGGCCACGGCGGCCGGCCAAAATCGCCCCCATCCGCATACCCGGATGCGCCCAATCCGGTAAAACGCTCCATTTACAGGATTTCAAGGAGGTTTGTGCGGTGATTGCCGACATCGAATTCCAGAAGCGCGAGGTCCCGGTTCTGTTGCGGCACTATCTCAACTTGGGCGGGCAGCTGCTGGGGTTCAACATCGACCGGGATTTCGGCAACGTCATGGACGGACTGATCGTGGTGGACCTGCTTCAGACCGACCGCAAGACCCTTGAACGCTACATGGGGGAAGCGGGGGTCGCCGCGCTGATGGCCTGCCACGGGGCCTGCGCCGAAAGCGGATCCCCGCCCCCTGTGCCTGAAACGCAGAGGCACCACGCAGGCTGATCGCATTTATTCATCCGGCAGGCAACCTAGCCGGCAACGGCATTATCGTACCGGCAACAAAATAAATTCAAATGGTGACCTGTCCGTCCCGGCCACGCCCGGTGGGAATTAGGCCCCCATCAGCTGCAGACTAATTCCCCCGAGCCCGGGAGTAATATTAAAACCCTTGCAGTTAGCCGGGCGCGGCCTCACCGACCGTTAGAGTCCGGTGGAAATGACCAGATCGGTGATGGGGCCGCGGGATTTATCCCCTTTCAGCACGATGTGGGCGTAGATCCGGCTGCCCTTGAATTTCTTGACCACCCAGTTCAACCCGTTGTTTTCCTGGTTGAGATAGGGGTTGTCCACCTGGCGGGTGTCCCCAAGGCACAGGCACTTCACCCCCTCCCCCATGCGGGAGAGCAGTGCGCGGCACTCCGAGCGGGCCATGTTCTGCATCTCGTCGATGATAACCACGGCGTTGTCGATGTTCATGCCCCGGATGTACGCCAGAGGCAGAATCTCGAACATCTTGGAGTTGAACTGGGGCGGGTAGGCGTCTGCCTCGACGAAGACCTTGTTAGCGGGCCGCAGCCGGTGAAGCTTTGCAAGCAGGTCGGCGATGTAGCGTGTGTAAGGCTCCATCTTCTCTTCGAGTCGGCCGGGGAGATAGCCGAGCTTTTGGCCGATCTCGATGGTGGGCTTGATAACGTAGATCTTCTGGTAGGCCTTGCGTTCGAGCACGAGATAGAGAGCCGCCGCAAGCGCCAGGTAGCTCTTGCCGTAGCCGGCCTCGCTCTGCACGGAGACGATGTCGATCCCCGGGTGGGTCATCAGCTCCATGGCCAGGTTCTGAAACACGTTGCGGGGAGCGACCTTCCAGACCTTGTGCTGGTAGTCGATGACTTTTTCCCCGTCGGGCCCGAAAAACACGGGCTTGCCCTGGTCGTTCCACATGAAGGCGTTGGCCACCGCCTCCTCTCGGCCGGCCACGAAGCCGGTAAAGTATTCCGCCTCGGACTTGAACGGCACCGACTCCTTGTAGATCTCGCTCGTGATCCCCCGCAGCCGCGCCTGGAGTTGGAAGATCTTGTCGTTGGTCACCAGGATGGGCTTGTCCAGGCCGCTGGATTGGATCTCGTCCAGAATGAAGTTGTCCACGAGGTTCACGTATGGGTTGGCGACAGCGTCGGAGTGGAGAACTTTGAATGCGTCCGGGTTGGCGACCAGGTACTCGATCACACGGGCGACGATATGGCGCAGCTTCGGGTCTTTCTTGATTTTGTTCAGTTCGAGAAGCACATGGTAGGGAATGAAGATGTGGTTCTCATTGCCGTTTCTCAGTTTGACCAGCGAATTGGGGTCCTCCAGCAGCACATTGGTGTCGATGATGTAGTTCTTCTGCTGATCCAGCATGCGTTTCACCTCTGGACGTAGAAAGCCCCGGCGCGGTCAGCGGCGGGGCGATTGAGGAAAACCCTCCCCTTCCGAGTTGGGTAGGGGCGGAACCCATGAAACTCCGGTAAATTTCAGGGCAAGCATATTGCGGCAACAGCGGCGAACGGGCAACAGAAAGCGAATGATCGTTGGAGCAGATCCGGTGGAAGGGACAGGCGGGTGGCCGGTTTAGCTCATGGAGATCGGCTATGGGCATCGTCGTATCCGGAAATAGTGTAAATAAAAAAGCCCCAGAGGTCAAGGTAATTAACAACATGTAGTTAGCCCGATGTTAGACAACCACTAAATATTGATTATTTATGGTGAGGCGTTTGCCGCAAGATGGTGAAGCCGGCAACCCATGCAGAAATCGGGCATTTTGCAGTGCCCTCGGATATGATATGGATAACCGAAACCTAACCTTTTACTCACACGCCGCTAGCCTGGATGTAATAGCATAAAGATTGAAGCTAAATGAACGCTGATTGGGGGGCATGACCCGATGACCAAGCGCTTCCGCAGAGAGCTCGACAGCATCAAGAAACGCATTCTCACCCTGGGGTCCCTGGTGGAGGATCTCGTGCACACGGCTACCAAGGCCATCGACCAGATCGACCCGGAGCTGGCTGAGCGCATCATCGCCGCCGACCGGGAGGTCGATGCCATGGAGGTCGAGATCGAGGAGGAGTGCCTGAAGGTGTTGGCCCTGCATCAACCGGTGGCCGTTGACCTGCGTTTCATCATCTCGGTAGTCAAAATCAACAACGAACTCGAGCGCATCGGCGACCAGGTCGTGAATATCGGCCAGCGGGTGAGCATCATCGCCAAGCGCCCCAAACCGCCCTTCATGTTCGATTACTCGGAGATGGGGGAAAAGGTTCAGCGGATGCTGAAAATGAGCCTGGACTCCCTTGTCAACACGGACGTGGATATCGCCTACAGGGTCATCACCCTCGACGACGAGGTCGACCACATCAAGAACGAAGCCTACGACCAGATCAAGCAAGCCATCAAAGAGCTGCCCGAGAGGGTGGGGTATTACATCAACCTGCTGCTCATCTCGCGCCACCTCGAACGAATCTCAGACCACGCCACCAACATTGCCGAGGAGGTGATCTACCTCGTCGAGGGCGAAATCTACCGCCACGCGGACAACTAACCGCCGGCACGCTTGCGATACCCAGGCAGATCCCATCGCCCTGGTTATGTGAACATTGCAATCCGCAATGCTTTTAACCTGCCCGACACTTCCTCGTTTTTAAAGAAATGCTTTGAAATAACGCGTCCCCGCCGCTGGCGTCGGGATGCATTATTCGTGCATTATACCTGTAAGTAATCGATAAAATATTGCAAATCGCAATGAAAACTACCCAAAAAAGATGGTCGATACTATTCTAACTATTTGCTAATATTTATTATTATTATTTTTTACCGTCTGGCATAGGGCTTGCTAAACTGAGACGGAATTGATTTCGGCGATGCAAAGTCCGCTCTCTTGAAGGTTCTCTTGAAAGTCTGGATGCATGTTTGATTTGCGGCCTGGCAGCTTGAACGCAGCGGCCGCTTCAGTGCCAACGGACAGCCAACCGGAGAAAAATCATGAAAAAAACGGTTTACACGTTGTGTTTCATGTGTTCCGTCAGATGCCCCATAGCCGTGGTGGTCGAGGACGACCAGGTTGTCAGCATCGGCGGCAACCCGCATGTTCCGGCCATGAAAGGCGGCGTGTGTCCGAAGGGCGCGGCCGCTGTCGGCTGGGTCAATGATCCGCAGCGGGTCCATGGGCCCCTGATCCGGTCCGGGGCCCGCGGGTCCGGACAGTGGAAAACCGCCAGCTGGGATGCTGCCCTGGATTATACGGCGGACCGCTGCCGGGAGATTTTTGAAAAATACGGCAGCAAGAGCGCGGTGTACTGCGAACGCGTGAACCTGGCGACGGACTTGTCCAAGACGTTCATGAAAGCGATCGGGTCGCCGAATTATTTTTCACACGACACCGTCTGCAAAGGATCCATCAACACCGCCTGCCGCTCGCTGACCGGGTACACCGACGCTCAGATCAGCGCCGACTGGGGCAATGCGCGGCACGTCGTCCTCTATGGGCGGAACATTTTCGAGAGCATGGAAGTCAAGGCCGTCAATGCGCTGCTCGACGCCATGGCGCAAGGGACGAAGCTCACCACCATCGACCCGCGGGTGAGCATCACGGCCGCCAAATCGAGCCGATATATGATGATCCGGCCCGGGACGGACTTGGCGCTGAATTACGCCCTGATGCACGTAATCATCAGGGAACGCCACTTCTATGATGTTAAATACGTGGACCGCTGGGTGGAGGGTTTCGACAAGCTCTGCAACTTTGTCAAGGAGTTCACCCCGGAGTGGGCCGAGGCGGAAACGGGAATCCCCGCTGAGGAGATCGTTCAGCTGGCCAAGGACATCAACGAGGCCAAACCCGCCGTTGTTTTTCACTATGGGTACCGGGGGTCGGGCCACCCCAATGAAATCTATTTTAGGCGCTCCATCATGATTCTGAACGCCTTGATGGGCAGCATCGAGGCCAAGGGCGGGGTGTTCATCAAAAAAGGCCCCAAGGATGCGGGGCTGGCGGCCGGCATCCGCAAATTTTCAGACCAGCAGTTCCCCAAAATGGCGGACGGCCGCAAGTTTGACGGCTGCGGGCAGGAGAAGTTCCCCATCGTCGACCCGGCCCACGGCGTGGGCGCCATGTTCCCATCGGCGGTGCTGAATGAAGACCCCTACCCGCTCAAGGTTCTTTTTGCTTTCCGTTACGACCCGCTCTTTTCGCTGTGCGATTACCAACAGACCCTGCGTGCGCTTGAAAAGCTGGAGCTGATCGTCTCCTGCGACATCAATTTCGGCGGAACCACCTCGCGGGCGGATGTAATTCTGCCGGAATCGTTTTTCCTGGAACGCTCGGACCCCTTGCAGATGGCGGCCGGCCTGAAACCGGCCATTAACCGCAGGATCGCCTGCATCAAGCCCCGATTCGACACCAAACCCATGTGGTGGATCCTGAAGCAACTGGCCGAGCGCCTGGGCGCAGGAGACTATTTCCCCTACGAGACCATCGAAGACATTTGGAAGTATCAACTGGCGGACGTAGGACTCCAGGCCGGGGATTTCGAAGCCAAGGGGTTTGTCTCCCTCAGCGACAAGCCCATCTGGTGGGATCGCGAAAACGGGATCCAGTTCAAAACCCCTTCCGGCAAAATCGAGTTTGCGTCCAGCCTATTGGAAAAGCATAGCTTCCAATCCTTTCCGCCGTATGAGCCCCTGGAGACGCCCCAAGACCGATTCAGGCTAATCGTCGGCCGCTGTGTTGCGCACACCAACGTGATGACCCAGAACAACACCTACCTGAACGAACTCGTGCCGGAGAATGTCCTCTGGATCAATTCCGAGCGGGCCGCCGCGCTGGGGATCAAAAACATGGATTTAGTCGAAATCGCCTCGGCGGCAGGATCGGGGCGGCTGAAAGCCTTCGTGACGAACATGATTCAGCCGGAGGCCGTTTTCATGCTTCACGGGTTCGGACACCAGGAGCCTGAATCCAGAAGGAGTTATCAGCGCGGGGTGGCCGATGCGATGCTCCAGGAGGCGACGGTGGACCCGGTGGGCGGAAGTCCGGCGTTTGACCACACCTTGGTCACGGTGAAACGGGTTTGATTTCGGAGGGAGAGAGAAAAAATGGGAGATTACCTGATTTATACGGATCCGGCCAAATGCGTCGCCTGCCACGCCTGCGAAATCGCCTGCAAGGTCAAAAACCAAGTCCCGGCCGGGGCCACCCTGGGAAAAATCGTGGTGTTGGGGCCGAAGCTCATGAATGGGAAACCCATGATGTCTTCCCTGTTCATCCCCTGTTTCCACTGTGAGGACGCCTGGTGCCTGAACGCATGCCCGGTCAACGCCATTCGCAAACGAGACAAGGACGGGCTGGTCTACATCCTGCGGGAATTGTGCGTGGGGTGCAAGTCCTGCATCCTGGCGTGCCCCTGGCACATCCCCCAGTGGGATGCCACCGCCGGCAAGGCCATGAAGTGCAACATGTGCATGGACCGGATAGACGAGGGCCTCGAACCGGCCTGCGTGGCCGTGTGTCCCACGGATGCTTTGCAGTTCGGCGAGCCGGCCGCGCTGTCCCAGAAAAGCCGAGAAGAGTACGGGCTGAGCCTGCTCGGAAGGAGCCGGACGCGATATGGCCACTGACGGCAGGGCGGTTGCCACGCCGGCGACCTTTCCGCTGGGCGGAGTACATCCCGCTGCGCTGAAGGAGTCGACCGCCGGCCTTTCGGTGGAGACGTTGCCGCCGCCGCCCCGGGTGTGCCTGTTTTTGAAACAACATGTCGGCGCGGCCTGTCACGTGGCGGTGCAGAAACCACCGGAGACCCCGCCGGACGACGCCCTCCTTTTCGGCCGGCACCCGGGGCGCATCTATCGGCAGCTGGTCACCCGTAAACCCCGGGTCAGAGCCGGCGACCGGATCGGGTCGATCGAAGACTCGCTGGGCGCCGCCCTGCACGCCAGCATCGGCGGCACCGTGGAGGGGGTGGTCGACGCACTTCACCCGATGACCGGCAAGGCGACGGCCATCGTCATCTCCCGCGACCCGGAGGCCGTGTCCCCCACCCTCGCCGCGGAGGAGTGGCGGCAATTTTCCAGGCAGGAGCTGCTCGACCGGATCAGGGACGCCGGCATCGTGGGCCTGGGCGGCGCCGGCTTTCCAGCCCACGCCAAGCTGAACGTCTCCCCGGAAGTCCCGCTGGAGACCTTGATTCTGAACGGGGCGGAGTGCGAGCCGTATCTGACCTGCGATCATCGCATCATGGTGGAGCAACCCCAGGAGGTGGTTGAAGGAGCCAAGATCATCCTGACCATTCTGGGTATCCGCGCTTGCGTCATCGGGGTGGAAAACAACAAGCCGGATGCCATCACCGCATTGAACGAGGCCATCGGGTGCAACCGGGCCGAAGAGCCGTTTTCCATCAAAGTCGCCCCGCTGCGCGTCAAATACCCTCAGGGCTCGGCCGACCAGATCATCCAGAGCGTCACCGGCCGTGTGCGGCCCTCCGGAAAACGTTCCTCGAGCATCGGCGTCATGGTTCAGAACGTCTACACTAGCAAAACCATTTATGATGCCGTCGTCCGGCGCAAACCTTTTTACGAACGCGTCATCACCGTTTCCGGCAAGGGGATCGCCCGGCCGGCCAACTTGCTCGTTCCGATCGGCACCCATCTGTCCGACATCGTTTCATACCTGGGCGGCACGACCCCAGGCCTTGCCAAGGTGGTAGCGGGGGGGCCGATGATGGGCTTTGCCGTCTCCAGCCTGGAAATACCCATCACCAAAACCACGGCCGGGGTCCTGTTTTTGACCCGCGACGAGATCGACGCACAGGACTATGGCCCCTGCATCCGCTGCGGATTTTGCCTGCAGGCCTGTCCCATGGGGCTCGAGCCCAACAACATCGGCATCTATGTCGAGGCGGGCCGCGGGGCCGAAACCGCCCAGTTCGGGCTGGTGGACGATTGCTTCGAGTGCGGCAGCTGCGCCTATGTCTGTCCGTCCAAGCGCCCGCTGGTCCAGTTTATCCGGCTCGCCCGGATACGGATTCGTGAAGCCGAAAAGAAAAAAGAAAAGCGGAAATGGCCCAAGCAGACCTGATCGTATCTGTTTCACCGCACATCAAGCAGAACACGACGGTGGCGACCATCATGTGGACCGTGGTGGCATGCCTGACCCCGCCGTTGATGGTATCGGTCTTCGTCTTCGGCCTTCAAACCTTGATCATCACGCTGATCAGCGTCGGCGCCTGTGTCGCCACCGAGGCGATCTCCAACAAACTGTTACAGCGGCCGGTCAAGATCAATGACGGCAGCGCGGTGATCACCGGTCTGCTTTTGGCCTACATCATCCCGCCGGGCGTCCCCTACTGGACCCCCGTCACGGGAGCCGTCATGGCCATCTTTGTGACCAAAGTGCTCATGGGCGGGCTGGGCTTCAACATTTTCAACCCGGCACTGATCGGCCGGGCCTTTCTGGTGGCCACCTATCCGGTCGTCATGACCACCGCCTGGTTGGAACCCCTGCGGGGCGCCTCCCTGTTCAAATACCTGGGGTCCGGGATCGACGCCGTCTCGGCCGCCACCCCGCTCCATGTGCTGAAACATTACGGGATGAAGGCCTTTATCGAAAAATTCGGGTCGCTGTCGACCGTTTACACCGATTTTTTTATCGGGCTGCGACCCGGCTGCATCGGGGAGACATCAGCCCTGCTGCTTTTACTCGGGGGGATCTTTTTAGTTTATAAGCATTATATCACCTGGCATATCCCGGTGTCGGTCATCGCCTCCACCGGTTTCTTAACCTGGGTCTTCGGCGGCGAACAGCTGTTCTCGGGCAACCCGCTTCTGGCCGTGCTCTCCGGCGGGGTGATCCTGGGCGCCTTCTTCATGGCCACCGACTATGTCACCTCTCCCAGCCAGAGAACCGGCCAGGTCCTTTTTGGTTTTGGAATCGGGGCTCTGACGGTCCTCATCCGACTGAAGGGGGGGTATCCGGAGGGGATCTGTTATGCCATCCTGCTGATGAACCCTTTGACTCCGGCCCTGGATCAATGGTTCCGGCCGAAGCGCTTCTCCGAGGGCGCTGCATGAAGGAGATTTTCAAAATCGCGGTGGCCCTGACCGTTTCCTGCCTGATCGCCGGGGGGGTGATGGGCGGGGTGTTCATGGCAACGGCCAAGGCCAAAAAGCGCAATGAACTTCTGAATGTTCAGCAGACCATGGCCGGCTTGCTGGGATACAGCCGGTCCCGCCCGATGCCGCCGAATCTGAGACTGCACACCCTTCACCGCTACATCGTCGAGGATGAGGCGGGACCCCGGTCCGGTTACCTGGTCCCGGCCGCGGGCAAAACCGAACATGAATTCTGGATCATCGACCTGAACGGTCGGTTGGTAGACCGCCATCAACTGAAGATTTCACCGGAGAGGGTGTCCGACGAAAAGGATCGCGGCAGGGCCATTGCCGCGCTGTTGGGCCCGCGCACCGCCTTTCACGATGCCGAGGCCGTAACCGTTGCGGAGCTGGACGGCAAGCGCCTGGCCTACATCATCCCGGGAAAATTCCCCGGATACAAGAATGCGATCCATCTCATGGTGGCGCTGAACCCGGATTTCAGTGTTCGCGGGGTGGAAATCACCGCGCATGAGGAGGACCCCGGGCTGGGCGGCGAAATCGAAAAAGCGTATTTTAAAAATCAGTTCAGGAACAAGGCGATCGACACCGTCAAGACCCTGTCCGTCACCCGGACCCCGTTGTCCGAGGAACACAAGCACTATCTGGAATCCGGAATCGGGGGGAAGGGGGCCTTGTCCGAAGGGGACGCAAACGCCCTGAGAACGAAGTATCAAAACGAGGAGATTCATGCCATCAGCGGAGCGACGATTTCCAGCAGCGCGGTGGCCAACGGCGTTAAACGCATCGTGCGCAATTCAGTCCACCGCCTCACGCTCCTGGAGCAGGCGGCCCGCGAAAACAATATCCAAGTTGCGTTTTAACCGATCAACGCCGGGGATTGCGATGACATGCGGGGCCTTCGGGGCACAAGAGGAAATTGATACGTGCTGACAACACCCAAGACACATAAACAGCTGTTCTTGAACGGCGTCTTGAACGAAAACCCCATATTCCGCCTGGCCCTCAGCATGTGCCCGGCCGTGGGGCTCACCACCAGCGTGATGAACGGGCTGCTGCTGGGGGTGGCGGTGCTTTTTGTCCAGGTGTTCTCGAGCTGCACCATCTCGCTGATCAAGAATCACATCCACCCGCGCATCCGCATCCCGACCTACACCCTGACGATCGCCACCTGGGTCACGGTGATCGATCTCATCCTGGCGGCCTATGTTCCGGAGGCCTACAAGGCCATGGGCATCTTCGTCAGGCTGATCGTGGCGTTTGCCATCATCACCATGCGCCTGGAGGTGTTTGCGTGCAAGCACGATTTGGCCTCTTCCTTTTGGGACGGAATGGGGATGGGGGTCGGGTTTTTATTCGGTATGACGACCCTGGGGACGATTCGTGAAATTTTGGGCATGGGGACCTTTCTCGGCGTCAAGGTCGTCGGGTTTCGTCCGATGCTGTTTTTTGTGCTGCCGGCTGCCGGGTTTTTCACAGTCGGGTTCATGATGGCCATCTTCAATTACACGGAAGCGATCAGCGCACGCCGCAAAAAAAGGGGGGTGGATGCGCAACGGTTGGGATAAGCGCCCGCAGGCCGGCCTTGCCGTCGCCCGCCTCCGGCGTTTCGGCGCCATCTGGCTTTGCATGGGGCTATTGCTAGTAACGGGGTGCAAAACAGAGCATCCTTTCGTTCAAAGCGCCGTTTTCGGGGACAGCCATGAAATCACCATCGCGTTCGCCGGGCCGGTGGATGATGCCTGGGCTCAACGCATTGCCAACTTTTCGGTCAATGAACTGACCGATCCTGACATTTTAGCGGAGATCGCAGCGGCTGAGCTCAGCCGGAACAAAAAAACCCTGACCCTGCGGCTGACGGATGCCCTGAATCGCCAGAACAGCCACACCGTCATTCTCAAGGAGATCCTTTCCGACGGCAAATCGCTCGGCACGGCGCGACTCACGGTGAAACAGCCCTATTTCGGGACGTTGCTCTCCATTTTGATCGGCGCCATGATCATCCAGAATTTCGTTTTTTCGAAATATTTAGGGCTGTGCGTGTTTTTCGGCACCTCGCGCAAAAAATCGACCGCCGTCGGCATGGGGATCACCTTCACCATCGTGATTGTGTTTGCCTCCATGCTCTCGTGGTTTCTCTACCAGTTTGTCCTGAAGCCCTATCGGCTGGACTACCTGCAAATCGTGGTCTTCATCGGCTTGGTCTCGTTGACCGTGCAGGGAGTCGACACCATCATGCGCAAGGTCAACCCCAAACTGTTCAAGGCCTTCGGGGTCTACCTGGTACTGGTGATTGCCAACTGCATCATCATTGCGGTTCCGCTGACCCTGGCTCAGAACGAATACAATCTTGCGGAGAGCCTGATGCTGGCGTCAGGGGCCGGCCTTGGATTTCTGATCGCGCTGTTTTTGATGTCGTCCGTCCGCGAGCGGCTCGAGTTCGCCAAAATCCCGGAAGCCTACCGGGGCCTGCCCATCGCCTTTATCGTGGCCGGCCTTTTTGCGCTCTCCTTCATGGGGTTTTCAGGCATGTCTCTGTTTTAGGCGGTTGCGAGGATACCGATGGATCTCTCCTACATTAATTTGGCCCTGGGGGGGCTGGCTGTTCTGGGGTGTATTGGCGTTTTATTCGGCATCGGGCTGGGGTTGGCCGCCCACAAATTCGCGGTCGAGGTCAACCCGAAGGTCGAGGCGGTTCAGGCGCTCCTGGCCGGCGGGCAATGAGGCGCCTGCGGCTTCGCCGGGTGCGAAGCCTATGCCGAGGCGGTGGTCACCGACCCGGATGTTTCCCCCGCACTGTGTTTCCCCGGAAAAGCGCCCGTGGCCGAGGCGGTGGCCAAGATCACCGGCAAGCAGCTGGGATCAATCGAAGGGGCCTTGGCGGTAGTCCACTGCGCCAGGTGCCTGAGAAACAATTATGAAAAATACGAGTATGTCGGCTATGGGAGCTGCTCCGCCGCCAACCTGGCCTTTGGCGGCCCCACAGACTGCCAATTCGGCTGCGTCGGCTTTGGCGACTGTGAGCGCGCCTGCCCCTTCGGCGCTATCACCATGGTCCATCATTTCCCGGTCATCGACGAAGAGAGGTGCACCGGATGCGGCCTGTGCGCCGGCGCCTGCCCCAAGGGACTGTTCAGCCTCATTCCCCGCAGCGGCCGGGTCGTGGTGCGCTGCAGCAGCAAAGACACCGGCAAAGAGACCCACCGAATCTGCTCCTCAGGCTGCCTTCACTGTTTGTCCTGCGTCAGGGCCTGCCCGGCCGGGGCCATCGCCCTCGTCGACGGCGTCATCCGGGTGGACCACACGCAGTGCCTCGCGTACGGGGATTCCTGCCGGGAAGCCTGCCTGGAGGCCTGCTTCATGATCCACGTCATTCGCCCTTTCCAGGAGCATCCATTTCTGAAAAGCCCCGATGGGGTCACGGAGCAGGAAGCCCTGGCATTATAGAAGGAAATGGATGTGTTGGCACTGATAGGCGGTATCGGCGTCTTGATGGCCATCGTCGGGATATGGTTCTGGGCCCACTACCGCTTGAACCCGATCCTGGAGGCCCCGGACGGCAAGGCGCGCATCACCGGCCGGTGCGGGGACACGATGGAGATCTGCCTTCAATTTGAAGATGACCAGGTCGTCAAATCCACCCACTGGACAAACGGCTGCACGACCAGTTTAAACTGCGCCATGGCGGCGGCCGATCTTGCCAAGGGCAAAACGCCTCAAGCGCTGCTGGAGATCGACGCCGATGCGATTCAGAAGGTTATCGGCGAACTGCCTAAAGAGACCCTGCACTGTGCCGAACTCGCGGCCGAAACCCTGCATTCGGCCGTGGATGATTACATGAAAAAAAGTATCGCGCGCCAATAGACTCGGAAAAATTCCCTGGCGCCGCCGGGAATTCGGATTAAGCTCCAACACCGAGCCGCCTTGTCCGGTTTAAAAATTCTCGAATGTGGCCTGTCCGGGCGTTTTCGCCGGACCCTCTTCGGGGCCGGACGCTTCACGTGCGACCCGGTCCACCGACCGGAACCCGCGTGGCAGTTTTTTGCCCCGCCGGCCTCTTTCTCCTAAATAGCTCTTAACGATGTCCGGGGTCAGTTTATAGCTGCGCTTGCCCGATTGGATCACGAGCGCATCCTGCGGGTCGAACACGACCAGCTGTTTCAGCAGCTCCTCGCGCCCGACAAGCTTTTTGCGCGGAATTTGGATGATCTTGTTGCCCTTGCCCTTGGGAAGGACCGGCAGATCCTTGAGCGCGATCACCAGCAGGTAACCGGCGCTGGAGAAGGCGGCCAGATACTGGCGTTGGAGGTCCGCGACGGACAGCGCCGGCAGGGCACTGGCGCCGACCGGGACCTTCAGCATGGCTTTGCCCTTCTGGTTTTTGCTCTGCAGGTTCCCCATTTCAGTCATAAAACCGTAGCCGAAGTCGCTCGCCAAAAGATGCATTTGGTTTTCGGCCCCGATGGCCACCGAAACGAACCGCGCCCCGGGCGGCAGGACATAGCGCGCGGTGATCGGCTCCCCCAGGCTGCGGGCGGAGGGCAGGCTGTGGGCCTCCAGCGAGTAGGTCCGGCCGGTCGTGTCCATGAACACCGCAAGCTGGTTCGATTTTCCCCGCGCGGCGCTCAGGAACGCGTCCCCGGGTTTATAGGCCAGACTTTCGGGGTCGATGTCGTGGCCCTTGGCAGCCCGCACCCATCCGTTGGCGGAGAGAATCACGGTCACCGGGTCCGCGGGCGCCAAGTCTTTCTCTTTAATGGCCTGCGCCTCCGAGCGCTCGACGATCCGGGTGCGGCGCGCATCGCCGAATTTTTCCGCATCGGAGGCCAGCTCGCTCTTGATCAGGGTTTTGAGCTTGCGCTCCGAGGAGAGCACCCCCTCGATCCCGCGTTTTTCGGCCTCAAGCTCCTTCTTTTCGGTTTTGAGCTTGATCTCTTCCAGCCGGGCCAGCTGTCGCAGGCGGATCTGCAAAATCGCCTCGGCCTGGATGTCACTCAGCTTGAAGCGCCGCATGAGCTCCTGCTGCGGGTCGTCGCTTCCGCGGATGATGCGGATCACCTCGTCCAGGTGCAGAAAGACGATGAGCAGCCCCTCTAAAACATGCAGCCGTTCGTTGATCTTCTCGAGCCGGTAGCTGAGCCGCTTCACCACCGTCTGTTTGCGGAACTCGAGCCACTGGTTGAGCAGGTCGACCAGGCCTAACGTCTGCGGCCGGCGGTTCAACCCGATGACGTTCAGGTTAAGCCGGCAGCTTTTCTCCAGCTCGGTCGTGGCCAGCAGGTGGCTCATCAACACGTCCTTTTCCACCCGGTTGGAGCGCGGGATGATGCGCAGCCGAATGGGGTCCTCGTGGTCGGACTCATCGCGGATGTCGGCCACCATGGGCAGCTTCTTGGCCTGCATCATGGCCGCGATCTGCTCGATGATCCGGGCCGGGGAAACCTGGTAGGGAAGGGCGGTGATGATGATGTCCCCGTTGTCGTAATCGTAGATGGCCCGCATGCGAAGATTGCCCTGCCCGGTGCGGTAGGCCTCCAGGATTTCCGCAAACGGGGTGATGATTTCAGCCCCCGTCGGGAAATCGGGGCCGCTGATGTGGGCGCATATCTCCTCGACGCCCGCCTTGGGGTGGTCGATCAGGTGGATGCAGGCAGCCGCCACCTCGCGGAGGTTGTGGGGCAGGATGTCGGTGGTCATGCCGACCGCAATCCCGGTGGTCCCGTTGATCAGGATGTTGGGCAGCCGAGCCGGCAGCGCCACGGGCTCGCGCAGGGTGCCGTCGAAGTTCGGCACCCAGTCGGTCGTGCCCATCTCGACCTCGGCCAGCAGCATGTCGGCATAGGCCGACAGCCGCGCTTCGGTGTAGCGCATGGCGGCGAAGTCCTTGGGGTTGTCGGTGGACCCCCAGTTGCCCTGGCCGTCGACCAGCGGATAGCGGTAGGAAAAAGGCTGGGCCATGAGCACCATGGCCTCGTAGCAGGCGCTGTCGCCGTGCGGATGATACTTGCCGAGCACGTCGCCGACGGTGCGCGCGGATTTCTTGTGCTTGGCGCTCGCCCGCAGGCCCAGCTCGCTCATGGCGAAGACGATGCGGCGCTGGACGGGCTTGAGCCCGTCGCCGATGAAGGGCAGGGCCCGGTCCATGATGACGTACATGGCGTAGTTCAGATACGCGGGGCGGACGAATTCGGAAAGCGGCAGCTGCTCGACGCTTTCAACATGCAGGGCTTTCGAACGAACCATTGCAACTCACTCCAATCAATTCTGTCGCCGGCTGAAGTTGGAAGTAAAGCTGATTCAAAGCAGAGCGGCCTCGGCCCGATCCCCCTCCTCCTCCAGCCAGCGCTTGCGGTCCTTCACGCGTTTCTTCGACAGCAGCATGTCCAACACCTCGCTGCTATCATCCTGCCGGGGCAGGGTCAGGCGGACCAGGCGCCGGGTCTCGGGATGCATGGTGGTCTCCCGCAGCTGCGGGGGGTTCATTTCGCCGAGCCCTTTGAAGCGTTGGACGTTGATCTTGGCCTTGTGTCCGCCCTCGCTCAGCCGTTTCAGGATCGCGTTCTTTTCCGGCTCGTCCAGAGCGTAGAAAACCTTGGGACCCTGGTCGATCCGGTAGAGCGGGGGCATGGCCACGTAGATCTTCCCGGCCTCCACCAGCGGCCGGAAATGCTTGAGAAACAGGCCGCATAGCAGGGTTGCGATGTGCAGTCCGTCCGAATCGGCGTCGGCCAGGATGATGTTCTTGCCGTAGCGCAGCCCCGAGAGGTCGCTCGAACCGGGGTCCACGCCGATGGCGACTGCGATGTCGTGGATTTCGCGGGACTGCAGAATCGAGCCGGCGTCCTCTTCCCAGGAATTCAGGATTTTGCCCCGCAGCGGCAGCACGGCCTGGGTGTTCTTGTCCCGGGCCTGCTTGGCGGAGCCCCCGGCCGAATCGCCTTCCACCAGGAAAAGCTCGCTCTCATCCGGGTTCTGCGAAATGCAGTCCGTGAGCTTCCCGGGCAGGGTCGGGCCGACGCCCGTCTTGCGGCGCACGATTTTCGCAGCTTCTTTCAGGCGCCGGCGGGCGTTCTCGATGGCCATTTCGCAGAGCCGCTGCGCCGCCTCCGGGTTCTGGGTGAGCCAGTGGGAAAAGGCGTCCTGGACCACGCTCGCGATAAAGCCCGTGCACTCCCGGGCGGAAAGCCGCTCCTTGGTCTGTCCGGAGAACTGCAGGTCGGAGAGTTTGACCGAGAGGATGTAGCTGCAGCGTTCCCAGACATCCTCGGGTGTCAGCTTGAGCCCTCGCGGGATGAAGCCCCGGAACTCGCCGAAATCGCGCAGCGCCGCCAGAAGCCCGGACCGGAAACCCACTACGTGGGTCCCGCCTTGGGGTGTGGGAATGAGATTCGCATAGCTTTCGGCGATGCCGTCCCCTCCCTCGGGGAGCCAGACGGCCGCCCAGCTGACGGATTCCTCCCGGCCCTCCATGTGGCCGACAAACGGCTCCTCCGGCACCCGCGCGTACTCCCTGACGCTCTCGGCCAGATAGTCCCTCAGGCCGTCCTCGAAGTACCAGTCGTCGCTCTGCCCGCTCGCTTCGTCAAAAAATGTGACGGTGAGCCGCGGGCACAGAACCGCCTTGGCGCGCAGCGTGTGGCGCAAGCGGCTGAGAGAAAATTTGGTGGTCTCGAAATAGTGGCCGGCCGGCCAAAAGCGAACCGTCGTCCCCGTATCAGACCTCTTGATCTTGCCGACGGTCTTGAGCTCGACAGCCTTTTTCCCAGCCGTGAACCCCATCCGGTAGACGAGGCCGTTTCTTCGAATCTCCACATCGAGCCGGGCGGAAAGCGCATTGACCACGGAGACCCCGACCCCGTGCAGCCCGCCGGAGAAGCGGTAGTTCTTCTGATCGAATTTGGCGCCGGCGTGCAGCCGCGTCATGATGACCTCGACCCCGGACACCTTCTCCTCCGGGTGCGTGTCCACGGGCATTCCGCGGCCGTTGTCGATCACCTGCAGCGAGCCGTCCTTGAACAGGGCAACCTCGATGCGGTCGGCAAACCCTGCAATGGCCTCGTCCACGGCATTGTCGATCACCTCCTGGGCCAGGTGGTTGGGCCGGGTGGTATCGGTGTACATTCCGGGACGCCGCTTGACGGGCTCGAGGCCCCGCAGGACCTCGAGGTCGGCGGCGTTGTAATTAGTTGGGCCGTTTCGCATAGCGCAGCCTGTCCTAAGTCAACATATTGAGGTGTCAGAAGAGCCAAACTCTGCTAATAGTGCTATAATCTACCAGCAATCAGTGAAAAATACCAGTCACAGGTGATATTTGGCGTGGGCACCGACCCTAAAAACTCCCCCTTTGCCGTCGGCAACGTGCGGCTTTTCATCTGGTTCCGGCTCTTTTTCAATGCCCGGTTTTATTACCCGGTTTTCACCGTGCTCTTTTTAGACTTCGGCTTGAGCATCGAGCAGTTTGCCCTGCTCAACGCCGCCTGGGCCGCAACCATCGTGTTGCTGGAGGTCCCGTCGGGCGCCTTGGCCGACACGCTGGGCCGCAGAAACCTCCTGGTGCTGGCCGGTGCGCTGATGGTGGTGGAGATGGCGCTCCTGTGCTTCGTGCCTCGGGGAAACCCGGACCTGTTGTTTGCGGTGTTCCTGGTGAACCGCATTCTGAGCGGGGCGGCGGAGGCGACCGCCAGCGGGGCCGACGAGGCGCTGGCCTATGACTCCCTGGCGAAAGCGGGGAACGCCAGCGGCTGGTCTCTGGTGCTGGAGCGGCAGATGCGGGTTCAGTCGGCCGGGTACATCGTGGCCATGAGCCTGGGGGCGGCGGTCTACGACCCGAAGCTGGTTAGCACGGTGCTCGCATGGGCGGGATTGCCCATGACGGTCAGCACCTCCATAACGCTGCGCTTTCCGGTCTATCTCACTCTGGCCATGGCCGTGATGACCCTGGTGACCGCCTTGCGCATGCGCGAGGTGGCGTTGGACGAGCCGGCATGCACCGAAGGAAAAATCGCGCCTTGCGGCAAATCGATGGCGCAGGCCTTCACGCTCACCGCTAAAGCCGGGAGCTGGATCCTAAAAAGCCCGGTCGTCCTGGTCACCTTATTGGCGGGGCTTGTTTTCGACAGCTGCGTCCGCATGGCGGTGACCCTGGTCAGCCAGTACTACCGGCTGATCCAGCTGCCCGAGGCCACCTTCGGGCTGCTCGGCTCCGCCATGGCGGTGATCGGATTGTTCGTCCCGCGCCTCGCGCGGCGGCTGGTCGAAACCCGCTCGCCGCGCTTCAACCTGGCCCTACTGGCGCTGTTGACCGGTGCCGGCCTGTTCGGCATGACTCTGTTCGTGCCGATATGGGGCATCATCCCGGTGGCGATGCTCTCCGCCGCCATGGTCCTGCTTCAGTTTTTCCAGAGCCACTACCTCAACCAGTTGACGCCCTCGGCCCAGCGGGCCACCGTGCTGAGCTTCAGGGGGCTGTCGCTCAACCTGGCTTACGGTCTGATCGGGATTCTCTATTCCGTGCTGGTGAGCGGTTTGCGGGCAACAACCACCGGGATGGAACCCGCCGTTGATGCGGAACAGATAGAAAACCTGGTGTTTGTCGCCTCAATGGGGTGGTTCCCCTGGTATTTTGCGGTCCTTGTGGCTGCCCTGACACTCTTCGCCCGCCGGAAACTGCGCGGCTCAGCCTGGATAGGGAAAAGCGGCTGATTTGGGTTTTCTTTCTGCAGTAGTGCCGCCGTGGCAAGACCGTGAAATCATCGCGGCTGGAAGCCGCTCCCACCAAAACTGAAGCTTTTGGTGGGTAGGGCGGCACCGCGCACCATGACCCGCTCTATCGGGCGGCCTCGAGGTTCAACACCGCTGTGGGCGGGACCTCTTTCTCCTTCTCCATGGCGGCCGGAGGGTTCAGCACCACGCGTTCAGCCGGAACCCCGCCCGGCCCGCTCAGTTCGGTGGCAATCGCCTGGGAGCGGGCAGCGGCCAGCCCGGCCATTTCGGGTTCCCCGATCGGCTCGGCATCCGCCAGCCGGGTGAAAAGAGTTTTGGCCAGCCGGCCGGGGTCTCGGGCTTCGCCCTCCGGGGCAGCTTCTGCGGCCTTGGCGGCTGCTATCTTCTTGGCGTTGTCATCCGCCGCCTTCATTTCCGCCTGAATAGCCTTGAGCGCGTCGGCGCCGAAGCGCTCGGTGAACATGGCCTCCAAGGCCTTGCCGATCTCCGGGCTGCTGTAGTCAGCGGGTCCGGGGTCCTCGCCTGGCTCGAGTTTTATCCCTTGGCGCGCGGCCAGGGCACGCCGCAGGCTGGAGCTGCGCAGCTCCGCCAGGTCGGTTTCCGGATTGTAGCGGCCCTGAACGGTGAGCTTCAGCTGGGGCCGCTTCTGAAGCGCGCCCGCCAGCTTGTTCAGTTTTTCCTTCTCCGGCGGCGGAACATCGGAACGGCCGGGCTCGAAAACCACGCTTTTAAAGTCCTCTTCGCTCCCGCCCGGCAGCAGCGCCCCCAGGGCCCGGAAGGGGCTCGTCACGATCTTGGTGAGCAGATTGCCGAGGGCTTTCCAAATCAGCGCGCCGAAGCTGAACTCGGGGGCGTCCAGGTTGCCGCTGACCGGCAGCCCGAGATCGATCACCCCGTTGGAATCCTCCATCAGGGCGATGGCGAGGTCCAGCGGCAGGTCCGCTGCTTCGGGGCTTTCCACTTTTTCCCCCAGCTTCAACCGCTCCACCACGATCTGGTTTTCGCCCGCCAGCCGGCTCTTGTCGATCTTGTATTTGAGATCGACCGTCAGTTTGCCGGAGTCGATCTTGCGGCCGGCGAACTTGCCCGAGTAGGGGGTAAGATTTGACATCTCAACGTTGCGGAAGGTCAGGCCGACGTCGGTGAAGGCCTTTGGGTCCGAGGTATTCAACTCCCCGTCGACCCGGGCCGTCCCGTATTCGTCCACCCGGCCGTCGAGTTTGACCTGGGCACGGGCGTTTTTAGCGGAGGAGATCCCGGCCACGTTGCCTTTGAGCTCATGGATTTTGCTGCCGAAGGGGGTGATGAGGCTCAGGTCCGCGAAGTCGACGCGCCCGTCGCTGACGAGCACACGGCGCACGCGGTAGGGAAAGGGATCCGCTGCGCCGGCCGCCGGGGCGGGTTGTTTCGGCTCGGGGCCGGGCTTGATGACGTTGGCCAGGTTGAGCGACCCGTTTTTCTCGATGATAAACTTGCCGACGGGCTGCACCACCCGCAGATCACCGATATCGAGCCCGTTCGGATCGAGCTGGAGCTTCAACTGATCGGTCTGGACCGTTTTCCAGCCGACCAGGGTCTCTTTGGCGCCGGGTTCGATGAGCCGCAGATTGTCGATCCTGAAACCGCCCTGGTAAAGCGTTGCGGCCTCCGCTGCTTTCACGCCGTGGCGCAGGCTTCCGCGGGTGGAGAAAGCACCCGAGGTGAGAATCACCTCCGCCGCTTGGCCGACATAGGGCTGAAACACCTTCAGGCCCAGGTCCGCCACCTGCACCTCGGATTCCACCGACGGCAGGGACGGGTCGACGGTGCCGGCGGCTTTGATCTGCCCTCCCTCGCGGATTTTAAGGTCGGCCTCGAACTTCATGGGGGACGTGCCGTCCACGTTGTTCAGAACCACGGCCATCTCTTCGAGGGTAAGGATCGGTTCTCCGGGCTTTACGGATAGATCGGAGAACACGGTCTCCAGGCCCGACACGGCAACGGTTTTGACCAGAAACCGGAACGGATGGCCTTCGGCGGCCGCCTCCGTGGCCTCCCGGGCGACAGCCCCTTTTTCGGGCGGAGCGGCCAGCAGAACCAGGTTGATGCTCCCGTCGGTCTCCCGCTTCAGGTCGATCGCGCCGCCTTCGATGGAGAGCGTATCGACCGATAGGGTGTTAGGGGTCAAATCGTAGGCGCCGCCCGCAAGGGCCACCTTTTCGATCCGAACCGCCGGTTGCGCTGCGTTGGTCTGCCCCGCCCGCAGGCCGGAGAGTTCTAAGACGATATCATTCACCGCTACCCGTGTTGAATCCCCCCCGGCCTCCGCTTCGGCCTTAAGCTGCAACGCGACGCCATCGATGCCGGCGCTAAGCCCAGGGTCCCGGCTCGCATCCCGGTATCCCAGGGCAAACCGGTCTAAGTCGAGCGCTGCCAGACTGACCCTCCAGGGCTTTGAGGCAGTGCCGGCGGGCACCGATGCGCCGGAGGCCTTAACGATGCGCGCCAGATCGAGTGCGCCCGTCTCGTCCACCGCAAGCCGCGCACGTCCACCGGCAACCTTTATCTTGCCGATGCCGGCCTGCCGGTCGCCGAGATCAAAGCCCACCTCGCTGATTCTCACGTCGGGCAGCTCCAGAAAAGCCGCTTCAGCCCCGGCCAGTCTCACTACAACGCCCCTAAGCTCGGCGGCGAGGTTGGAGAGGTTCACCTGCAGTTCGGTGCCGCCCATGTTCACGGAGTAGTCGGCAGTCAAACTCAGGGTTCCGAGCGGCGGCTCCAGGTTGACCTCGTCCCGCATGAACTTCCAGAGAGTGGCCGTACGGATCTTCTCAAGTTTCAGGGTCCCCTGGGTCGCCACCGGGTTCAGGCTGACGTAGCCGGTCCAGCGCAGGGTCTCCCCGTCACCGCTGGTCGCGGTGATGGTTTTAGGCCCCTTCTGGTCAGGGAGCGTGGTCAGGTTGTCGATCTTCAGGTTAAGCGGGGCGAGGGTGACGGCGGCTGGTTCGGACAGGCGCCGGTCGGTGAAATCGACCCGGCCCTGTTCGATCGAGACCTGCTCGATGATCAGCCTGGGCGGCGGCTCATCCGTTTCCGGCGGCGGAGGGGCGTCCGTGGCCGGCGCCAGCTGCGCCAAATTGAGAACGCCATCGGAGGCGATGACCGCGTTCACTTGAAGTGTGTCGATGACGACCTCGCGGAAGGTCCACGCCCAGTTGAACAGGCTTTTCAATTCGAAATCGATGAACAGCCGCTTGAAACCGGCGATCGGCTCCCCGCCCGGTTCGTCCAGGCGGAAATCGTTCGCCTCGAAGGTGAAAGCATAGGGGTTGAAACGCACCTCGCCGATCGACGCCTGCCGCTTGAGCTCTGCCTGCACGATCTTGGGCGTATAATGCCGCACCAGGAACGGCACCAGAAAAAAACCGGCCAGGGTGTAAACGACAATGGCAGAAACACCAATGATGACTGTTTTGCTTAGGAGAATACGCTTCAGGCGATTCATGGCGGCTCCCTTTGATGAGGAGATTGTCAGGCAGGATCAATCTGTTAGGGCTGAAACATAATTCTCTTTCGGGCCTTTTCAACGATCACGCCCGCAGCCCGGCCAATACCTGAGGCGCCGTTTTCAACCTTATAGGATTTCCCGTTCCACTGCTGCGATTCCATCCTCCAGGATCGAGATCATCTCCTGTATCTGACTCGCATGAATCACCAGGGGCGGGCCGAGAAGAAGGTGGTCGCCGGCCACACCGTCGACGCTCCCGTGGCCTGGAAAAACGATCAGCCCTCGCTCCAGGCAGGCGTCCATGACCCGCTCGGCCACCCTCATCCCGGCCGGGAACGGCTCGTGGGTGCCTTTGTCCTTGACGAACTCGACGCCGCACATCAACCCCAGGCCCCTCACGTCCCCGACCGAGGGCCGGCGGCCCTTAATCGCGCTCAAGCCCTGGAGCAGGAGCGCTCCCTGTTGCTTTGAATTCATGATCAGCTCCTTGCGGTTCACATAGTCCAGAACCGCCGCCGCCACGCGGCTTCCCAGCAGGTGCCCACAGCAGGTGTGCACGCCTTCGAAGACGGCGCCGTGCGCCTGCATGGCAGCCGCTATCTTTTCCGATACCAGGCAGGCCCCCATGGGATAGTAGCCGCTGCCCATGCCCTTGCCGGTGGCGATCAGGTCGGGCACGACCGACCAGTGGTCGATTGCAAAGTTGGCACCGGTGCGCCCCAGCCCGCACATGACTTCGTCCGCGATGAAAAGGACATCGTGCCTGGAGCAGATCTCCCGGACCCTCTCGAAATAACCCGGCGGCGCCGGCGCTCCGCCCAGGGCCGCGCCGACCACCGGCTCGGCGATGAAGGCCGACACGTTTTCCGGTCCCTCCTGCAGGATGGCGCTTTCCAGGGCGCGCGCGCACTTCAACTCGCAGGCAGGATACGTCTTTTCGAAAGTGCAGCGATAGCAGAAGGCCGGTGGGATGTGCACCGCATCCTTCAAAAGCGGTGCATGCTTGCGGCGGCGGCTGGTGTAGCCTGAGCAGGCAAGCGCTCCCAAGGTGTTACCATGGTAGGACTGCCAGCGGCTGATCACGAGCTGCTTCGAGGGAAGGCCGCGGGCGACGTGGTACTGGCGGCCGAACTTGACGGCGTTTTCGACGGCCTCCGACCCGGAGCTGACGCCGAAGACCTTGGCAAAGCCTTTCGGGGCCAGGCGGATCAGTCGTTCGGCCATCTCTTCGTAGACCTTTGTGTGGGAGCAGTGGAACGGGTTGCAGGCGAGCTCGGCGGCCTGGGAGGAGATGACCGCAGCGATCTCTTTGACCCCGTGGCCGATGTTGCACACCAGGGATGAGCCGCTGGCGCCGTCGATGTAGCGCCGGCCCTCGGCGTCGAATAGATAGATGCCTTCGCCCCGAACCATGCGGGGGTTGGATGCCGTGAGATTTCGAAGCAGGGCGTGCGTCATAAGATCATTCTCCGTCGGGGAAGATTTTTCCCGGGTTGAGAATTCCGTTCGGGTCGAAGAGCTCTTTAACGCGCCGCATCCACGCCAGACTCGCCCCGTGCTGATTGACCATGTAGCTGCGCTTGCCCAGGCCCACGCCGTGTTCGCCGGTGGCGGTGCCGCCAAGGGAAATCGCCTTCAGCACCAACCGCGCGGAGACCTGCTGCACCAGGGCCCACTCCTCGGGGTCGTCTTTGCGGCCGGCGATGTTCAAATGTACGTTTCCGTTGCCGGCGTGGCTGAGCGTGTAGTGGATGAGCCCGTGAGGTTCGACCTCGGCCCGCATAGACGCCAAAAGCTCTGCATAGGCGGTGATGGGCACGGCCACGTCCATGATCAGGATCCGGTGCTCGGGGTGGTTGTGCTGGATCATTTCGCCCAGTGCGTGGCGCGCTTTGAAAATCCGGTCGCGCTCGGCGCGGCCGAGCCCCGGCCGAAACTCCACGCAGCCCCCGGCATCGCAAATCTCCTTGGCGGCATCCAGCACCTCGGCCAGCTGGCTGGTCGTCGTCCCATGGAATTCGATGAAAAGGGTCGGCGCCACGTCGAGCCCGAGCTGCTGCTCCTGATTCATGAGGGCGATGCACTCCGGCCCCAGCAGCTCGAGGGCTGCCGGGTTGAGCCCCGAGCGCTTAAGGTCGTAAACCGTGTGAGCCGCCGCCTCCACGGATGGGAAGGTTGCCACGGCGGCGGAATACTCCACGGGAAACCCCACCAACCGAAGGGTCGCCTCGACCACGATGCCGAGGGTGCCCTCGGAGCCGATGAACAGATTGATCAGGCTGTAGCCCGAGGAACTTTTACTGGCCCGGGTGCCCAGTTCGATCAGCTCGCCGCTCGCCAGGGCCACCACCAGGCGCATGACATAATCCCGGGTGGACCCGTAGAGCACCGTGCGGGTGCCGCTGGCGTTGTTGGCGATCATTCCGCCCAACGTGGCCCGGGCGCCCGGGTCCGGCGGGAAGAAGAGCCCGGTGTGCCTGAGCTTTTCGTTCAGGTCCTGGTAAACAACCCCCGGCTCCACGTCCGCCTGAAAATCCTCTTCACGGAGGGTCAGGATCCGGTTCATGCGGCCGAAGTCGAGCACGATCCCGCGGCAGACCGGGATGGGGTTGCCTTCGAGGCTTGAACCGGCCCCCCAGCCGGTGATGGGAATGCGGTGCACTCCGGCATACTTGAGAATCGCCGCCACTTCTTCCGCCGTCTGAGGCCAAATCACGGCTTCGGGCCGGCACGCCGCGTGGGAGGACTGATCTCTGGCATGCAAATCGCGGATCGACTCTCCGGTTGAAAACCTGTCTGCCGCCACCAATGCGGCAAGTTCTTTAAGATGTGAATCGGACACTGGCTTAAAATCCAAGCTCTCCTCCTTGGCCGCTGCTGATCTGAAATAGTTTGGGTTAGGGCACATAACTCCGGAAAAACGACTCTCGGCAACGTTTCTATAGAACCACCTTTTTTGTTCTTCATACCACCAATGGCCCGGCAACTGAACACATGAATAGTACCTGGGGAGAGGCGCTCGATGCTGCATGCCGTTTAGGGCCGCAGACCGAAAAACATGATCCACCAGCCTCAGCTGACATTTCTCAACCGGGTGAGCACCGTTCAAGCGCTTGCCTTGACAATAAAAACAATATCGCTTACTGAGCAAAAAAACTTCCAAGGAGGTGCTTGTTATGAAGTCGTGTCGATGTCTTATGGTAATCCTGATCCTGGTGTTTGTCGGAGTTTCAGTAAACTGGGTTTCTGCCGCCGGCTTCCCATCCAAGTCCATCACCCTGATCGTTCCCTATCCCGCCGGGGGGTCTACCGACGTGGTCATCAGACCGCTGGCGGAGGCCGCCGGCAAAATCCTCGGCCAGCCCGTTTTGGTCGAAAATAAAGGAGGTGGCGGCGGGGCCGTTGGGACGGGCTCCATCGTCGGCAAGGATCCCGACGGGTACCTGCTGTCGGTGGTCGTCACGAGCCTGCACCGCGCCGCTCACATCAACAAGCTCTCCTTTGACACGGTAAATGATCTTACCCCCATCATTCGGGTCGGCGGCTACCTTTACGGGATTCTGGTCCGCCCCGACTCCAAGATCAAAACCCTGCAAGAACTGGTCGATCAAGCCAAGGTCAAACCCGGTGAGCTGGCATATATGGCCTCCGGCATCGGGACGGGCGGCCACATTGCCGCTGAGGAGATGGCTTTCAACGCCGGGCTGAAATTTAATCACCTGCCTTCAAAAGGCGACCAGGAATCCTCGGCCGGGCTGTTAGGCGGGCATGTGGACTTCATCTCGACCACCTCGGGCTGGATCCCGCTCGTGGATGCCGGCCAGCTGAAACTCATTGCTACCTACGGCGAGACTCGCGTGAAGAAATACCCGGATATCCCGACGGTCAAGGAATCCGGCTTCAAAGTAGTTCACAACTCACCCATCGGCATCGTGGGGCCGAAGGGTTTGCCGGCCGACCGTGTCAAAATCCTGCACGATGCCTTCCACAAAGCGTTGAGCGACGCCGGGTTCCTGAACGCCATGGGCCGCTATGAAATGCCGGTCATGTACCAGAACACGGCGGACTTTGCTAAATTCTGGGCCGATGCCTACAAGGAAGCAGGTGTCCAGGTTCAAAATTTCATAAAGAAGTAAATGAGAAAAACTTACACCATCGCCTATGCGGCCTGGATTCTGTTCGCCTGCGCTGTTGGAATGGAATCGTGGCGCCTGGGTTTCGGAGGGTTTGTCCGCCCGGGCCCGGGCTTCGTGCCGTTTCTGGCTGCTACAACCCTGGGGGCTTTGAGCCTCATTGCACTCGTTAAAGCGTTACTGACGGGCCCGGAAAAGGGCGATGGCAAGGGGTTTCGAGGCGCCGACCTGCTCAAAATATTCATTGCAATGCTGTTCCTGTTCGTTGGCGTGCTGCTCTGGAATGTGATTGGATTCATTCCCGCCACTTTTTTGCTCCTGCTTTTTCTGTTTCGATGCGTGGAGCCGCTGGGCTGGCGCCGGGTGGTTGTCGCCTCGGCGCTGACCCTGGCGTTTACCCACATTCTCTTCGTGGTCCTTCTGGGAGTGCGACTGCCGCAGGGGCGGATATGGACATATTTTATGAATTGATGCAGGGTTTCGCAGTTGCGCTCCAGCCCACCAATATCTTTTACTGTCTTTTAGGCTGCCTGATCGGCACTCTGGTCGGAGTTCTGCCCGGGCTGGGGCCGACGGCGGCCATGTCGCTCTTGCTGCCGGCCACGTTTCACGCCCCCCCGGTGACAGCGATCATCATGCTCGCCGGTATTTATTATGGAGCCATGTACGGGGGGTCGACCACCTCGATCCTGGTGAACATCCCCGGGGAGGCCGCTTCGGTCATGACCTGCCTGGACGGCTACCAGATGGCCCGCCAAGGCAAGGCCGGACGCGCCCTGGGGATCTGCGCGTTCGGCTCGTTCATTGCCGGCACGCTGGGATTGATCGGGTTGACCCTTGTGGCGCCGCCGCTGGCAAAATTCGCCTTGAGGTTCGGGCCGCCGGAGTATTTTTCGCTTATGTGCATGGGTCTCGTGGTCCTCAGTTTCCTGACCTCCACCTCCATGATCCGAGCCCTGATGATGGCCTGCTTCGGGGTCATTCTGGGCACGGTGGGAATCGATACCGTGTCGGGGTCTGCACGGTTTACCTTCGGGTTCACCGAGCTGCTGGACGGTATCGGGCTGGTTCCCCTCGTCATGGGACTGTTCGGTATATCGGAGATACTGGTCAACCTCGAACAGGGAACGGAGCGCGAAATCTTCAAGACCAAGGTCAAAGGCCTGCTCCCGACGCTGGCCGACTGGGTCCAAGCCAGGTGGGCCTTGCTGCGCGGGACCGTGATCGGCTTCTGGCTGGGGATTTTGCCCGGAGGCGGGGCCGTGCTGGCATCGTTTGTGGCCTACGCCGTGGAAAAACGCGTTTCCAAGTACCCGGAAAAATTCGGCACGGGAATCATCGAGGGGGTGGCCTCACCGGAGGCGGCCAACAACTCCGCGGCTCAGGCCGCCTTCATCCCGCTACTGACGCTGGGGCTGCCGGCAAACGTCGTCATGGCGCTCCTGCTGGGTGCGCTCATTCTTCACGGGGTCACGCCCGGGCCGCTGTTGATGACCCAACACCCGGACATCTTCTGGGGTGTCATCGCCAGCATGTATCTGGGCAATATCATGCTGCTGGTTCTCAACCTGCCGCTGATCGGCCTGTGGGTGCAGCTCTTGCGGATTCCTTACCCGTATATGATGCCGTTGATCATCATCTTTTGCATCCTCGGGTCCTATTCCGTGGCCAACAGCATGGCAGACGTTTTTTTCATGTTGTTGTTCGGAGTGGTTGGCTACATCATGAAAAAGCTTAAATTTGACTCCCCGCCTCTGGTCCTGGCCTTCGTTTTGGGCCCCCTCGTGGAGTATTATTTCAAATCCTCCCTGATGTTCTCACGCGGGAGTTTCACTGTTTTCTTCACGCGGCCGATCAGCCTGGTCTGCTTGAGCATCACCGCCGCCATTTTCGCCTGGTCCATCATCTCCGGCCTGCGTCAAAAAACAAAAGTCCTCCCCAGGGAGACCTGAAGCCTCACCCCTCTGCACCCTCTTTGGCATGGAAGCGGATCAACCCCTCCTGGCCCACGGTGGCCACGAGACCTCCCCGGCGGTCGTAGATTCTTCCGAGCGCCAATCCCCGTGCTTTGCAGGCGTTGGGGCTCTGCATCACATACAGGAGCCACTCGTCCATGCGAAACGGCCGGTGAAACCACATGACATGATCCAGGCTGGCCATCTGCATGGCCGGCTGCCAGAAGCTCTGCCCGTGGGGGTAGAGGGAGGTGCCCACCAGGCCGTAGTCCGAGGCATAGGCCAGCAGGTATTGGTGGATGGCGGGATCATCGGGCATCCGGTCGATGGCTTTGATCCAGTTGAACCTCAGTGGTTCGCGTTTTTCAGGGGCAAACGGGTTCATGGGGTTGACCGGACGGACTTCGATGGGCCGCCGGCAGAGGAGCTTTTCCCGGATGGGGGAGGGGATCTGTTCGGCGATGCTGTTCACCAGTTCGAATTCTGACGCGAGACCCTCGGGCCCCGGCACGGCCGGCGCCGGATCCTGGTGGTCGAAGCCCGGTTCGTCGATCTGGAAGGAGGCGGCCAAGTTGAAAATTGCACGCCCGCTCTGGACCGCCACCACCCGTCGGGTGGTGAAGCTTTTCCCGTCGCGGATGCAGTCGACATTATAGATGATCGGCTTTTTGACATCCCCGGGTCTCAGAAAATACGCATGCAGGCTGTGGGCCCGACGCGCCGGGGGCACGGTCTGATAGGCGGCCGACAGCGCCTGCCCCAGAACCTGACCGCCATAAAGGTTGCCGAAGCCCAGGTCCTGGCTCTGGCCGCGGAAAATGTTCACCTCGATCGGCTCCAGCTTGAGCAGTTTGAGCAATTCTTCCAACACATGGGTTTCGACGCAGGCGTTCGTCACGATCCTTGACTCCTGTGCTGTCTCTCTCGGTATTACGGTTGGTAGGCCTTCGGGTCTCTCGCCGCTTCATCCTCTGCCGCGAGGCCGATCATACGGCGCCATCCCAATAAATGAAAGGCAAGCCGCGCTCGTGGACCGGGATCGATCATAGCCACGGCGACCCGTCTGACCAGGTTCTCCGCCCCGGCCGGGGTGCTTTTCAGGCAAACTCGGAAAAAATCTCCTGTTCCACCCGGAAGACATGGGCGATGAGGGCGGCTCGGATCCACATCCCATTGCGCTCCTGGCGCCAGTAGGCGGCACGCGGGTCCTTGTCCACCGCCACCTCGATCTCGTGGCGCCGCGGCAAGGGATGCATGATGGCGCAGTGGGCGTGGATTTTGGGCAGATGCTCTTTCTTGAAGTGGAAGGCTGGAAATGTTTCGGTTTCGCGGGTGGGGTCGGCGGCGTATTCGTTCTGGATGCGGGTCATGTAGATGGCATCGACCTTGGGCAGAACGCTCTCGAAGTCATCGGTCTCGTAAAATGGTATGCCGTGTCGTTTCAAAAAGGTTTTGATGTCGTCCTTCATCCGAAACACTTCGGGCGCCACGTAGTAGAGGGTGACGTCCTTGTAGTTTTTGAGCAGGTAGGAGAGGGAGCGCACCGTCCGGCCGCGCTTGAGGTCCCCGACCATGGCGATCTTCTTGCCGTCGATGCCGCCGATGCTGGCGAACTCGCGCTTGAGCGTGTAGATGTCGAGCAGCGCCTGGGTCGGGTGCTGGTCGGGGCCAGAGCCCCCGTTCAGAACCGGGACCGGCCGTTCGTTCTGATTCAGCACCCAGGCAGTCTTCTCGGCAAACCCGGCCTCAGGGTGGCGCGATATGATCAGGTCCACGTAGCTGGCAAAGGTGCGAATGGTGTCCTCGGGCGATTCCCCCTTCACTTCGGAGCTGGTGCTCGTGCCGCGGCTCTCGGAAACATTGAGCCCTAAAAGAAAGCAGGCGTTCTGAAAGGAGAGAAAGGTCCGGGTAGATGGCTGCACGAAATAGAGCATGGCCCGCTTGTGGGGTAGAAGGCCGCTCAGCTTTCGGGCTCCCATCTTGGTCTTGGCGAGAAGCCGGATCTTTTCGGCAAGGTCGCAAAGCTCATCCAGGAATTGCCGGTCGAATTGCTGGGCATAAATGACATCGAAGATGCGGCCGTTGGTTTTGAAGAAGTCGAGCTTCTCGTCCACCGGCTTGGCGAAAAACTCATCCCATCCCTCGTAGGTTTGCCGGGTGGTCTCCGCTATTTTTTCCATGATGCGCTCCTAGTGGTGGAAGTTACGGTAGGATTCGTTTCCGAGTTAAAATCATCTCCCAAAAAATGTTGGGTGTCAAGAGGGGGAATCCTACATTATATTGTGGTTTTTTTTGCGCCCCGGTTCTGCCGGGCAAGCCTGCTTGACAGCTGTGAACTGCGCATTGTATTTATCAAAGACCGACTAAATGATGGCAACCCTTAACGCATGTAAAGGAGAGGAAACATGAACGTTGTCGATTACTGCAAAGGCATGGAGATGGAGTTGATCGCTTGGAAGGCCAAGATGTACGATCTCTCCCGCAAGGTGGAAAAGCTCGGGTCCAAGGAGCTCGAAAAGGTTCTGCCCAACATTCAAGATTTGAATCTGCTGCTGGCCGACATGTCCGAGCGCATCGAGCAGTTGAAAAACGAGTGCCCGACGGAGTGGACCCCTCAGAAGAAGAGCATCGATGGGGGCACCGTCGACATGCGCGGCAAATACGAAGAGACCATGGAATACATTGGCAAATACTCACCGGTGTCCATCCCCGGCTGATCGCCCGCCGGCGAGTTTACCCATAAAGGCAACGGGGGATTCTCCCGTTGCCTTTATGTGCTTAGATTCCCGCAACTTTTTTATTACAAAGGAGGGCAAGGGGGTTTTGAAGTCGACTTTCTCAAATGAACCGAGCCAAGGGAAAAAACAGATGATGCCGATTCGATTCGATCCGGAAAATGACCTGGAACCCACCTCCTTCGACGAACCCCTCTGCCACCTGGCCCTTGAAATGAAACGCCGAGGTCTGCCCTGGCGGCCCCACGTGGGCTGTTTCGTCTGGGACCCCGACAGCCACATCCAACCGGATTCGCCTTTTCCCAACCGGGTCTACTTCATTCTGAGCCTGCCGCGATTCATCGACATTTTCGGCAGCATCCAGTCGATCACGGAAAAGCTGGTTTGGCTCCCGACGTGGCACCAAGCCCACCTGCTCTGCCAAAATCTGGGAGTCGGCGTGTCCCCCATGGCAGAAAATTGGAAATCCCTAACCATCGCCGGGCCCGCCGAGGGGCTTGCCATAATCTACCGCGCGTTGATCGAAAAGCTCAAGGGGTGAGAGCGGGTACCTGCACCGAACTGCTCACAGCCACCCGCGTCGGGGACTTAATTCGCGGCGATGAAGGAGCTCACTGCGGCCGGCTCCAGGACCCGCACCGTGAAGGACTTGTTAAAGGAAAGCTTGGCCTTGTTTTGGGAGTGGGATTCATAGCCGATGGCCAGATCCTGACCGAGAATCAACTCGAGCCCCCCCCCGCGTTGGGTGACTCCTGTCGATTTGGGTTATGCGTGGTGTGGGCATCTATTGCCTTTGATTGAAATGATGACAAAGGCTATATTGAGTATCCTTCTTGCATTTGTCAGGTTTTGCGTTCTAACGGCCTTTTTAACCTTATCTTGTGCATTATGGTAGTGCTGTAAACCTCAAAAAGGATTCAATGGCCACTGATCGAACTGTTCTTGGAACAACACTGGAAACGTGCAGTCTTGAGCCTATGACCGATGGAGAATTCAAAACGCAGTTGCGCGTTTCGCAAACAAGGGAGAGGAGATAGCGATGAACGTGAACGAATGCAAACAGGAGCGATTTTCGAGCAAAACCATAGGCCTGGTCTTTCTGATCGCATCGGTTCTATTGTTTGTGGTTGGGTTGGTGATTGTACCGGTGGTGGGCATCATTTTCGCAATTCCTTTGCTGATCTTAGGCATCACCATGCTCGCAGCCCCGGAAAGCAAGACCTGCCGAATGATCCGGGAGAAGCTGGGGACAAAATAAGAAACCCCCGCCCAAGCCGACCAGGACGGCGGCTTGAACAGGGGTTGGGCATTTTTAACCGTAAGCTGTTATCCGAGAATCGCTTTGAGGTCTTCGTCTGCCGTGCCGATCGGCTTGATGTTGAAGTTTTTTACCAGCGTGTCGAGCACGTTGGGCGTTAGAAATGCCGGCAGCGACGGCCCTAAGCGAATATTCTTGAGCCCCAGGTGCAGCAGCGCGAGCAAAACGCATACCGCCTTTTGTTCGTACCAGGAGATGATTAGCGAGAGAGGCAGTTCGTTGACCGACACGTTGAATGCCTTGGACAGGGCCGAGGCGATCTGGACGGCCGAGTAGGCGTCGTTGCACTGGCCGGCATCGAGCAAACGCGGGATACCACCGATATTGCCGAGTTCCTTGTCGAAGAAACGAAACTTCCCGCAAGCAAGGGTCAAGACCACACAGTCCTTGGGCACTTTTTCAACGAACTCGGTGTAGTAATTGCGTCCCGGTTTGGCCCCGTCGCAGCCCGCCACCAGGAAGAAGTGCCGGATGGCGCCGGACTTGACGGCCTCGATGACCTTGTCCGCCACCCCCAAAACCGAGTTGCGGGCAAACCCCACCGTCACCTCCTTGCCGTTCAAATCCTCCTGAAAGCCGGGAAGTGCGAGCGCCCGGTCGATGACAGGCTTGAAGTTGAGGTCGGATATGTGCGGGACCCCCGGCCAGCCGACCAGGCCGCTTGTGAAGATGTTCTGTTTGTAGTCGTCCTTCGGCCGTTGAATGCAGTTGGTGGTCATCAGGATGGCGCCGGGGAAAGCGGGAAACTCCCGGATCTGGTTTTGCCACGCCGTTCCATAGTGGCCGTAAAAATGTTTGTATTTTTTCAGTTTCGGGTAGCCGTGGGTGGGCAGCATCTCCCCGTGGGTGTAGATATGGATGCCCTTGCCTTCGGTCTGCTTGAGCAGTTCTTCCAAATCCTTGAGGTCATGGCCCGAAATGAGAATGGCTTTGCCTTTCTTGTGGCCCAGGGGCACCTGGGTCGGCACCGGGTGGCCGTAGACGCCGGTGTTGCCCGCATCCAGAAGTTCCATGGCACGTAAAGCGGCTTCACCGCACTTGAGGGCCATTCCCACCCACTGATCCAGGTTCAAATCGGCCCGCTGGATGGCGGCCAGCCCCTCGTGCACGTAGGCGTAGACCTTGTCATCCGTCTGCCCCAGGATTTGGGCGTGGTCCGCATAGGCGCTGACGCCTTTGATCCCGAAAAGAACCGTGTGCTTCAATGAAAGGATATCCGGGTTGTCGGCGGGGTAGGACTTCAGGCCGAGCGGTTCGGCCTGCTTGACCAACTCCTCCACAGTGGATTTCGGCATCAGGGTCGAAGCCCCGCCGGGAAAATCGATCTGCCCGCCGGCGGCTTTGACCTTTTGTTTGAGGCGGTCCCGTTTGACAGCGGCCTTGTTGATCAGATCGACGAACCGCGCCGGGTCGAAATCGACGTTGGTCAGGGTCGAAAAGGCCGCTTGCACGGTGAACGCATTCACATCCGCGTCGGACACGCCTACTTTTCGCCCCTCCACGGCGACCTGGGACAACCCCATGAGTGTGTAAAGGAGAAGATCCTGAAGTGCGGCAACCTCGGGCTGTTTGCCGCAGACGCCCAGCACCGTGCACCCGGTACCTTTTGCGGTCTGTTCACATTGGTAGCAAAACATGGGCAACCTCCTTTCGGTTTGACAAGGTTAAAAAAACGTTTCCCCTGAGTCATACCCTGTGAGAACGGCGACCGCATTGATCTAAGTCAAATGCCGTTGCGCGCATCCTGGTCGACCCATTCCTGCATCAACCTTCGCACTTGCAGCAGGCGCAAGTCTCGCTCCCGCAACAGCTCCCCGAGATTTCGATCGCTCCAATCGAAAAAGCCCCGTCCGGTCTTGACGCCATAGCGGCCTTCATCGACCAGGCGCTCCAGGGTCGGTGAAAGATCGCTGCCGGAGGCCAGATGGATGGGCTCCCCCTTGATGTTGTTGAGGGTCGCATCCAGCCCGGCGAAGTCGTAGCGCGCCACCACCCCCATCACGGGAAGACGAATGGCCAGGCTGGCCTTGGCCGCCCGATCGATTTCTGCCGGGTCGGCAACACCCGCATCGATGAGGTGGAAGATCTCCCGGCCGAGAGCGCGCTGCAGGCGATTGATGATGAAGCCCGGAATGTATTTTTTCATCGTAATGCAAACCATCTTCTGGTTTTCCATGAAATGTCTGACCTTGGCAACCGCAAACGGGTCGGTCTGCGGCCCCGGAACAAGCTCCACCAGGGGAATGATGTAGGGCGGGTTGTAGAAGTGTGCGATCAGAAGACGTGATTGCAACTCTTCCGGCGCGAGGGAAAAAACGTCCATGTAGGAGGTCGTGCTGGCGACAACGGTCTCGGTCCCACTGCATCGGCCTATATGGTGGAAGAGTTCCCGCTTAGCCTCGGCTTTCTCCACGACGGCTTCCACAATTAGATCAAGCTCCGGGAGGCTTTCGCCAAGCCCCTGCTCCGGTTTGATCCGGCTGAGGACGGCATCGGCTTCCATCCCGTATTCCCGGTGAAGATTCAGGCCGTCGAGGTGGGATTCGATCAACCGCATGGCCAGACCGAGGCGCTCCCGGCTGAGGTCCACCAATCTGACATCGCAGCCGCTCAAAGCCAACAGCAGGCCGATTCCGTGCCCCATGGTGCCGGCGCCGATGACCGCCACTTTTTTGAAGCTCTTTTTCATATTTTCTCCATTGGTGGATGAGGTGGAACTGCAGGTTTGGGATGGCACTTTCGGCCATAAGTGTCAACGACATCCGCGGCCGCTCTATTTTAAATTCGTATTTTGAAGTTGATCAAGGTGGATAAGTTTGACATATTTGGAAACGTGCGCTTTTCGTACAATTCAAGGTCGAGGATGTGGGTATGCCTGTTGGCCCCCTGAAACAGCACCTTCTCAAAAAGATCGCCGATGCCTGCCACGCGGCGTTTCAGCACTCACCGGAGGAGCTCGAGATCGGGTTCCCGCCCGATTTTCAGTTCGGCCATTTCGCGGTTGGGTGCTTCTCGCTGTCGAAAAAACTTCGGCGCAACCCGGCCGAGATCGCCAAGCGCATTGCGGCCGGCATCGCATCGGATGATGTGATCCTTAAGGCCGCCGCCGCCGGGCCCTACATCAACTGTACGCTTCACCCCGGCCGCCTGTTCGGGGATCTCCTCGCGGGGATCTCCTCGGCCGGGGAGACGTATGGCGATTCGCATGCGGGGGCTGAGTTGCGGGCAATGGTGGAGTACCTTTCACCCAACACCAACAAGCCTCTTCACCTCGGCCATCTGCGCAACGCCGCCCTGGGCATCGCGGTATCGCGCATGCTGGCGGCCGCCGGCCACCCGGTGGTCAAATCCATCCTGATCAACGATCGCGGGGTGCACATCTGTAAAAGCATGCTCGCCTGGGAACGCTTCGCCGGCGGTGCCACCCCTCAGTCCGAAGGCGTGAAGGGGGATCATTTTGTCGGCCGATGGTACGTGCGCTACGCCATCGAATCCGAGAAGGACGCATCGCTCGAGAAGGCCATCCAGGAGATGCTTCAAAAATGGGAATCCGGCGACGTCCATACGCTCGAGCTCTGGAAACGGATGAACCAGTGGGTCTACGACGGTTTTGCCGAAACCTACCGTACTTTCGGCATGGACTTCGACGTCTTCTACTACGAGTCGGAGACCTACACGCTCGGCAAGGACGTCATCGCCGCAGGGCTTCAGAAAGGTGTATTTGCAACGGACGAACGCGGCAATACGGTATTTCACCTGCCGGAGAATCAATTCGGACTCGAGAAAAACGGCTCCCCCAAGAAGGTCACGGTGCTGCGGCCGGATGGAACGAGCCTTTACATCACCCAGGACATCGGTACGGCGATCCTCAAGGTCACTGAGCACCATCTCGATTCGTCGGTATACGTGGTCGGAAGCGAACAGGAGCATCACTTCCAATGCCTGTTCGCGATCGTGGACGCGCTGGGGTATGCCTGGGCCCCGAACTGCCACCACCTCTCCTACGGCATGGTCTACCTGCCGGAAGGCAAGATGAAGTCGCGCGAGGGCAAGGTGGTGGACGCCGACGACCTGATCGCCGCGATGATCGAACTGGCCGAGGAGGAGATCCGCCGGCGCGACCCCGAAAAGCGGCTTTCCGAGGAGGAGATCCGGCGCCGGGCCGAGGTCATCGGCATCGGCGCCATCAAATATTATCTGCTGCGCGTGCGTCCCACTCAAAGCATCAACTTCGACCCGACCGAGTCCATCTCCTTCGACGGGTTCACCGGACCCTACTGCCAGTATGCTTACGCCCGTATTTTCGGCATCCTGGAAAAGGCCGGCCGGCGAGGCCTATTGGAGCAGAAGGCGGATTTTGGGCTGCTGGGAAACCTCGAGGAACTGCTGCTGCTCAAGATGCTGATCCAGTTCCCCGAGGAGCTGGCGAGCGGGGTGGACGAGTACAACCCCGCGCGGGTGGCTGCGCACGTCTTCAACACGGCCCGCGCCTTCAACCAGTTCTACAACAAACCCGCCGTGATCCAGGCCGAACGCCCGCCGCTGGCCGCCGCCCGCCTGGCCCTGATCCGCGCCACGGCGTCCGTTCTGAAACGGGGCCTGGAGCTGCTCGGCATCGGCGTGTTGGAAAATATGTAGATCCACTCCAGAATAGCGGTTTCTACCGTCGACATCCCGTCAGGTCGCTCGTCAGGGCGGAACCGAAGCTCCGGGGCCTCACATAGCGATCCGATGGATGGCTGCATCCGAAGGCCAAGATCAAGGCGCGCGAATCCCGCGGCGCGAGGCGTACTTTTTGTACGCCGCAGCGACCGTCCCGCCTTGGCGGGAAAGCGCAACGCCGAGATTGGCCTTCCGACGCAGCCATCCCGTCAGAGCTTTTCGCGGTCGTGGTAGAGCACCTTGTCCTTCATGATCATCGTCCCGATCCCCTTGTAAGTAAAGATTTCCAGCAGAATGCAGTGAGGGATCCGGCCGTCGATGATGTGGGCCCGCCCCACTCCTTTCTCCAAAGCGTCAATGCAACCCTGCACTTTCGGGATCATCCCGCCTACGATGACCTTCTGGTCGATCAGCGTGTGCACCTCATCGATAGTGAGGGCGTAGAGGACTTCGCCCTCCTCGCGCTTTGACTTCACGCCCTCGACATCGGTGAGAAAAATCAGCTTTTCGGCCTTCATCGCAACGGCGATCTCGCCGGCCACGTCGTCGGCGTTGATGTTGTAGCTCTCGCCGTTTTTGCCCATGCCGATCGGCGCCACCACCGGGATGTATTCATCGCGTGCGACCAGCGCGAGCAGCGATGAGTTGATTTGCATGATTTCTCCCACGTGGCCCAGGTCCACCTCATTGCCGTCGCTGAACGCCCGGCGCTTGGTGCACTCGATCAGGCGCCCGTCGATTCCGCACAGGCCGATGGCCTTGCCGCCCTTTTTGTTCAGCAGGGCGACAATCTCCTTGTTGGTCTTGCCTACCAGCACCATCTGCGCGATTTCCATGGTGGCCGAGTCGGTGACCCGCAGGCCGTTGACGAATTCGCTCTTGATCTCGAATTTCTCCAGCGTTTTAGTGATTTCCGGTCCACCCCCATGGACGACGATCGGGTTCATGCCGATGAATTTCAACAGCGTGATGTCCTCCATCACGCTGTTCTTCAACTCCTCGTTGATCATGGCGTTGCCGCCGTATTTTACGACGACGGTCTTGCCATAGAGCTTTTGAATATACGGCAGCGCCTCAATCAAAATTTCCGCCTTCTTGATGAGCGTGTCCATTTCGCTGCACTGCATGGCGCCACCTCCACTGGTCGCAGGTCAAACGGTCGCGTTCATTGAATCGCCCGAACGAATCGGTCCGAAGTAAACCCCATCCACTCGGCGGTTGTCAAGGGATGAACCCATTGAAGCTCTCCCGAGTTAATCAAGCTGTCTGCCCGGAGGCAGTATGCTTCAGGGTTGTTTGGGTTGAGGTTCACCTGCAGTATTCGCAAGCGCTGCTCCCACTCCCTTGACATTCGAATGACTCCCGGTTAGAGAATTTGTATGGTTACCAGGTTACCTGATAACTATGCACTTTCATCAACACCGTGTCTCCCGGAGCAGGTCGCGGCCATCATCGCGCGCCAGATCGGAAACGGGCTCTACGTTCCGGGCGCGAAGCTGCCCCCGGAATCGCAGTTGAGCGAGGTCTTCGGCGTTAGCCGCTCGGTCGTGCGGGAGGCGATTTCCCGGTTGAAGACCGAGGGCCTGCTCGACTCCCGCCAAGGCAAAGGGGTTATGGTGCTGGACCCTGCGGCCCGGGCCTCCTACCGCATGGAGGGGATTGATCGGCTCTTGGAGCCGGATCTATACCAGTTTTATGAAATGCGTGCCGTCATTGAAAGCGAAACAGCGGCCTTGGCTGCTCGCCGCCGTAACCCCAGAGATCTCAAACGACTGCGCGACGCCCTGGCGCGGATGGCACAGGCGGTAGATGACCGTACGGACGGCGCGCAGCCGGACCTGGAATTCCACAGCATCATCGCTGAGATGAGCGGCAACAAGTATATGAAAGACCTCATGGGCTATTTGAACGCCAAGGCCGGAACGGTCATTCGCGCCGCCCGCGAGCATTCCAGCCGCAGCTCGAATCTACCGGCCAAAGTTCAGAGGGAACACGAACGCATCTTCCAGGCGATTTCGGCTGGGGATGCAGGCCAGGCCAGGACCAGCTCTAGCCGGCATCTGAAAAACGCCGCCCGGCGTCTGGGCATCAAAAAACTGGGCGTTTAACAAAAAATTTTACACGTGATGCACCATGCACGAAATCACCAGCCAGACCACCGAGTCCGCTCAATTTGACACCGTCCGCCGGGTGGACGGCTTCGAGAACATCACCGCCGAATTCCCGGCCTACCTCACCGACGAGTCGAAGTTCTCCTGCAAACCCTTCGATCACCTGTTCTTTCCGAGAACCGAGGCCGAATTGTCAGCGGTGATGAGGGAAATGGCCCGGCGCGAGGTCCGGGTCACCATCGCCGGTGCCCGCACTGGGCTGGTGGGAGGCTGCGTCCCGAACCAGGGCGCACTGTTGTCTCTCGAAAATTTCGACCGAATCCTGGCCCTTTTCTGCGACGCACCGTCCACGGAGTGGCGGCTCAAGGCCCAGTGTGCCGTGACCTTGAGAGCCATTGCCGCCCAGCTCGCGGTGAAGAGCATCCCGGACATCGAGCGCTGCGCCGACGGCATGACGCTGATCGAAATGGATCGGTTCCGTCAGGACCCCGATCCCTATTTCTACCCGCCGGACCCGACCGAGATGAGCGCCTCGTTGGGGGGCACGGTGGCCACCAACGCCTCGGGGGCACGCACCTTTCGCTACGGGCCGACCCGCGACTGGGTGCGAGGAATCCGCGTGATGCTCGCCAACGGAGAGTTCCTGGACATCCCCCGGGGCAAGTATTTCGCATCCCCGGCCGGCGGATTTACGGTCACGGACAGCGCCGGAAACGACTATAACGTAACGGTCCCCCGCTACGGCTCCCCGCGCACCAAGAACACCGCCGGGTTTTTCGCTACACCCCACATGGATCTGATCGATCTCTTTATCGGCTCGGAGGGGGCCTTCGGCGTCATCACCGATGTGACCGTCGCTCTTCTCAAGCGGCGGCCCAAAATTTCGGTTGTCCAGTTTCTCAAGGCCGACGACCAAGCCGTCGCCTTGGTCGAAGCGTTGCGCGCCGACCCCCGCATCCGGCTCGACTTTTTGGAGTTCTACTCCGGAACCGCCGTCGATCTGCTGCGCCGGCGGCAAGAGCGGGATGCCCGGTCGGTGGGTACGCCTGCCATACCGAAGACGGCCGGAGCGGCCCTATTTTTCGAACTGGATTTCGACCCGGCGGACCGCAGCGTACAGATGGATGCCCTCGAGGCGGCGACCCAACGCTGCGGGGCCGTGCTGGCCGACTCCTGGTCCGCTTATGAAAACCGGGAACTAGACCGGCTCAAGAACTTCCGCCACATCCTGCCCGAAACGATCAACGCCCTGATCGCCGAGCGTAAGAAAAAACACCCGGGCCTGCACAAACTGGGCACTGACCTGGCCGTTCCCGACGAGCGCCTGGCCGACATGTGGGCGGTCTATCGGGACGCGCTGGCCGACGCCGGGCTGGAGTGGGCGGCCTTCGGCCACATCGGGAACAACCACCTCCACATCAACATCCTGCCGCGCGACATGGAGGATCTCAACAAAGCGCTGAGCCTATACCAGATGTTTGCGGAAAAGGCGGTCGCCTTCGGCGGGACGGTCTCGGCCGAGCACGGAGTCGGCAAACTCAAAGCCAAGTTTCTCAAGACCATGTACAGCGAATCCGACATCGAGCAGATGCGCGCGGTAAAACGGGCCCTGGACCCGCAGCTGCTGTTGAACCCGGGGAATATCTTTGAATGAAACTCGTCGTCTGCGTCAAACAAGTGCCGGAGATCACCAATGTGCGGGTCAACCCCGAGACCGGGACATTGATCCGCGAGGGAGTGGCTTCCATTCTGAACCCCTTCTGCGAGTACGCTTTGGATCACGCCGTGCGGCTGAAAGCGACCCATCCGGAGATCGAGATCATCGCCGTCAGCATGGGCCCCCCTCAAGCGGAGGCGGTTCTGCTGCGCTGCCTGGAGCTGGGGGCGGACCGGGCGGTGCTGGTGAGCGACCGCAAATTCGCCGGCGCCGACACCTGGGCCACGGCGTTGACCCTGGCCGCGGTCGTCCGCAAGACGGCGCCCGACGCCGATCTCATCCTGGTCGGCAAACAGGCCATCGACGGAGACACCGCACAGGTGGGCCCGGAGATGGCCGAGATCCTGGGGATGGCCCAGGTCATGTACGGGGTGGAGATCTCCCTCACACCCAACCGCAAGCGGGTTCGCGTCAAACGCGAAGTCGAATCCGGCTACGAGGTGCTGGAAGCACGCCTGCCGGCCCTGGTGTCGGCGAGCAAGGGGGAGCCGCTCCGGCGCATGCCCTGCCTCGCGGAGGTGCTGGCCGCCCGCCGCAAGGAGATCCGCAAGGTCACCGCCGCCGACCTCGACCTGAGAGAGTCCGAACTGGGGCTTTCCGGCTCCTACACCCAGGTGGTGAAGGTCTTCCCCCCCGAGCCGAAGGAAGGCGGACGGAAACTGGAGGGCCTCGAACCGGTCGTTGCCGCCACAGAGATTGCATCGTTTCTGAGGTCGGAAGGCTACCTGTAAGAAGGCTGATTGAATCATGCTCAAAATCGACCACACCATTTGCAATCTCTGCGGCCTGTGCCAGAAAGCCTGCCCTTTCGGCGCCGTATCCGCCGGCAAGGAGACCGTCTCGGTGGACGAGCGCTGCACGCTCTGCGGCGCCTGCGTCAACGTCTGCCCGCAGTCGGCGCTCTCCATCGAGCGCCGACAAGCCTCCCCCGAGGAGCTGGCCCGATTCAAAGGGGTTTTTGTCTGGGCCGAGTGCGAGGAGAAAGACGGCGAGCTGCTTCCGCGGCGCGTGGTGCATGAGCTGCTCACCCACGGCCGCCGGCTGGCTGACCGGCTCGCGCAGCCGCTTGCAGCCGTTGTCCTGGGGGACGAGCGCC